>NZ_LJFZ01000006.1:0-287414 GCF_001420875.1 Frankia sp. AvcI1 | reverse complement strand
GGTTCGGCGGTGGTGCAACTTCGCAGGTCAGGGCTTTGATCCATCCGGGGCGGCGATGGGCTGACGCCCGCCATCGGAGGGCGCGTGGCGCAGCAGGTTTCGCCGGCCGCGCCGACGACAGGGCAGAAGCTGTCTCTTGCACCACGCGTCCGGCTGCGGTGACCGCCAGCCCGGGGCAACGCCCAGGGGCCTGGTCGGCCGCGGGGAGAGAGGGCTCAGGTGGCGTCGGGATCGAAGGGGGCGGCGTCCGGCTGGACGGTGGGCTGGGGCGGGACGGCGCGGGAGGCAGTCGCCTTGGAGGGCGACGACTTCGACAGCAGCGCGGGCGTTGCCGGGGCCGACGGCGCGGGGGGGTCGACGGGGCGGCCGGGCTCGCGGGAGACGTCCTTCGGCAGGGCAGACTTCGTCAGCGACGGGGTCGCGGGCGTGTCGTCGCCAAGGAGCAGCGCGTCCAGCGCGGTCCGCTTCGTCAGGTACGGCGGGAGCGGGGGCTCGTCCTCGAACAGGTGCTTGCGGACGAAGGTCTTCGGATGCAGATCCCGGATGTCGAGATCGGCGAATTCCGGGCCAAGCTCGGACCGGAGATCGTTGCGCATGCCGTTGGCCATCTGCCGGAGCTGGNGGAGCATGCGCCCCGCATCCCGGGCCGCCTTGGGCAGCCTGTCCGGGCCGAAGACGAACAGGCCGATCAGCAGCAGGACGACGACTTCACCCCACCCGACACCGTTGAACACCGGCTGAGCGTACCTCTCCCCATGTTGNCGCGCGGAACTCCTGGGCAACGAAAAGATGTCCAATGCTCAGTTCTGTTGTTCCTGGAGTGTCATTTGGGTGGTTGCGGTGGCACCGCCGCGCACGTAGGTGACCCTGACCTTGTCGCCCACCCGGTGCAGTCGGGCCGCCACAAGCAGATCGTTCGTCCCNCGAATCGTATTCGTGTCGATCCGGGTGATGACGTCGCCGACCCGCAGGCCCGCCCGGGCCACCGGGCCGTCGGGAACGAGGCTCACCAGCCGGGCACCGGGCACCCCGCCGGTCGCCGTCGCCTCCCCCGCGGTGACGGTGGCGGCCGAGGCGCCGACGTAGGGATGGGTGGCCCGACCGGTTGCGATGAGCTCCTGCGCGACGGAACGCGCGAAGTCCACCGGAATGGCGAAGCCCACGCCGATGCTGCCGCTCTGGGTCTGCTCCTCGTGGCCGGGGACCGCCGCGATCGCCGCGTTGATCCCGACGACCTGTCCGAGCGCGTCGAGCAGGGGGCCACCGGAGTTCCCGGGGTTGATCGCCGCGTCGATCTGGATCGCGCCGATGAGGACCGTGGGAGCGCTGCCGTTCTCGGCCGGCACGGTCGGATTACGGTCCAGGGCGCTGACGACGCCGGTCGTCACCGTCCCGGACAGACCCAGCGGCGCCCCGATGGCGACGACCGGCGCCCCGACCACGAGGGAACCGGACTGGCCCAGCGTGGCGGCGGGCAACGGCGTCGGGGCGGGAATGCGCAGCACGGCGAGGTCGGTCTGCGGGTCACGCCCGACGAGCTGGGCCTGGATCTGGCCGAACTCCTGGTAGCGGCGCACCGAGATCGGGCTGCCGCTGGCGACCGCGGACGCGATGACGTGGTTGTTCGTGAGGATGAAACCGTCCGAACTGATGATCACTCCGGAGCCGGTGCCACCGCTGCCGTCGTCGCCCACCCCGCCGACGTCGACCGTCACCACCGTGGGCAGCGCGGCCGCGGCGATCGCGGCGACCGTGCGGCGGTCGGTGACGGGAGCCGGGCTGCCGACAGCAAGCGTCTTCACCGGCTGGACGGTGGTGTCGCCCGTGGTGATGGCGACGGCAAGGCCGCTGATCGCACCGCCCACCAGCCCCGCGACCAGCACACACGCCAACAGCACCCGCCGGCTGAGGACGACCGGGGCACTCCCCGGCCCCGCGCCGCCGCCCGGCGCCGACCGTCGCGCCGGGAACGCGGGATGCGCGGCGCCGGCGTCACGATCGTCATCACGGGCTCCATCGGCCCCACCAGCTCCACCGGCTCGCGGATCCGGCTTCGCCTCCCCACCGGGGCCGGCGACCCCGACGCGCCGCGCGGGCCGCGCGGCACGCAGTGCCGTCACCGATCCGGTTCCCCCACGGGACTCCCGCGCCGGCGCGACGCCCACCCCCGCCCCGGTGCCTCCGTTCGAAGCCGGCCTGGATTCCGTGACCCGGCCAGCACCCTGCCCGCGGGCGCCGGTCACCGCCGACCCGCCGCGGTCACCCGCTACCGGCCGCGACCCGGCAACCCCAGTGAAGATCCCCGCGGCCTGAGCCGTGGGCTGTCGGCCACCCGCCGTCGCCGACGTCGCCACCGCCGGCCGCTCCACCCTGCTCGCGGCCGTCGGGGCACCGACGGACTCACCGCGAAGGTCGGCGGCCNCGTCGCGGGCGGCTCCACCGCGTTCCGCACCGGCCCGTTCGACTCCGGCCCGTTCGGCTCCGGTGCGCAGGCTCCAGGTCCGGCCGCCGGCCCGGGTGGCGCGGTCCGCACCGTCCGGGGTGGCCGCCGTGGCACCAGGGCCGCCGGTACCGCGGCCGGAGTGCCGCCCGTGCCGGGCTCCGGTAGACGGGCGCTGCCCGCCCTCGCCGGGCGGCGGCACCGGAGGCCGGCGGGCCGCGGGACGCGCTACCGGAGCCGGAGCCGACCGATCCTGGCGGGCCGTTTCCGACCCTGCCGGCTCCGCACGAGAGCCCACTGCGCCGCTGGTGTGCACGCCGTCGAGCACCTCCAGCCCGTCCGGCGCGCCGGCGGCGCTCGCCCTCGATCCGGCGTCGTCCCGGGTGGGCAGCGCGCCGTCGGCCGGCGGCAGCGCGGGGCCCTCGGTCGACGCAGCGCCGGTGAAGGTACCGGCCGCACGTGCGCGCTCGGCTCGTGGTGCCGGCTCACGATCTCCCGCCGGCCCCGCTCGACGCGTCGGCGCAGCTCCTGACGCCGGTGCGGTCCCCGGCGTCGGTGCGGTCCCGTGCGCCCGTGCGGCCCCCGACGTCGGCGTGGAGCCCTGCGTCGGCAGGACGCTCGAGGTCGGCGTGGGGCCGTGGGGCGGGGTGGGGCCCTGGGGCGTGGGGCCCTGGGCCGCAAGCGCGTCCTGAGTCGGCGTCCTGTCCTGGGCCGGAAGGGTGCCCCGGGCCGGGCCGGCCGCCGCCGGCGGTGCGGACCTCCGGGCTCCCGAGATCGGCGGAGACACCGCCGGCGGAGGTACCGAGGACGGAGGCGCGCAGGGCCGGACGGTCGGGGCTTCCTCGGCCGAGAAGGCACTGGGCCGAGGGGCGGGCCGGGCGGCTGGAGCCGCTCCGTTGAGGCTTCGGGGCGGCGGGCTCGCGGGCATCCCCGCCGACGTCGACGGGATGGTCGTCTCGTCACGGACGCCGGGGCCGGCCGACCGCCGGTCGGTGTCCCGCTCGGCCGGAGCCGAACCACCGGCCCGGAAGGCAGGCCCAGCAGCACCAGCAGCACCGGCAGGACCGGCAGGACCGGCAGGACCGGCAGGACCGCCGGAGGCGCGGGGATCGCCGGAGGCGCGGGGACCGCCCGAGGTGGCAGGACCCCCCGAGGTGGCAGGACCGCCGGACGTGGCAGGACCCCCCGAGGTGGCTGGATCTCCGAGGGCGGCTGGAGCGGCGGGGCCGGTCGGAGTGGCAGAAGCTGCCGGGCCGGCGGGGACGGGGGCATCGGTATCACCGGCGACAGGCAGGCCGGCGGCCCGACCGGCCAGTCCCGACGGTGCGGTGGTCGCACGGTCGGGCGCGGGGCCGGCGGGCGCGGGGCCGGCGGGCGCGGGATCGGTACGGGCCGAACGGCCGGACGGCTCGCCGGCGTCGGTGTACCGCCCGGCGGGCTGAGGTCCCCCGGCCGGTTCGGTCCCGCCGCACCCGGGCATGGCGGACGGGTCGATGACCACGGACGACCGTTCGAGGCGCCGCGGCCTGACCGGCGTGTCGACCGGTTCCATGCTGGCGATCGCCGCCTTGTCGTCGTTGCCGTCCACCACGACCTCCCGACTCGCTCGTCGCGCGACACGGCGGAACACCGGCAACCGGTTCCGTCCTGGGAGGCCCCGCGCAACGACTCCGAGCGGGTAACACGGTAAAGCCTCACATCAGAGCAGAGGAGACCTCTCCCGCTGAACAGTCGAAAAAAGACTTTTCAGGTATCGCGCGGGAGCATCCGCCCGCCACCCTGACGGGGGTGAAAGCGCCGGCGGTCGCCGCTGCTGGGCGGGATGACCGCCACGTGCGGGCACCCCCGGAAGGGAACACGGGGGCAGCACGGATGCGACCGGCGCAGGCCCGGCGGGTGAGCAAATGTTTCCGCGACGTTCAGTACTCGTCAACGGCGGACGTCCGGGAACACCGCGTCAACGGCGCAACGAAACCTTCATCGGCGCGAACATGGGGATCAGGCGCAGTGAGCCACCGGCCGGGGAGCCTGGAGCGACCACCGAGGAAACGGTCGGTACGGCGATGGGACCGNCCGGCCGGGCGTTGCCCCGACCGTCCGAGATGGCGGCGCCGGTGACGGCGATCATCAGTAGAGCGGCGGAACCGAGCAGGGTCCGACGCATGCTCGAGCGGCCCTGGCCGGGCCGCGGGGGTGACGACGGCCGACGAAGCCGATCATGCGACCCACCCGGTCGAGCGCCCTGCCGGCGCCCGGCGCCCCGCGGTGCGGTCCGGGACCCGTGCCTCGTCCGGCCGGACGCCTCGGCGGATCCGCGGCGCGATCTGCGCCGGGACGCCACCCGATCGATCGGCTGCGCCGCGGGCCGGCCGTGGCCGGTGGCATCGGGCCGGCTGGGCGGCGGCGAGGGCGAGAGGCGGGGATCGCCCACCGTGCTGCGGCTCGGCCACGGCTCCCCCACGCCGGGTACGCCAGGATCGGGGCGGGCCGGGCCGGGCATCCCGGCGCCGATACGCAGCAGCCGCGCGGCGACGTCGTCCGGCAGCGCGGGATCGTCGAGTGCGACCAACCGGGCCTTCACCTGGCGGAGCGCCACCACCTCACGCTGGCAGTCCACACAGACGGCGAGATGCGCGAGGGCACGGTCCCGCGCATCGTGATCAAGCTGGTGATCGATGAGGGGCGAGACCCGGTCGCCGAGGTGCTCGGTCACGCGGGCCGCTCCGCGGGAGCACCACCCTTGCCTCCGGCGGGGACGGCTCCACGCCGCCGCCCGCCCCTGCCACGCCCGTCGTCGCGGTTGCGGCGCGACCCGGGCGACGCGTTCGTCTGATCATGCTCGACACCGGCGATGCCGGGCGCATCGGCTCGGCCGGCGGAAACCGCGGGACCGGCGTAGAGATCCTCCGCGTCCTCGGCGGCGGCCAGCACGGCGCCATCAGCCGTGCGGGGCGCCCGGTCCGCCAGCGCCGCCCGCAGCATCGCCCGCCCGCGCGAGATCCGGCTGCGGACCGTGCCGAGCTTCACGCCGAGCGTCTGGGCGATCTCCTCGTAGGAGAGCTGTTCGATATCGCACAGCACCACGGCGGCCCGAAAGTCGGGTGGCAGAGCCGCGAGCGCCGCCTCGACGTCGGCGTCGAGATGGGCCTCGGCGTAGACCGCCTCGGGACTCGCCTCGCGCCCGGCCAGCCGCTCGGTGTCCTCGGGCAGCGCATCGAACCGGATCTTCTGTTGCCGGCGCATGCGGTCGAGGAAAAGATTGGTCGTGATCCGGTGGAGCCAGCCCTCGAAGGTGCCGGGTGTGTAGTCCGCCAGGGACCGGAACACGCGCACGAAGACGTCCTGCGTGAGGTCCTCGGCGTCGTGGGCGTTGCCGGTGAGACGGTAGGCGAGCCGATAGACCCGGTTGCCGTGCTCGCGGACCACGTCCTCCCAGGACGGGGGCACCCAACCGGAAGCATCTGAAGTGGCGGCGGCGCCGGCGGCGTCGGAACCCGCCCCGGAGTCCTGTGCAGCCACGGCCGCCTCTCGGTCGGTTCGCGTCGAACGTACCCGACGAGCCGGCCAGGGAGCGGCGAATCCCGCTGCGGACACCGATGTTTCTCCCCTCGAACCTCGACACGATGCGCGTTGACCAGATGAACGCGCCTCTGTGCTCTCCCGTTCCCGTAGGCTGCGGGTGTCATGCCGGACACCGACATCGGCGAGCTTGACTCCGCCGCCGCCTACGCCGAGGGCTTCCTCCTGGAAGACCCGATTCTTCGTGCTGCCCGCGCCCGCGCCGAGGAGGTCGGGATCGTCCCGGTCAGCCCGGGCGCCGGTGCGGTCCTGCGTTTCCTCGCCGCTGCCGTGAGCGCCCGCGCGGTCGTCGAGATCGGCACCGGGACCGGGGTCTCCGGTACCTGGCTGCTGCGCGGGATGCGGCCCGACGGAACCCTAACCACCATCGACGTCGAAGCCGAGCACCTCCGGCTGGCGCGCCGCACCTACGCCGACGCAGGAATGGCGCCGGGTCGCAGCCGGCTCATCACGGGCCGCGCCCTCGACGTCCTCCCCCGCCTCACCGACGGCGCCTACGACCTGGTGTTCTGCGACGCCGACCGCCGAGAGGGCACCGAGTACCTCACGCAGGCGCTGCGGCTGCTCCGCCCGGGCGGCGTGGTCGTGTTCGCGGNCNTGCTGGCCGAGGGCCAGGCGGCCGACCCGGGCGCCCGCGGCCCGGATGCGGTCGCCGTCCGCGAGCTCGCGACGGCCGTACGTGACGATGTGCGGCTCACCCAGATGCTCCTCACCACCGGCGGCGGTCTACTGGTTGCCGTGGTCGCCAAGTCCTCGCCGGTCGGTTAGGGCAGTCGGGGTAGCCCGTACGGGTCATCGTCCGGCCGATCGGCCGCCCGGCAGCCGCTCGCCCGGACGCGCCACCCAGGCCCGGTGGCGGACTCGACCGGACCCGCCCGCCGCCCCGGCACGTCGAGGGTCCGACCCGCGCGGCGCGTAAGGTGCCCTCAAGCGTGACATTTCGACGCCTTGGGGAGTGGATGGCACCGGCGGCCCGGGACTACCGGCGCTACGACGATTTCGGCGGGTACGAGGGCGACGGTCGCGGTCGCCACGCCGATCGCGATGCTCACGCCACCCGCGCCGACCGGGCCCGTCCGGCCGCCCATCCCGACCATGCTCCCGGAGATCGCCGGGACTACGGCGGCCGCGGCGGGCACCAGAATCACGGCGGATACCAGAACCACGGCACCCACGACGACGACGGCTACGACCGCGGCGGGGGGTACGCCGATCCCCCGGCCTCCTTCGCCGACCGCCGCTACGACGACAGCGGGGACCACGGCAACCGCGCCGGTCACGCCCCCTACCCGCGCGACCCCTACGACGGGCGTGACGCCTATGGCAGCCGCGGTCGCCCCGACGGCCGCCACGGCCGCGGAGACCAGGCCGGCCGCGACGGCCAGGATGGCCCCGGTCGGTACGACCGTCCCGATGAAGACGTCGGCCGCGGGGGCTACGGCGATCGCGGCACCCAGAACGGTCGAGACACCCAGTTCGGTCGGGGCACCCAGAACGGTCGCGCCGCCCAGGACGATTTTGGCGCCCGGGGCGATCTCGGCACCCGGGGCGATCTCGGCACCCGGGGCGATCTCGGCACCCACGGTGGTCGCGGTGGCCGCCCTGTCCACGATGACCACACCGCCCCCGGTCTCCAGGCGAACCGCCGTGAGATCGTCGACCGCGGGGCCCCTGTCGGCCAGGGCGGTGCTGGCCGCGAGGGCACCATCGGCCGCGGGAGCTACGGCGGCGGCCGCTCCGGCGGCGACGGGAGCTACCGCGGCGGGGCGGGTCTCGGCGGCGGGAGTTATGGCGGCGGCGCGGATCTCGGCGGCGGCCCGGACTACCGCACGCGGGCAGGGGCCGGTCCTCGCGGCGGGGCCGACGAGCGGGACGCCGGGCCGCCTGGCGCCCCCGCGCGGGAGGGTCTGCTGCCCTACGTCGCGTTCGTGTTGCTGGTGGCCGTCCTGGCCGGCGCCGGCGGCTACGCGCTGAACCGGATGGTGGGCCCGGCGCACCGGGCCCGCAGCGCGCCGATCGCGAGTCCGGGCCCGGCGAGCCCACCCGCGGCGAGCCCGGGGGCGGCCGGTGCTCCCGGACTGCCCACGGGCACGACCGGCGCGACCGGCCCAGTCCAGGGCGGTGCCGGCGGTCTGCCGACGAACCTCACCGCCGAGCAGGTCGCGATCAGGCTGGCCGAGGCCGGCCTGCCGTTGCACACGACCGTCGTCTACACCGCCGCCACCGACCCCGACCGGCTCCTGGGCACGGCGGGCGGCTACTCCAGCCGGATCGCGTTCAGCGACTCCCGGGTGGGCTCGAACGAGGTGGCGGGGGCGCCCCGGGGGGCGATCGAGCGCGGCGGCGCCGTCGAGTCGTTCCACGATGCGGCGGCCGCTGCCCGGCGGGCCGCCCGGCTCCTCACCGTCACCGAGGACAATCCTCTGGTCACCGAGTACGTCTTCGTGCGGGGCGGCGTGGTTCTCCGCGTCTCCCTGGTGCTGACCGAGGCGCAGGCCAAGGGTTACGAGGCGGCGCTCCAGCGACTCGCCTCCTAGGATGCGATCATGCCCTCGCCTCGACGGCCGGATCATGGAACGACAGCGCGCGAAAGCAGTGGGGCGCCCGGCCACTGCGCGCAGGGTCGGCAGGGCTGACGGGGCGGGGCCGNCCAGGGCGGCGTGGGAGCGGCCACCGACCGGCGTCCGGCCGTTTACGCGGGTCCGTCCCGCGGGGATGGATGCCCCATGAACATCCGGGAGTTCTACGGCGAGCAGCCGCGGCGGCAGGCCTCCACCGAGGTCCCCTTCGGGGACGGGTGGACCGACCACCATGACATGCACAGCACCTACCGGCTGAGCTGGGTCGAGGACACCCGGGAGATCTACTCCGTCCGCGAGCCGCACCCCGGCGGGATCCTCGCCCGTTACCTCGACCAGCTCCGCGTCGACCAGGCGGACATCGACGAGCTACGGGTCGAGGTCCTCGCGGTGGCGGACCGCGAGGCGGTCGAGGCGGCGCTGGCGGGCTGGCCCGCGGTGATGGACGAGCACGACAGCCTGCGCTGGGCCCGCCGCCAGCTCACCAGCCTCAGCGCGGCCGGGGCCGCCTCCTGACCGGCGCTGGCGACCAGGGCAGGCCGGAAGGCACCGCGGGAACCGTCCCCCTGCAACCCGGTGGCTTCGGCCGCCACGAGATCCCCGTGCTGCCGCCGGTCGCTACCCGACCCGAGCGGACGCGTCCGCCACGGCGGTAGCGGCGGCGGGGTCCGCGGCCAGCCAGCGCAGCAGGGTGCGGACTCCCCAGCCCGTGCCGCCGCGGCTGATCTCGCCGTCGTCGGAGTCGGACCGGGCCGTGCCGGCGATGTCGAGATGGGCCCATGGCAGTTTCCCGGCGAACTCGCGCAGGAACAGCGCGGCGGTGATGGACCCGCCGCCGACGTCCAGCGCCCGGCCGATGTTGGCCAGGTCGGCTACCGGCGAGTCGATCGCCGGCCGGTAGTCCTCGGTGAGCGGCAGGCGCCACACCCGCTCGCCGGCGGACTCGGCCGCGGTGGCCAGCTCCGCGGCGAGATCGTCGTCGGAGCTGAACAGGCCCGCGGTGCGCCGGCCGAGCGCGACGGCGATCGCCCCGGTGAGGGTGGCCAGGTCGACGACGACGTCGGCACCAAGCTCGCCCGCCGCGTAGGCGAGGCCGTCGGCGAGGACCAGGCGCCCCTCGGCGTCGGTGTTGAGCACTTCGACGGTCGTGCCGCCCCAGCAGGTGATGACGTCGCCGGGGCGCATGGCGCTGCCGCCGATCATGTTCTCCGCGAGGCAGAGCAGGCCGGTCACCCGGCCGGGCACGCCGAGCGCCGGCAGCGCGGTCATCGTGCCCAGCACCGCCGCGGCGCCGGACATGTCGGTCTTCATCCCGATCATCGACACGGCCGGCTTGAGCGAGAGGCCGCCCGAGTCGAACGTGATGCCCTTGCCGACGAGGACCCGATGGCGGGCCCCACCGCCACCAGCCCCAGCCCCAGCACCAGCACCAGCACCAGCACCAGCACCAGCACCAGCACCGTCGTACTCGATCCGGACCAGCCGCGGCGGGCGGGGTGAACCCTGGCCCACGGCCCGCAGCCCGCCGAAGCCCTGCTCGGCCAGCTCCCGCGGACCGAGCACCGTCGCGGTGAGGCCGGCCTCGGTCGCGATGCGCACGGCCCGGTCGGCGAGCCATTCCGGCGACTTCACCAGGCTCGGCGTGTTCACCAGATCACGGGCGATGTAGACCCCGAGTGCCACCGCGCGGGCCGCCCGCAGCGCCGCGAGCGCCGCGGGATCCGCCGCGAGGTCGCCGACGACGACCACCTCGCGCAGCGGCCCGCCGACGGCCTCGGCGACGGACGCCGACGCCCCGCCGCCCGCGTCCACGGCCGGGCCGGCGGCGTCGATGGCGGGGCCGGCGGCGTCGACGCCGTCGAGGCCGGCATCGTCCACCGTGATCTCGTTGACGTTCAGCGCGTCGCGACCGGGCGCCTCGGCTGCGGCGCCGGGCGCGACCACGGGCCGGGTCCGGGCGTCCGCTCCGTCGCCCGCGGGACGGCCGGGCTGCCCGGCCCGCTCCAACAGCCCGGAGACGCGGTAGGCACCGAGGGCGGCCCCCTCGGCGAACGCCCGCAGGCCGACCGGCGCGGGCTGCGCGATCACCGCGACCCGCGCCGCCGCACCGGCCCGGCGCGCCACGGCGGCGCCGGCGGCCCGCCAGTCCCCCGGCTGGCCGGCGCCGACTCCCACCACGAGCAGCCGGGTGATCGAGCGTTGCGCGCCGGTGACCGGGACGACCAGCACGGAACCGGCGTCACCGCGCAGGGACTCGGTCTCGACGAGTCGGTCGAGATCCACCCCGAGATCGGCGCCGGCCCGCCGGGCGGCCGCCGCGAGGACCGGCCCGTCCTCCCCCGCCGCCAGCACGACGGCGACGACGGAGGCCGCCGCGTCGGTGGCGCTCCCGGACCGGAGCGTGATCTCCGGNGGCGACCCGATGAGAGCATCGAGCACCGGACTCGACGCGGTTCCGTCCATGGTCATCTGACCCTCCCTCATCGCCGCCGCCCCAGGCCGCCGGGCCGGCCGGCCCCACCCGTCACGGGTCGGCAGCCGGCGCCGGTACGCATCGACAGCTAGCTGACCGCGGTCTTGAGGGCGTCCCCCAGCGCACTCGCCTCGTCGGCGGTGAGTTCCACAACGAGCCGACCGCCCCCCTCCAGCGGGACACGCATGACGATGCCGCGCCCCTCCTTGGTCACCTCGAGCGGACCGTCACCCGTCCGCGGCTTCATGGCCGCCATCGGTGCACCTCTTCCTGCCGTCGGACCTGCGTCTGGCGACGATTATCCCGTAGACCGGACCGCAAACCGAAACACGTCNCCCCGCGGCATCACAACGGTCGGCGGCGACGGCATCGGACGGTGGGCGTCCGGTGTCGACGGGCGCGCCCGCGGTCGGTCTCGCGTGATCCAGATCGACCGTCCGTCAACGGGATGCCGAGACCCGCGGGACGCGGGGCCGGTCAGTCCTGCGGCTTGTCCAGCGGCACGACGGGATGCTCCGGCACCGACGGCGCGGGGCCGATGCGTGCGAAGGTCGCCAGCCGGACGAGTTCGTCGTCGCGCCGGGCCAACTCCTCGTCGCGCCAGGCCACCTCCTCGGCCAGGCGGAGCAGGACGGCGTCGACCTCGGCCATGCGGTAGCCGCGCGGCGCCATCGCGAAGCGCAGCCGGGAGATGTCGCCGGCCGTCACCGTGGCGGCGGGCAGGCCGACGGAGGCGCCGTCGGGCGGCGCGGGGGCAAGCCGGTCGAAGCGGCCGACGGCCAGCGCGGCCACGGCGAACACGACTGCGGCCACGATCACGATCTCGACGACGAGCACCACGGGTCGATCGTGCCATGCCTCGAGGACCCTGGTCACCCCGCCCGATCTGGCAGGCTGACCGGGTGGACGCCGACCCTCCCGAGACGACCGCCCTGACGCCCCGCACCCCGACCGCCCCGACCGCCCCGTCGCCGACCGACCTGCCGCCCCTCGCCCCGCGACAGGGGCCGCTGCGGCTGGGGCGACGGGTGTTCGGACCGTCGGAACTGGTGGTCATGGCCATCGTCAATCGCACCCCGGACTCGTTCTTCGACCGGGGCGCGACGTACGGGGAGGCCGCGGCGCTCGACGCCGTCGACCGTGCCGTCGAGGACGGGGCGGAGATCATCGACATCGGCGGGGTCAAGGCGGCCCCCGGCGGCGAGGTGAGCCCGGCCGAGGAGCTTCGCCGGGTGGGCGGCTTCGTCGCCGCGGTCCGCGCACGCCATCCCGACCTGGTGATCAGCGTCGACACCTGGCGGGCGGCGGTCGGCCGCGTGGTCGCCGGGGAGGGCGCCGACCTGCTCAACGACGCCTGGGGCGGGGTGGACCCGCAGCTCGCCGAGGTCGCCGCCGAGTTCGGCACGGGCCTGGTCTGCACCCACGCCGGGCATCTGCCACCCCGGACCCGGCCNCACCGGATGACCTACGACGACGTCGTCGCCGACATCGTCACCACGACGACCGGCCTCGCCGAGCGCGCCGCGTCGCTGGGGGTGCGCGCCGACGCGGTGCTCATCGACCCGGGCCACGACTTCGGCAAGAACAGCCGGCACTCGCTGGAGGCCACCCGGCGGTTGCCGGAACTGGCGGCCACCGGGTGGCCGGTGCTCGTCGCCATGTCGAACAAGGACTTCGTCGGGGAGACGCTGGACACCGGGGTCGACGAACGCCTGGAGGGAACCCTCGCCGCGACGGNGATCAGCGCCTGGCTCGGCGCCCGGGTCTTCCGCGCCCACCAGGTGGCCGCGACGCTGCGGACGCTGCGGATGGTCGCGGCGATCCGCGGCGACGCCGACCTTGCCGTCGCCCGCCGCGGCGTCGTCTGACCCGCCCCCGCCCGCCGGCCGACCCGACCGGCGCAGTGGGCGCGTCCCGACCGCCCGACTGCTTGTCCAGAGGGATAAATCGGGCGCGGAACCCTCCGGACAAGCAGGGAGCGCGGCGCGGCGCCCCCGCCCGGCCGGGCAGGATGCCGGCCGCCGCGACCGTCAGTCGCCCTCGATGATCTCTCGGTCGGTCGGCTGGGGCGGGGCGGTGCCGGCAGCGGCACCGGCACCGGCACCGGCACCGGCACCGGCGGGCACGGTGCTCGGCGGCGCGGCGGCGGCCTCCAGGTGGTCGAGGGCCTCGTCCACGCTGTCGGCCCAGATCAGCGTGTCGCGTGCGACCGGCCGGACGAACCCGCTCTCGACGAGCCCGTCGACGAGCAGCCGCAGGTGGCCGAAGACCCCGCCGGGGTCGAGGACGACCACGGGCTTCGTGTGCAGGCTCAGCACCCGGGCCACCCAGATCTCCAGCAGCTCCTCCAGCGTGCCCAGCCCGCCGGGCAGGGCGAGGAAGCCGTCGGCGCGGGCGTCCATCAGTGCCTTACGCTCCCGCATCGTGTCCGTGACGATCAGTTCGTCCGCGTCGGTGTCGCTGACCTCCAGCGCCAGCAGCGCGCGCGGGATCACCCCGATGGTGTGGGCGCCGCCGGCCCGCGCCGCCCGGGCCACCGCCCCCATGCACGACACCGAGCCACCGCCGGACACCAGGGTGTGGCCGCGCCGGGCGAGCTCCGCCCCGGTTCGGGCGGCCAGCTCCACATGGGCGGCGTCGATCGCGGACGAGGACGCGCAGTAGACGCAGATGTTCACGGTTCGGGCACCTCCGGGCGGGGCGGCTCGGCGTGCCCGGCCGTCCCCCGCACGATGATGCGCACCGCCTCGTCGACATCGTCGGTTATCGCCAGGATGTGCAGGTCCGACTCCTTGATCAGGCCGGCCGGCAGGACGGTGGAACGCAGCCACCCCACCAGGCCCGACCAGTACTCCGACCCGATGAGGACCACCGGGAACCGGGTGACCTTGCCGGTCTGGACGAGGGTGAGCGCCTCGAACAGCTCGTCGAGCGTGCCGACCCCGCCGGGCAGGATCACGAACGCCTCGGCGTACTTCACGAACATCGTCTTGCGCACGAAGAAGTACCGGAAGCTGACCCCGAGGTCGACCCAGTCGTTGAGCCGCTGCTCGAACGGCAGCTCGATGCCGAGGCCGACCGACAGCCCGCCCGCCTCCTGGGCGCCGCGGTTGACCGCCTCCATCGCCCCCGGCCCCCCGCCGGTGATGACGGCGAAGCCGGCCTCGGCAAGCGCGGCGCCGAGGCGGCGCCCCTGGGCGTAGATCGGGTCGTCCGCGGTGATGCGCGCCGAGCCGAAGACCGTCACGGCCCGCGGCAGTTCCGCGAGCAGCCCGAAGCCCTCGACGAACTCGCTCTGGATGCGCATCACCCGCCACGGGTCGCCATGGACGAAACCCGACGGGCTGCGGGTGTCGAGCAGCCGCTGGTCGGTGGTGGAGCGCTCGATCTGCCCGCGGCGGGCGACGACCGCGCCGCGGACCTGCTCCGGCGGCGGGTAGCGGCGCTCCCGACCCGACGGGACGGCCGGACTGGCGCCGACCCGCGGGCCCGCGGGCGGGGCGTCGGTCCGCGGGGCCGCGGGCGGGGCGTCGGTCCGCGGTGTGGTGCCGGTCGCATCCTCCTCCGGCGAGGGCGGGGGCGCGGCCGGCTGATCCGGATCTGAGGGCGGCATCACCACGGAACCATAGGACACGGCTGGAACATCGCCAGATGACGTGGCCCACGTCCGCGGATCCCCGCCGGCACGCCAGCCCCGGGCGGGTGCGCGGGGGTCAGGGCGCGGTGTGGACGGTGAGATCGGCCACCGACCACCAGTGGTCGCTCACGGCGACGGTGAGCTGCACCCGGACGTAGCGGGCGGTGACCGGCGGGAAGGAGACGGCGGCCCGGGGACCGTCGTCGCCGCGGGTCGCGACCGTCCGCCAGGTGGTCCCGTCGACGGAGACGCGCACCACGTACCCCCGCGGTTGGTNACCGACGCTGGGGCCGGCGTCGAGGTCGACGCCGCTGACCGGCGTCGGGGCGCGCAGGTCGGCCTGCAGCCACATCCCCGGTTCCTGAGGGTAGCCGCTGGTCCAGCGGGTGCCGGGCAGGCCGTCGGCGGCGAGGGCGGGCGCGGTGTCGGTGCAGCAGGCGCTCACCGCGACCGTCGAGGCCGACATGCGCGGTCCGGACGCGGCGGCGGCGGCGTCGCGCAGGCGGTGCACGACCGGCCGGACGGCGGCGTACCAGGCGTCGCCGAGCGCGTTGTAGCCGGCCTGGTCGGGGTGCAGCCCGTCGACGTAGTGCTCGGGGCCGACCATCGAGGACAGGTCCACGACCGAGACGTCCGCGCCGGCGGCCCGGCGTGCGGCGACGACGCCGGGGATCGCCGCGTTGAAGGCCGCCCAGGTGGCGTCGTGGCCGTTGTGCATCGGGACGAGGGTGGACACCAGCACGGCGACGCCGGGGCGGGCGGCGAGGATCGTGCCCAGCAGCGCGTCGAGCCGGGCGGCGGCCTGCTGGGCGCTGGCTCCCTCGTTGATGTCGTTCGTGCCGGCCATGAGCAGGACGACGTCGGGCCGCGCCGAGCCGACCCAGGCAGCCGCCTGACGTTGCAGCGCGTCCAGTCGCCAGCCGGGATGGCCCTCCTCCCGCTGGTCGCCCAGGTCGGGTGGGCCGCCGCGCTGGGAGCCCACGAACACGACCGGCTCACCGTCGTTCTGCACCAGCCGGTGCCACAGCTGGGTGCGCCAGCCGCCGCTGGTCACGAACCCGTCGACGAGCGAGTCCCCCAGCGGCATCACCCGGACGCGGTTCTGCGCCCCGGCGAGCGCACCGCCGGGACCGGGATGCCCGGGGACGGGACGCGGGGCGGTGGGGACGCCGGAGGCGGCGGAGGCGGCGGCGAGCCGGCGGCCCGGCCAGGAGAACGAGGCCATGGCACCGGGCGGGACCCGNGCGGCGAACGACACCCTGCCGTCGTCGACGGTGACCGCCGCCGGCACCGTCCCCGGGTTGTAGGCGACCAGCGCGCGCGATCCGTCCGGGTTCACGAAGGCGACGTTCTGCAGCCCGCCGGGTCCGGGCGAGGCCGTGTCCACCCGGACGGCACCCGGCTCGGTGACCTTGGCGAGTTGGCCGAGCGCGTAGTACTCGGGGCTGTACGTCACCTTTCCGCTGCGCCGGTCGATCGTGACCAGGCCGCGGCAGCTCGGGCAGCCGCCGAGCTTGGGCCCGCCGGTCTCGTCGAGCGCCACGTTCCAGTAGGCGACCGTGGCGGCGCCGTTGCGGGTCGCGCCGATCACCATGTTCTGCGCGCTCCAGCGCAGGCTGTCGCCGAAGCCCTTCGACCAGGACCCGCTGGAGCACTCGGTGACGTACTGGGCGAGCGTCGGCGCCTGGCCGCGCAGCACCGCCTGGGCGGACGGGTCCCCGCCGTAGCAGTGCGAGGCGATCCCAGCGATCCACGGCGCCGCCGCGGGGTCGCTGAGCACCTGCAGGGCGTAGGAGCCGAAGTCCCAGTTCTGATCGGAGACGGCTATGCGGGTGCTCAGCCCGGCCGCGCGCAGCGCCGGACCGAGCGCGGCGATCACCGCCGCCTCCTGCTGGGCCGTCATCGGCATGGCGGGATGGTTCCCGGGCGGCGCCAGCGGTTCGTTCAGCGGCGAGATCAGGTCGACCGGCACGCCGCCGTCCGCGTAGGCACGGGCGTAGGCGGCCAGGTAGGCGGCGAAGGCGGCGGTGTCCTCGGGCCGCAGGGGACCGCCGGAGGAGCCGGACAGCGTGTCGCCGGTGCGCATCCAGGCCGGGGCGGTCCAGGGCGTCGCCATCACCCGCAGTTCCGGGTTGAGTGCGCGGGCCTGGCGCAGCAGCGGCAGCACGTGCTCCTCGTCGCGGGCGACGCTGAACCGCCGCAGCCGCGGGTCGCGCTGGCCCGCGGGAACGTCGTCGTAGGTCACCGCGGTCCGGGAGAAGTCGCTGGCCCCGATCGGCTGGCGCAGGAAACTCAGCCCGGCGCCGGCGTCCCGGTCGAACAGCGAGCGCATCAGCCGGCGGCGCTCGGGCGGCGACAGCCTCGTGTCGATCAGATACGTGGAGGAGTCGGTCAGGGCGGCCCCGACTCCCTCCATGACCTGGAAACGCCGGTCCGGCTCGACCCGTAGGACACCCTGCCCGGTGGCCGGCCCGGTCGACGGAAGCAGTCGCACGTCCGGCTGGCGGTCCAGGNGGTGCGCACCGTCCGCGCTGGTCAGCCATACCGAGGCGGACGGGTCNGGGTCGGGTCCCACCACGCCGAGCACGATCGACACGGCGACGACGACGGACAGCAGCCCGATCACGGCGTACGCGAAGGGGCGTGACCGCGGCCGGGACGCGGCTACGATCACGTCGGGCCGCGGGGCTCGTTGCATGGTCGGCTCGGGCATGGTGCTGATCCGTCAGCCCTCGTGCCGGGGACCGTAGTACGAGCGCAGCCGACCGTCCGGTTGGAACAGGGCCTTCAGTTCGCCCGCGGGCCGTTCGAGGATGACGTAGCTGACCCAGCCGAACGGCACGGAGACGACCACCAGCAGCAGCGCCACCCAGGGGAACGCCGTCGCCTGGTGGCTCAGCAGGTGATGCGTGTCGAGGTAGAGCAGGATCGGCTCGTGCCACAGGTACACGCTGTAGCTGACGGTGCCGACGAACATCAGGGGGCGGGCCGCGAGGGCCCGTCGCCACCAGGCCCGCGGAGGCGCGAACAGCGAGCTGCCGAGCAGCAGGGTGAACGCGACCATCGCCAGCAGGTTGAACTCGGTCGACGTCCGGGCGTCCTCGGCCCGGATGGCGCAGCCCCAGGCGAGGATGGCCAGCGCCACGAGCCGGACGGGAACGAGCCACCGCGCGCGCACGGCCCGGTCGCCCCACCGGGCGTGGGCGACGGCGAGGAACATCCCCATGGCGAACATCTCCGCCTTGGCCAGCGGGTTGAACCAGATCGCCCAGCGGTCGGACGGCTGGTGGGCGAGCTCGAGCGCCCACCAGTGGTAGGCAAGCGAGCCGACCAGCATCACGGTGGGCGGCGTCGCGATCGCCAGCGCCCGCACGGCCGGACGTGACCGGGCGGNCAGCCAACCCCGCAGGGCCAGCAGGATGAGCGCGACGGCGACGTAGAAGAAGATCTCCACCGAGAGCGACCAGGCCGGGCCGATCGTGTAGAAGATGCGACGGCTGTCGAAGACCTGGGTGAAGGTGAGGTGTTCCACCAGGTCGCGCCAGTCTCCCGGCAGGTCGGGGTTGCGGTAGGTCCAGACGAGCAGGGTCGCGAACCAGTACAGCGGCAGGATGCGCACGGCGCGGCGCAGCAGGAAGACCCGGGGGCTGCCCACCCGCCGCCCGGCGAGGACCTGGCGGGCTGCCGGGGCGTAAAGCAGGAAGCCCGACAGCAGCAGGAACAGACTGACGAGGCCGTCGAGGTTGAGCAGCAGCCGGCCCAGCGGCGTCCCGGCGTAGGCGTAGCCGTCGGGTGACGAGCCGGCCGAGTCCCCACCGGCGCCCTCCCGGCAGAACTGGTAGGCGTGGAAGACCACGACCCCCAGGNCGGCGACTCCCCGGTATCCCTCGAGGTCGTCCATGCGCGCCAGCCGCCCCGGCGCAGGCGTGGACGGTGCCGATGGCGGCGACGTGGACGGCGACGGCGACGTGGACGGCGACGGCGACGTGGACGTGGACGGCGACGTGGACGTGGACGGTGTGAGCAGGCCGGTCATGGTCAGGCCGACTCCCGCCGGTAGGCCGGGCTGGGCACGGGCACCTGGCGCGGGGTGACCCGCCACTGGCGCTCTCCCCCGATCTCCTTGATCTGGGCCACCCGGGCCAGGCCGTTCTTGTACTCGGTGTAGAAGAAGCCGGCGAACAGGGCGTAGACGAGGAACCACCGCCGACGCCGGCGCACGTCCGGGTGGGCGAGCAGATAGGCGAAGAGGCTTTGNGCCACGCCGACTCCCATCGTGACGAGCGTGAGGAACAGGAAGAACGGCATGGCCCAGTNCACGCCCTGGCCGGGCTCCGGATGCAGCAGCAGATACCCCAGCAACGGGAAGATCTGGATGGAGATCCACGGGTAGAGCTCGCGCCAACCGAACAGGAACGCGGCGCCGGCCTTCTGCCGGCGGTTGAGCACGGGGGAGGCCAGGGCCATCCCGAAGTACTTCCGCGAGACCTGGAACCAGCCCTGGGCCCAGCGCAGCCGCTGGCGGGTCAGTGCCCGCAGCGTGGTCGGCGCCAGTTCGAAGGACAACAGCGCCGGATCGGAGGCGATGCGAACACCGGCGAGCAGGGATCGGACCGAGGAGTCGATGTCCTCGGTCAGCATGCGGGGGCGCATCCGGACGCGGCGCAGAATGTCGGTCCGCCAGTACCCGTTGGATCCGCCGAAGATGCCGAAGCCGTGCAGCTTCGCCCGCCCCGGATGGCCCACCGCGTACATCGACTCGAACTCCACCGCGACCATCCGCGACAACCAGCTCGCACCGCCGTTACGGATGACGCAGTGCCCCTGCACGATGTCGTAGGAATCGGCCAGCCATCGCCATGCCCGCGTCACCGAGTCCGGCGCCGGATGGTGGTCGGCATCGAAGACGCCGGTGAAATGACCGGTGGCGATTTCGAGGGCGGNATTGACGTTCTGCGCCTTCGAGGTGCTGCCCGGCACCCTGAGCACCACCAGCCGAGGATGTTCGTGTGCCATCGCCTGGAGCACGGACTCGACCGGCAGTGCATGCGGGGTGTTGTAGGCGAGGATCACCTGCAGGGGTCCGGCGTAGCGCAGGCGCAGGAACGCCTCGAGCGTGTCGATGATCGTCGCCGACTCGTTCGGCAGGTACGCGGCGATGATGACCGTCGCCGGCGGCGGGTCTCCCGGCGGGAGCGCCGGCGGCCGGACCGGGTCGAGCGCGAGCAGACCCTCGACGTAGATCGACCCGGCGGTCGCCACCAGCGCGAGCACGATGAACGCGTAGGCGGGGCCGAGCACGTCGACGCCGAACTGGGCCGTGAGCGTGTAGTAGAGGTAGGGCAGGCCGACGGCGAGGACGACGCTGAGCAGGGCCTGCGCGGCGGTGGACCCGATCCACCGCCTGGCCGTCCGCCAGGCCGCCACCGCCGCACCGGCACCGGCACCGGCACCGGTGGAGAACCCGCCGAGGCCGGCGGCCACCTCCCCGGAAGGCGCTCCGAACGGCCCGTCGAACCCGGACGGGGCTCCGGACGGTGACCCGGCCACGAACGGCGCGCCGGCCACGAACGGCGCGCCGAGCAGCGCCCCGGCCCCGGCCGGCATCTCGGCCGGCATCTCGGCCGGTTCTCCGGACGGCTCCCAGGTGCAGGGCTCCAGATCGAGGCGGCTGGCGGCGGTCGCGGCGGCGGCCCTGGCCCGGCTGATCAGCACGGCCGGATCCGTCCTGCCCACGCCGACCAGGCCGATGGCGGGCGTGATGCGCAGATGCTCCTCGGCGTCGCCGGCGGTCACCGTGACCGACCGGCTCGCCAGCGCGGCGCCCAGCTGCTCCAGCTGCTTGCGGGCGCGGGCCGCCGGTGCCGCCGGCAGGACCCACAGCAGCTCCCCGTTGCTGCGCGGCGCCGGCGGCCTGGCCAGGCCCAGTTCCGTGACGGTGACGTCGCGGATCCGGCCGACCAGCTCCCAGGTCGCCTGCGCCCCGAGGCGCTCCCGGACCCGCCCCAGCTCGCTGACCCGCAGGCAGACCAGCACACCCTCCCGCCCGACCAGGCGCAGCCGCCGTCCGGCGCTCTGCTGGACGGCGACGTCGTCGAAGATGTCCTCGTCCTCGAGGGCGAGTTGCGCCAGCCCCCGCCGGTTGCGTTCGACCCTGCGCTGGATGGTGGCGACGAGGCGCCGGGCGACGGCGTCGAGGTCGTGCATGGTCAACCGCCCCGGCTGCGGCACCTGCTCCTCGCCGGGCCCGCCGACAGGGGGCGCCGCCGGCCGATCGGTCGGCACGATCAGAGGCGTGTCGCCCCGGCGCGCCGCCGGGATGAGCCCGGCGACCAGTTCCTGACTGACGACGATCTCGTTGGCCGCGGGCTGCTCATCGCCGCCTCGCTCGTCCTCGTCCGGCAGCGCGACGCGCACCGCCAGCCCGTGATCCTGGAGCAGGTCGGCGAGGTACTCCGACTCGTTGCGGTCCCGTAAGGAGACGCGAATCCGCAGGCCGGCCGGTGCAGCGCCGACGGCGGCCGGCCGAGGGGCCGCACGCACGCGGTGCCGGCCCGCGGCGCCGCGCTCAGCGCCCACGACGAATCCTCACTCGCAGCGCCGACGGCCGACGCCGGCTCGCCGATGTCACCGACATCGCCGTCCTCGAACAAAAGAAAAAGATAGGCATATCTTCCCCCGATATGGCCTCTGCACGGTTCCCCCGGAACCTGGGATCAGGCCGCTGACATTCCGGCCTCCACGGCAGCCCGGCCGCACCGAAACAGAACTCGGTCAGCAGCGGGATCAATACCGTGGCGCCGGCGCCCACCTTACGGCCGAGACACCGCCGCATACGACCATCAATGCTTCCGACGCCCATCTGTGACCCATATCACGCCATGGCGTAGATTCCTGTAAATGAGATTCGCGACCGCGCCGACGATACCTCAATCGGGGCATTGACAATATCCGCGGATCAACGTTCGAATACGGCCACGCGCCGACATTCAACACCCGTCGCACAGCGGATTTATTTCAGGAGACAGAGATAGGTCGTGTATCCGATTGCAATCCGAGGGCGTGCAGCGTCACGTGAACCGGACCTGTCACGACGCTGTGGGGGCGACGGCCCGCAGGTCGGAGCGGGTGCGTGGGAGAGCCGCCGCCACCGTAACTCTTCTAGACGGTTTGGCGTCCGATTCATCGATACCAAACAACGACGTGGCTTCGTTCCCACGCACAGCTCCCGCGCGGCGGTGCCGGCGCAGCGCCGGGCGGCGAGGCGAGCGCCGTCCGCCAACGCACACCGTCGCCGAACAGCGGAAAGGAGAACGTGTGAGCGGCTGAACCAGCTGGTGCCAGAAGCCGGCTACCGGCTCCGCCGCAGCGGCCAGNGGTAGCGGCCAGCGGTAGNGGCCCAGCGGCCCAGCGGATCAGTACGCTCCCTCGCGGCGCAGCACCGCGAACATCGTCCGCCAGAGGATGTAGAAGTCCATCGCCAGCGACCAGTTCTGCACGTAGCGCAGGTCCAGTCGCACCGACTCGTCCCATTCCAGATCGGACCGACCGCTGATCTGCCACAGGCCGGTCAGACCGGGCTTCACCATCAGCCGGCGGTGCACGTCGTCCTCGTAGCGGGCGACCTCCGCCGGCAGCGGCGGCCGCGGGCCGACCAGCGACATGCTGCCCCCCACGACGTTGAAGAGCTGCGGCAGCTCGTCCAGGGACCACTTGCGCAGGAACTTCCCGACCCGGGTGATCCGGGGGTCCTCGCGCATCTTGAACAGCAGGCCCTCGGCCCGCTCGTTGCGCGACTCCAACGCCGCCTTGCGCTGCTCGGCGTCGACGTACATCGAGCGGAACTTGTACATCGTGAAGTGCTCACCGCCCCGGCCCACCCGCACCTGCCGGAAGATCGCCGGGCCGCGGCTGGTGAGCCGGACGGCCAACGCGAGGGCGGCCAGCAGCGGCAGGCACAGCAGCAGGATCCCCGCGGCCACGCTCCGGTCGAACAGGCCCTTCATGGCGCGCCGGGTACCGCTGAGTTCCGGCTCCTCGACGTGCAGCAGCGGCAGTCCGGCGACCGGGCGGATCGAGATGCGCGGCCCGGTCACGTCGGTCAGCGCCGAGGAGACCAGGACATCGACCTCGCTACCCTCCAACATCCACAGCAACCGCCGCAGCCGCTCGCCGTCCATCTGCGGGCTGATCGCGACGGTCGTCGCCGCCGTCTGCGCGATGGCGGTGTGCAGGCTCTCCGAGGTCCCGACGATCGGCACCCCCAGCAGGTCGAACCCGACGCGCTCCGGCGAGTCGTGGCTGTGCCGCCCCGGCGACCGGTCGAGGACGACCCCGACCACCGACCAGCCGGCGGTGGGCTCACGCTGCGCTATCCGGATCATGGATGCCGCGGACTCCCCCGCGCCGACGACCAGCACGCGGTGCAGGCAGCGCCCCGCCNGGCGCAGCCGGTGCAGCCCGGCTCGCGCGCCGACCCGCAGCGCCACCGTCAGTACCAGTGCGGCGGGGAACGCGATCAGTACGTAGGCGCGGGCGAGCTCGGCCTTCGTCGCGTAGGACAGGACGGCCACCACCGCGGTGAGCTGCGCGGCGGCGTTGAGCACGCGGCGGAACTCCTCGGATCCCCCGCCGAGGAAGCGGCTCTCGTAGGCCCGCCCGAAGAACATCGACAGAACCCACGCGAGCGGCAGCAGCACCGACATCAGGATGTAGGGCCGCGCCGACACCGGCTTGAGGTCGAACTCGACCAGGCCGCCGAACCGGACCAGATAGGCAACCCCCACCGCCACCACGCAGGCGAGGGCGTCGGTGACGATGAGCAGCCGGGTGTAGGGACGCTCCCACGGAACCGTGGCCCGGTAGCCGCCGTCGGCCCGCGCGTCCAGGTCGGGCNGATCGGACGGATCGGGTAAACCGGATAGGCCGGGAGGATGGGACAGGTCGCCGGCGGTGGAGCCGGGTCCGTCCGCCGGCCTGGGTGCGGTGGCGATCCCCGCCGCGTCCGGCTGGGCCGCGCCGGGGCCCCGGCGGCCGGCACGATCGGCCGCCGGCGGCGGGGGAACATCCCCGATCACCACCGCCAACTGGGCACGCTGGTTCGGAATCCGCCGCCCGGGCCGGCTCGGCGCGACGGACGACGCGCCGAGCGTCGCCGCCCCGGCCGGGACCCCCGCCCGGTCGTCGGGCCGGTAGCCACCGTCACGTCGGGTCACTGAACGGCCCCTCGCCGATCCTGATCATCGCTGAAGACGGTGTCGGTCACTCGGAAAACCCCCCGCGGTCACGACTTCTTCGGACGGNCCACAGCCCGACGGGAGGACGACCAACCGGGCTGTGTGCCATGTCAGCGCATGACAACGACACCCGCTGTGCCGATCGACGAACCCCCCACTGGTGCACGTCGCACCACCGGCTTGTCGGACCCCCATCCAGCCGGNCCCGTGCGTGCAAACCAACTCTAACGTCCGGCGAGGGAGCGAACCATCGGACCTCGGTGGAATGCGTCATGCGCGTGACAAAAATTGCGGTAGGCCCGAATCGCTTGAGCCGGTACACCCCGCCCACCCCGGGCCCCGGTCCGGCCCGACTACGACCATTCCCGGCGGGGGATAAGCCGGAAAGATAATGACATATCATAATAATCCGGCCTGGGTTGCCTGGCGCACTCTCACGCCGGCCCTCCCGTCGGCGTCCCCTTCCCACGTGCCCCCGCCCTGGTGAGGGCGCCCCGCGCCCGGGCCAGCCCGGTGAACACGCCGTCGAGGCCGCCGACGATGTTGCCGCCCGCCCCCGCCACGGGGTCGACGACCAGCGGGCTCGTGCGCAGGACCGCCGTCGTCAGGTGGTCGTAGAGCGCCTCCCGGTAGGTGTACCGGGAGTGGAAGGCTTCGCCCGTCACCGCCGCGAGCACCTCCAGCAGGCCGCAGGTCTTCAGGGCGTTGAACAGGCTGCGGTCGGGCACCTCGGCGTCGAGCAGCGCGGGCAGCGCCGGCAGGTCGAGCTCCAGGCCGCCGAGAAGATNCGGGCCGTCGAGAAGGTAGCCNTCGGGCCGGGCGTCCCCGCGGGGCCGCAGCACGTGCACCGGGCCGTGCCCGGCGCCCGCCCCCACGGCCCCCACGCGCGCGGAGTCCGTGATCACGCCCTTCTCGCCCGTGATCGTCGTGGTCCCCCGGGCCTGGTCGTACGGCTCGGTGATGCGACCGCGCAGCCCGCGCCGCAGCCGGAAGTCGAAGCGCACGTCGGCGCCGGCCCGCCGTCGGGTGGCCACGGTGACGTGGTCGAAGTCGGCCAGCGACCGGATGAGGGCGAGCCCNTGGTAGCGGTAGCCGGAGTGCGCGAGCTCCACCGAGCGCACCTCGCCGATCAGACCGTCGGCGACCGCGCGGCGGGCGAGGGTCCACTGCGGGTAGTTCATGTAGTCCTCGGCCACGACCACCCGGGCGAACGACCGCAGGGTCGCCATCGCCGGCAGGTGGGCGGCCTGCCCGAACACCGGGGTGTCCAGGACGACCGAGAGCTGCGGCGCCCGCTCGGCGAGGTCGCGCAGCACCGCGCGCACCGCGGTGGTGGAGACCGAGACGACGACCGTGTCGACCGCGTCGAGGACCTCGGCCGGGGAGCCCACCACCGGCACCCCCCACGGCGCCGCCGCGCGTTCGGCGTGCTCCCGGGTGCGCGACCACAGCCCGACGAGCTCGAACTGGTCGCGGCGCTGCGCGAACGCCGGCAGGAAGTTCTTCCGGATCCGTCGCCCGGACCCGATGATCAGGACCCGGCGCCGGCCCACCCCCGCGGCTGCCATCAGCCGACCGGCAGCCGGTACTTGACCGCGCTGACGCGGTGCCACAGGGCGTCCGCGCGGCCGACCTCGACCACCGAGTTCGGCACCAGATCAGCCGCGGGCGGGGGCGGGGTCGCCGGATCCGCCGGCTGCGGAAGCTGGCGCGGCGCCGCNGGCCCGCCCCGCCCGACGCCGAGCAGGAAGCCGAGGTACTCGTCCGCCGGGTTGACGGCCGTGCGGGCCCGGGCGAACTCGGGCAGCTCGATCCGGTCGTTCGGCAGCGACGTGGCCTGGATCGACAGCTTGAGCACGCGCCGGCGGACGGGGCTGAGGTTCGGCGTCGCGCGGTGGTAGAAGGAGCGGTTCCACACGAAGGCGGTGCCGGCCTGGCCCTGCACCACGACCGAGCGGTTGCCGGCCGCGATGGCCTGCGCCGGCGGCAGCGTCCTGAGTTCGAAGCCACCGGAGCCGCTCGCGACGTCGCTCAGGTAGACGAAGATGCTGATGTACTGGGGCGCCGCCGCCGGATCGTACAGCCGGATGGTCTCGGTGTCCCGGTGCCAGCCGCCCAGGCGCCCCGCGTGGATGTGCGAGCGCTCCTGGTTCGCCGCGGTCTCGTAGACGTGGCAGTGGTAGAGCACCGCGTCGGGGATCAACGCACGGATCGCCCGGCGCAGCGGCGTGGAGAACACCTCCTCGGCGATCCCGAGCGCCACGAGCCGGTCCGCGCCGACGTAGGCCCGCGCCTGATCCGCCTTCTCGGCGAACTCGCGGTCAAGGATCTCGTTCCACCGCGCCACGGTCTGCGGCGGGTAGAGATCGGGGACCGAGAAAATGCCCGCGGTCCGCAGTCGGGCGCGGTAGTCCGCAGCCTGCCCCGTATTCACACCATCCTCCTTCTACGTCGTTCCCTGGTCGTCATCGAGTCATGGGGACATGGAACAAACATGGGACATGGGACATGGGACGTGGGGAATCGTCGGTACATTCCGGGAAACGGCTGTCATGCCGCGGCCGCCGGCAGNGGCAGGCGCAGCCGCTGCAGGGCCNCCCGGATCTCGGGGTAGGCGACGTCCTGGACGGCCACCCCGCGGCGGATTCCCGTACCCGCGGCGATGGCCGCCACCTGGCCGAGCATCATGAGCACCGGCTCCATCCGCAGCGAGGACCAGGCCACGTGGGAGGAGGAGACGCAGACCGGCACGACCAGGTTCACGCACTCCTGGCGCCGCGGCAGGATCGAGCGCAGCGACACCGTCCACGGGCCGGGCACGGGGACGTCCACGCCGCCCTCGTTGACGAGGCAGTTGTTCGCCACGACCCGCTGCACGGCGTGCGAGTCGACCTTGAACGACGCGTAGGCGATCGGGTCGGGGCAGCGGCGGGTGCCCGACGCGTCGGCCTCCGTCGCGACGTAGTCGCTGACCATCCGCCTGGCCTCGCGCACGTAGAGCTGGCGCGGCCAGTTGTCGCTGTCCACGAACTCGTCGGCGGCGAGGCCGAGGGAACGGGCCTGGGTGCGCTGCCAGGCCGGCACGGCGGGATCGTTCGCGAGGAACCAGAGCAGGCCCTGCTGGTAGGCGAGGTGATCCTGGTAGATCTGCTCGCGGCGCGCGTAGTCCGCGGTCGCCCAGTTCGCCGAGCCGCCCACCAGGTTGGTGGAGACCGGGCCGCTGTTGTTGAGGTCGTACTTCCGCCCGGGCAGCTCGACCAGGAAGGACATCACGTTGCGGTTCCNGGCAGCCAGGTAGCGCCGGTGCAGCTCGTACCGCTCGGGGTCGTAGGCCGCCGGCTTCGGGAACGGCCGCGCGTTCGACCCGGCGTGGNCCAGGCAGAGCCGGAAACAGAAGTCCATCCCGAGNGGACTCTGCTGCCCCGTCGTCCCCAGCCCGTTCGCCGAGACGTCGGGCAGNAGGCCGCTGGTCGGATCGCCGTCGCGGCGGTAGGGGCTGACGCAGGACAGGAAGGTCGAGCCGGCCGGGCGGTTCTGCACGCCGTTGAGGGTCTCGCCGTACTCGCCGTTGGACTCCCGCCCGGTCACGAAGGCGACGCGCGCCGCGGCCAGCAGGTCACCCTCGTAGCTGGCGTCCACGAAGGCGTTCGCCCGGTGGGTGCCGCCGCCNTCGGTGTTGATCCAGCGGATCCTGTTTCCGCTGAGCACGACCTCGGCGAGCCGCTGACGGGTCAGGACCCGCACGCCCGCCTTCTTCAGGACCGCGACGAAGACGTCGCGGGCGACGTGCGGCTCGAAGTTGTACACCGGCCCGGTCGAACGGTAGTGCTCGCCGATCGCGGCGAAGATCTCCCGGGCGAATCCGCCGATGGTCGACGTGTAGCCGGTGTCCGTGGCGGACAGGCCGCCCGACATCATCCCGCCGATCTCGTCGTCGAAGGCCAGCAGCGTGGTGCGCAGGCCCATCCTCCGGGCCTGCACGGCCGCGGCGATCCCCGCCGGCGTCGCACCGTAGACGCACAGGTCGGCGTCCGTGCGGGGCGCCTGACCGTTGTCGACCGGGCCGAGGTAGTGCGCCGGGGAGTCCGCGTGGTCATCGCCGCATCCCGCCAGCGCCAGGGCCCCGGCCGCGCCCAGTCCCAGCAGGAGGATCTCCCGCCGGCTGCGGCCACGCCCACTCGTCGTCGACCCCCCCGGCCGCCGGGTCTCACCCATGTGACACCCGCACCCAGCAGGCGGCGAAGGCCGCCACGGCGACCACCGGGAGACCGACGTTCATCAGCCGGCCGACCCCCCGGGCACGGGAGGACCGCGCCTCGCGCAGCAGATCCACACCGATCGCGAGACCCGCCGCCAGGCAGACGAGCACCAGCCCGATCCGAATCACGTTGTGCTGGTCCATCGACCCTCCCTCATCCTTCCTGGTCCACCGAGAGCACCGGGCGGGTCGACGCGTCCACACGCGATGTCCGAAGTTCGCCGTCCACCTCGCGCGCAAGAATGATCGCGTCCGGACTGTTCCGGATGCGGTGGTATCCGGNGGACCGTTCCAGAGAGGCCGCGTCGGCCGCCGCCCACTTCTCGGGGCGNGATTCCGACTCCCGGCCGTACGCGTCCTGCGCCCGCGTGATCAGAATGTAGTCGGGCTTCAACTGCAGAGCGCACTGATACGGATCGACGACCGGTTTGCACTTGCTCTCCAGATTTATCAACGACANCCGGCCGAGATCGTCGTTCTGTCCCGGGAAGAAGCCGTTGAGAACGCCGATGGTACTGCCCGTGGGAGCCAGGTCGTAGAGCTCCTGGGTGGCCGCGACCTCCTCGTGGGAGAACCAGACGAACTCCTCGTTGCCGCCCCGGCAGACGAGCTGGACCGCGACCGCCCCGGTGCACACGACCAGCAGGAGCGCCGACAGGCGCCGGGAGAGCTCCGGCCGCGGCGGGCGAGCCCGCCGGATGCGCAGCTGAACGGTCTCCTCGCCGGAACCGGCCGTCCGGGCGCGCGGGCGCCGGCGGGCCAGACCGCCGCGGCGCCGCCCGCGGCGGACGAGCGCGCCGAAGTCGGGGTCGGGAGCGGGCAGGAAGGCCGCGGCGCACAGGGCGCACAGGAACGGCAGCGCGAACAGGTAGGCCCGCAGCAGCGCCTCGCCGCCGTAGGACTGCAACGCCAGCAGTCCGAACGGCGCAATGGCCGCGGCCTGCGCCACCGCGCCGAGCCGCCAGCGCCGCCGTCGCAGCGAGCCGATCGCGGCGCCGGCGAAGAGCACCCCGACCACCACGATGCGCAGGAACGCGATCCGCAGGTGGGTCGGCGAGCCCTGCACCCGGTTCGACAGGGTCTGGTTGACCGTCCCACCGACCCCGCCCACGTCGCCGGTGACGACCGACAGGTGGCCGCTCCAGAAGTCGACCGCACCGAACGTGAAGTAGCCGACGAACAGGATCGGCACCAGCAGGACGAGCCCCCGCCCGCGCAGCCGGCCGGTGAGCAGCAGGCTCACGAGCAGCAGCGTCAGCAGCGGCGGGGAGAGCTGATGGCTGGCCACGACGGCGAAGGCGAGGACGGCCGCGCACCCCAGCAACGCCATCTGCTGGCGCGGCCCGAGGGCTGGCGGGGGCGGGTCGAGCAGCGCGCGCAGCCGATCGCGCCGCCCGCGCACGCCGCCGCCCGTGGACCCGCCGACCACGGGCGCGCGCCGTCCGCTCGTGCGCAACGCGATCACGAGTACCACCAGGGACAGCAGGTACGCCGCCCCCTGCGGGGAGAGGTATTCCTGGTCCGCCCAGTCGGCGCAGAGGAACAGCCACAGCGCGAGCCAGGTCGCCCGGCGGCTCAGNCCGAGCTCGCGGAAGATCATCGCGAGGCAGGGCAGGTAGGCGAGCATGAACACCACGGAGGCGTAGAGCAGCAGGTGGCTGGCGTCGCCGACGCCGGCGGTGTTCATCAGCACGGCGACGCCGGCGAAGAACCCCGGCCAGGAGAACCGTGCGTCGTAGTGGTGGAGCACGGTGCCGTTGTCGTGGATGTAGTTGATGAAGCCCGCGTGCCGCCACGAGGTGGGCAGCCGGGAGGTCTGCTCGACGACGGGGGACACCCCGTAGATCGCCACCACCAGCGCGCAGGTCGCGGACGCCAGCAGCCAGGTCCGCGGGCGCGCGGCGCCGAGCTCCCAGACGAAGGCGGCGGCGAGCGCCACGATGCCGGCCGCGTACCGCCAGTCGAGGGCGTCGACGATGCCGAGCGCGCCGATCCGGTGCGGATCCGCGGCGGCCATCGCCCAGCCGATGAGCACGGCGGCCACGGCGAGCAGCGCCACCGGCGCGGGACCGCGCGTCTGCCCGGGGGCCGCCGACGCGGTCCGGCCCGCCGCGGCGTCGCGGTCGGTGCCGACGGCTTCCGCCCGCTCCCCCGCTTCCTTCCCCGGCCGCGTGTACGCATCCGTCGTCACGAGGGACCCACCCCGCCACCGCGGGCATCGGGACATGCCGCGATCACGCTCCGCTCCCCCGCAGGCCGTCCCGCACCGCGCCGTCCCGCACCGAGCCGGCCCGCCGCGAGCCCGACCGCCGCGCGCTCGCCCGCTCCGAGTCCGACCGATCCCGGCCCGACCGCTGCGAGCCCGGCCGCGCCGCCGACCGACGTCCCCGCCAGAGGTCGACGGCCAGCGCCGCCAGCGAGACGAGCGCGAGGACGACGACCAACGCGAGGGGATGCCACGCGTCGGACCACAGCATGAGCTGGGCGCCGGCGATGGTCAGCGCGATGGACAGCGCGCCGCCCGCGCAGCCGATCAGGACCGGGCTGTCCAGCCGGGCGAGCAGGAGCAGCGGGACGCCGGGAATCGTCACGTGGAAGGCGAGCGCCAGCACGACCCGCATCGCTCCCCCGGTGTCCGCCGCCTCCAGCAGGGGGNCGATCACGCTGAGCAGCCCCAGGGCGCTCACCCGGAGCGTCACCGCACGCCAGGGGGTCATCAGGGCCGCCCCAGCGACGCGGTGGCCGCGGCCGGCCCGCTCGTGACGACGGCGTCCGTCGCACGAGAGGGAGCCGGCGTCAACCGGACGTACTTCGCCACACCGACCGCGTCCGACCCGACCGCGTCCGGAACACCGACCGCACCGACGGCGCCGGCGTCGGCCAGGGCGTAGATGCGCGTGTCGGCGTTGTGGTACCAGAGCCGGAACGAGGGCGACCGGGCCACGGCCGCCTCCAGCCGCCCGAGCGCGCCGGCCGGTGCGAGCTGGAACGTCCGGACGTAGGNGTCCCCGCTGTCGGCAAAGGCGAGGTATCCGCGACTGGAGTACTTCCTGATCTCCGACACCACGGTGCTCACGTCCGCCGGACCCAGATCANGCCCCCGCAGGTCCGGATTAAGCAGCATATTCGGTTCGTCACCGTTCTTCATGTGGATGAACTCGTCATAGTTGGGCCCGTAGCTACGGGGAAAGTTGGGGGCGGNGCACATGAGCACGGAGCCCGACAGCGCATGCCCGTAGAAGTAGTCGCTCGCCGCCACGGTGCCGGCCGGCATGTAGTTGAGTTCCTCCTGGCCGAAGAAGGCGGGCAGAAAGGCTCCCGTGCAGGCCAGGGCCACCACCCCGACCCGCCGTGCCCGCACCACCGGCAGGACCGGCTGGACCGGCGTGACCGGCATCACCGACACCGCCGAATCCGCCCGCCTCGCCCGCCTCGCCGCCGGTCTCGCCGGCACCGGCCGCGGCTCGCTCCGGACCATGCCGCTGGCGATGGCCACCGCCGCCCAGGGCAGCGAGAACAGGTAGACCCGGAAGATCGCCTCGCCCCCGTAGTCCTGCCCGAGGACCAGGATCGCGGGCGAGACGAACAGCAGGCCGAGCACGCCGGCCCCCGGCCGCCGGCGCAGCCGGCCGCGCACGACCGCCGCGGCGGCCAGCAGCCAGACAAGCATCGACAGCGCGGTACCGGCCCGTGCGTGCAGTGCCTTCCCCGGTAGCGGCGTCGCGCCGTACGGGTCGACCCGCCGCAGGTTCTGCAGGGGATCGGGCGAGGAGGCGACCCCGAAGTGGCTGGTGATGTAGTGCAGGTTCGGGATCAGGAAGGCGACGGCTAGCGCCGCCATCAGGACGACGAGCAGCCACGGCCGCACCAGGCCGGAGGCGACGAGCACCACCACGCTGACCACGATCAGGTACGGGGTGAGCTGGTGGGAGACCACCACGGCGGCCTGCAGCAGCACCGCGACGACGATCGCCCAGCGGCGCAGCGTGGTCGCGTCGGCGACGGCCGTCGCCCCTCGCCCCGGGGGCCGGCAGAACTCGACGAGTAGACAGTAGATCGCCAGGGCGAGGGTGAGCGCGAGGCCCTGGGGTGCGAAGTAGCTCTGCCCGACCCAGTTGCCCGCGACGAACACGAGCGCGGCCACCCAGCCGAGACTCACCGAACGCAGGTACGACCGGCCCAGGCACGACACCAGCAGCGCGGAGACGGAGACGAAGAAGACCTCCGCCCACTGCGCGAACACCAGCGGATCCGTCGTCCGGGTCAGNCCCGAGAGGAAGGCGGCCACGGCGAAGAAACCGGGCCACCGCTGGTAGATGTCGACGTTTCCGTCGAGGGAGTGGTGCGCCAGGATGTAGCGCGTCACGCCGACGTAGTTGTACACCCAGGAGTAATGCGGCACGGAATACACCAGCGGAGCCGTGCCGAAGAGCACGAACACGATCCCGAAGAGGTATCCGGCCGCCGCCGCCCGGTTGACCACGGGCCGGGTCAGCACGGCGACCGCGCCCGCCAGCAGCAGCGCGAGCGCCAGATACCAGGTCGCCGGGAGCACGGTCAGCATGCCGTACTGCCCCATCCGCCCCGGATCCACCCGCCCGACGCTGACCGCGAACAGGACCGCGGCGAGGACGCCGGGAGCCACGAGCAGCCCCACGGCGGCGACCCGCGGCCGCGGCGATCCCGCGCGCCCCTCGGCCTCGACGCCACCGGTGCGGCGCGCGATGGGTGCGGTGTGCACCCCGGCGTCGCCCCGTGCGAGGGGTGCGGTGGGGGCACCGACGCCGCCGCGCGGGATGTACGCGGTTGGGGCGGCATCGGTCGGGACGGCATCGGTGAGAGCACCCGCGACGGGCTGGCGCGCCTCGCCGCTCGCGGGTGNNGACCGGGATCGTCGCGCGTTGACCACGATGATCGCCACCGACAGCACGACCAGCACGGCGGCCACCGCGTCCGGATGCCAGATCCGCAGCCACAGCAGCACGCACAGCACGACGGCCTCGACGGCGAGGCTGACGCACACCGCCAGGCCGGNCCAGAGCGCCTTATCCCTGATCGCCACGAAGCTGAGAACGGCCGCACCCGGCAGGAGCAGGACCGCCGGGAGGATCACGACGGCCCGCAGGCCGCCGGGAGCATCCAGCGGCAGCACCACGAGACAGATCAGTCCCAGGCCGACCGCCAGGCGGGCGCGAACTCCGCTCATCTGCACGTGAACCTGTCTCCGCTGGGTGGATGCCGGGGGAAGCCGGGGGGATGCCGGGTGGACGTCACTGGCGGGATGGACACGCCGACGCCGGTGAGGGTCGGGGCGCGCCCGGCGCCTACCCGGCGGCGTGGTCGAGGCCGAGCTGATCGCCGATGCGCGTCAGCGCCGCGCGCAGGGCCGCGCGGCGCGCGTCGACGGCGATCTGCAGCCGCATCACGTGGTCCGTGCGGTCCGCGTCGACCTTCTCCACCAGATCGACGAGCGACTCGGCGTCGACCTCGTCCGTGCGCAGGAGGAACCGCTCCTGACCGAGGGAGGCCATGAAGTCGTCGCACTTGGGCTGATAGCCGATCGCGATGGTCGGCACGGCGGCGCAGCAGGCCAGGATCGCCGCGTGCAGCCGCTGGGCCACGAGCACCGAGCAGCCGCGTACCGAGTGCAGGTAGGTGTCCGGATCCACGGTGACGTACACCTCGGTCCGGTCGGTCACCCCGGCGTCGGCCAGCAGCCGCTCGGTGTAGGCGCGGTCGCTGTCGTTGGCGAGGAAGGCCCGGAACCGCCAGCCGCGCCGGGCGAGCTGGCGCAGCGCGCCGGCGAGCTCCCGGCCGACCCGTTCGGGATCGTGCCCCCACATGTCGTCGCCCCAGCCGACGTTGAGGCCGAGTACGCCCGCGTCCACCGACCGCGGCAGCGGGCCGGGTTCGAGCAGCAGGGCCGGATCCCCCACGACCTCGCTGACCACGCCGATGGTCCCCAGCAGCTGCGCGGAGCGCGGTCCGCGCACGGTCACCCGGTCGAACTGCTCCAGCAGCGGTCGCCACCGGCGTAGCTCCCCGTTCGCGGAGAACGAGTTACGGCCCTGGAACACCGGGTCCTCGACGCCGGCGCCGAGCATGTGGAACGGGCGGCGCCCCGCGAGCCGGCCGCCGGTCAGCAGGTGGACCCGCCAGTTCTTGCGACCGATCACCGTCCCGCCGCCGAGCACCAGGGAGGCATCCCTGAAGCTCAGGTGCCGACGCTCCCGCAGGTGGCCGGGGAGGTCGCCGGGATACAGCGGCAGGGCGGCGATCCGCGCCTGCGGGAACGCCCGCCTGTAGACGAGCTCGATCGCGTCGTCGCCGAGGTTCCCGCGACCGGCGTAACCGAGATAGGCGAGTGCGACTTTCTGCATCTCTACAAGACCGTCCTCATGTGGTGATCCGAATGCGGTGACGCCAGCCGGCGATCCCGGCGGCCGGTCTGACCGCTCGGTTCCGGCGACGACCGCGGGGGGTCGAGCTCGCCGCCGGCGCCCGCCGGATCAGCGACGTACTCCCGCGCCGGGTAGTCGCGCGCCGGGTAGTCGCGCGCCGGGTAGTCGCGCGCCGGGTAGTCGCGCGCGGACGGCATCGCCGGGCCGGCACCGCGCGCGGGCGATCCTGGTGGGCGCGCACCGGGCTGGCGGGGGTCGGTCTGGTGTGGGCCGGAATGGTCGGCCTGGCGGGGGTCGGGCAACGACGGCCGGCGCTCGATGAGCCAGGTCGTCTCGGAGTCGGGCAGGTACGAGTCGGGGTCCGGCAGGTACGGGTCGGGGTCCGGCAGGTAGGGATCGGACTGTTCGGGTGCCGCCAGACTCAGTTCCCGGACGTCCGCGTAGGGCAGGGGCAGCACCGGCCGGCCGCGGGTCGGTGCGGGCTCGCGCAGCCCGGCGCGGGCGGCGTCGGGTGCCGGCGACGGCCGGCGCAGCGCCTTGACGTAGATCGGCACCACGGCCAGTGCGATCACCACGTGGCAGGCGAGGTAGGCCAGCCCGATGGCGGTCAGCCCGTGGGATCCGACGATCAGGGCGGTCGTCAGCAGGCAGACGCTGACGGACCCCTGGATGGCCAGCAGCAGCCGTGCCTTGCGCTGCACCCGGCTGATCGTCACCGCCAGCAGGATCGTGGCCCGGAAGATGGCGCCCAGGGCGAGGCAGNCCAGCAGGTTCGTCCCCTCGTGGGAGTACTCGCTGCCGAAGACGCCGAGCAGGGTGCCCGAGAAGATCGCCGTGAGCAGCGCGACCGGGACGATGAACGCCAGCAGGAACTTGACCATGCTGAGGATGTGCGCGCTGACCCGGGAGGACTCCCGGGTGCCCTCGACGGTCAGGGACGCGGTGGCTCCGCCCATGAGCTGGTCGAAGACCGAGACCAGGTTCCACGACGTGTAGAAGTACGCCGTGGCCTCGTAGCCCAGCCGGGCGGAGACGATGACGGGCAGCAGGGTGGTGGCCGCGAGCTGGACCAGCCCGCCGGCCATGTCGCTGATGATGTACCAGTCGGCCCGCCGCCGCGGTGCGGCCGCCGCCGCGACCGCCACGGGCAGCGGCCCGGTCCGCGCGTCGGGAACGCCCTTCTTGGGCAGCACCCGGCGCCAGACGAGTGTGTTGATGACGAGGACGAGCAGGAAGACCNGCGCCGTCCAGGCGAAGAACAGCCCGGCGGAGATCCCGAGGGTGGCGAACACGAACAGCAGGACGAGCTTCGACAGCGCGAAGAACGCGTTCTCGATCGGCACCCAGGGCGCCTTGCGCAGCCCGGCGAGCACCGAGTCCTGCAGCGTGAACACGCACCAGAAGGCGACCGCGGCCACGAAGAACACCGAGAACCACGGGCTGAAGTCGCCGAGAAACGTGCTGTGGCCGAACAGCGCCACGAAGCCCAGGGCGAGCACCGTCGCCAGCAGGCCGGACAGGACGTAGGCGTCCCGAATGATCTTTCGGCGGGGCTTCATCGCCGCGGGGATGGTCGCCGGCAGGATGTTCTGCTGGTTGAGCTGAGCCAGCCCNGACAGCAGCAGCATCGTGGAGACGGCGGTGGAGGCACGCCCGACGTTCTCGGGCGAGTACTTCCAGGCGGCGATCGCCCAGAAGGCGATGCCGAGAACTCCGGTGATAGCCGTGGACGCCATCAGCAGGATCGCGTTGCGCAGCAACGGCGAACGCAGGATCCCCGTGGCCGACGAGACCGCCCGCAGGGGGGCGAACCGCGGACGGGGTCTGGTCCGGGCATGGCGCGGACGGGACTGCTCCCGCCCGCGCGCGCCGGGGCGCCCAGGGCTACTCTGCTTCACCTCGCGTGGTCCTCCGCTTCACCTGACCTGCTCCGATCCCCGCCACCGAGCTGGGCGCGTCGCGCCCGCGCGAACGCGAACGGTCCCGAGGCGATGCCGAGCACCTCGGTCAGCACCAGCTCCGCGGGGAAACGCGGCCCGCGGCTGACGTTCTTCGACGACCGCGGGAGCAGGAGGAACAACAGTCCGGCGGGTACCCGGCGCATGATCTCCAGCAGCTCCCGGGGGCTGGCCGTCGCCTGGGCCAGNAGCATCGCGGACAGNCCGGTGCCGTAGTTGCGGAGCTGGTCGAGCAGCTCGCCGTACTGCTGCCGGTGCGTGTGGTAAACGATCGCCGACGGCTCGTAGACGATGCGGTGACCGGAGCGGATGGTCCGGGTGAACAGTTCGAGGTCTTCCCCGGCGTGCGTCGGCGTGCCGGGCCCGAGGATCTCGTTGAAGCCACCGAGCGCGCGGACGGTGTCCGCGTCGAAGGCGACGTTGTTGCCGGAGCCGAACGCGCCGGCGGCGTACGGGTAGAGGGCGCTGCCCCGGGTCCAGCGGTCGTAGACCCGCCGCTCGAACCCCTTGCCGAAGCCGCCGTACTGCTCGAACCAGATCTGCGCCGAGGTCGTCAGCTCGTCGGGCAGCACCAGACCGGTCACGCAGCCGACGTTGTCCGCGGCGTCGAACCCGCTGAGGATCGCCGGCAGCCAGTGCTGGTCGACCTGGGTGTCGTCGTCGAGGAAGGCGATGGCCCGCCCCCCCGCCGCCGCGAGCCCGGTGTTGCGCGCGCGGGCGGCGCCCCGGCGTGGCTCGCACAGGTAACGGAACCGCCCGTCCGCCCGGCCGACCGCCTCGACGAGGTCACGGGTCGCGGCGGTGGCGGGGGCGTTGTCGACGATCAGGAACTCGATGTCGGTGGCGGCCACCGCACGCAGGGAGGTGATCAGTCGGTCGAGGCTCGCCGGCCGGTCGCGGGTCGGGATGACCACGCTGGCCGGGCTGCGCCGTTCCTGCACGGAGACGGGCCAGGTGTGGGAGCACTCGTGCTGGTCCAGGCCCTGCTTCTTGACCATCAGCGGGATCTCGACGGCGTTGGCGTCGCCGCTGTCGGGAATCTCGAGCTGCCCGACCGGGATGCCGTGGCAGCGGACCAGCACCCGGACCTCGCCGAAGGTGGCCTGCGGGCGACCGAGAGCCGCCCGGGCCGTCAGCAGCGCGGTGGTCAGCTCGTACTCCGCGATCCGGACGGGCTGGCCGGCGTCCGGCTCCTGACCGACGACGCGATGACGCCCCTGCACCCGTGAGCACAGGACCGCGAGCCGATACCAGGCCGCGAGGGTGGTGAGCAGCCGTCGCGCCGGTGCCGGTCGAGGTCCGGGTTGCGCAGCGGTTCCGGACAGGATCGCGGGCGTCCCCGCTNCTGAACTGGACGCATTGATGACAAGGGCATCCGCCGACGGGGACGGGATGACCGCAGGGGACGGGATGGAGGCGTCGTCGACGCGCGCGGGAGTCGCGAGACTATCGGCCTTGATGGCCGCGGGAATGTGCTCTTGACCACACATCTGAGGTTCGTCCGTTGGATTCGGCGCCGCGCAGGCGCTTATGGCCTGCCTGGGAGAACAGCAAGGTGCAACCAGAGCGGCCGGACTTTCCGACGCCGTGCGAGATGTCAGACCGGAACGCTCCGCGCCGCCTTGCCGATCAAATTCGAGCATGCTGAAGCCAGCCCCCCAACTGACCAACGACAGAGATCCGCCATGGACGATTCGGACAATCTTGCCCAATGGCGGTAATAACAAGCTACGCGCGAAGTGTCCGACTCCCGAACCAGCCCCCCAGCCTTCGGAAGGTGGCGCGCCAGGCTTGCATGCCTTTTTGCGTATACGCCACCCGTTCCGGTCATGCTAGCACGTCGGTGGGCCCCCTCCCGGGGCCGGACGCTGCGGGCCGGACACACCCGAGGACACCGTAACCGCTGGTGAGCGGGCTTCACGCGCTTGTTACGCAGCAGACCCGAGCCGTTCTCGTCCAGGCCCCAGCATCAGCCTCGTCCGCACTCGAACCGGCACCCCAGCACCGGGCCAGACCCGGCGACCACCCTCGAGAGATTCTAGTTACACATCGATCGTTCACCTTGCCGACCGTTCGATCTGATGGTTGGCGAGCGGCGCAAAGCCGCCGTCCACCCGCCCTTTGCCCCGGCGAAAGAAACACGATCCGGGCCGCATCACAAGGCGTGATCGAGCCATTGCGGCCATGGAACCTTCGAGAGGATCGGCGGGCTGGTAGCCGCCGAGCGCCGGGTCCTGCTATCCTTCAGCGGGGGTATGTGGTGCGCGCCAAGAATCGGCGACGACCAACGGGGGCACGGGGGCACGGGGAGAAATTCAGCCTCCATCCACGGGCATTCCTCCGCGGCGACTCCGCCTGTCGAGGGTCCCGCAGGGCATAGCGCCCAGGGCCCTTCGCACGGGGGGCACCAAGTTTCATGGGGGGGAAATACTCATGTCGTCAACGCAGCATCGACCTACCGTGAGCGTCATCATTCCGACGCTGAATGAGGCCCNCAATCTGGCGCATGTCTTCGCGCGGCTGCCCGCCGACGTGGAGATCGTGGTCGTCGACGGACGATCGACGGACGGAACGGTGGAGGTCGCCCGCCGCCTGCGCCCGGACGTGGTCATCGTGAACCAGACCAGGCGCGGGAAGGGTAACGCGCTGGCCTCCGGGTTCGCGGCCGCCACCGGTTCGATCATCGTGATGCTGGACGCCGACGGCTCGGCCGACCCGGGCGAGATCGACGCGTACGTGTCCGCGCTCGTCCTCGGCGCGGACTTCGCCAAGGGGTCGCGCTTCTGCGCCGGCGGCGNAAGCAGCGACATCACCAGGCTGCGCGCGCTGGGCAACCGGGTTCTCAACGGCCTGGTGAACCTGCTCATCGGCAGCCGCTACACCGACCTGTGCTANGGGTACAACGCGTTCTGGCGCCGGTGCCTGCCCGTCCTCGAAATGGACCCGGGCCCGGCGGACTCGGTGAAGCGCTGGGGCGACGGATTCGAGATCGAGACCCTCATCAACATGCGGGTCGCCCTCGCCGGCCTGCGGGTGGTCGAGGTGCCGAGCTACGAGCACCACCGGATCCACGGCGCCAGCAACCTCAACGCCGTCTCCGACGGTATCCGGGTGCTGCGCACGATCATCGTCGAGCGGCGTGGCAAGGGCCGTCTGCGGCCGCACGCCACCGTCCTTCCGCACCCGCTGCTCGAAATCCCCGAGCAGCCGCAGCCGCGAGGCGCTGCCGGCGGTCCCGCCGCGCCGGTCGCCAACCCCGCGACGCAGTTGGAGAGCGCGTGACCCAGGATCTGACCGACGGCCTCCCGGGCCTTGGCGTCAAGGACGTCGGAGGCATCGAGGGCGTCAGGGGCAGCGGAGGCGTCGGAACCGTCGACGCGCCCGCGCCCGCGGCCGAACGCCGTTCCGCCGGCGAGCGGCCGAGCGCCTCGGTGGTCGTCTGCTGCTACACCGAGGCACGCTGGGACGATCTGCGCGGAGCCGTCGACAGCGCGCGTGCGCAGCTCGCGGCCGGGGACGAACTCGTCCTCGTCGTCGACAACAACGACACGCTCCTGCGGCGCGCCAGCGCGGCCATGCCGGAGGTGACGGTCGTGGCGAGCACCGGCCCGCGCGGCCTGTCCGGCGCCCGCAACACCGGGGTCGCCGTCACGACGGGCGAGGTCGTCGTGTTCCTCGACGACGACGCCCGGGCGGAGCCCGGCTGGCTCGACCGTATGCTCGCGCCCTACGCGGATCCCCAGGTCATGGGAGTCGGTGGAGCGGCTCTGGCGGCCTGGCCGACCGACCGGCCCGNCTGGTTCCCGCCCGAGTTCGACTGGGTGGTCGGGTGCAGCTACACGGGGTTGCCCACCTCCCGTGCCCCCGTCCGCAATCCGATCGGCGCCTCGATGTCGTTCCGGCGCTCGGCCTTCGAAGCCGTCGGCGACTTCACCGAGGGCATCGGCCGCACGGGGACCGACCCGATGGGCTGCGAGGAGACCGAGTTCGGGATCCGCCTGCGCCAGTCCAACCCGGACGCCGTCGTCCTGTACGAACCCGGATCGGTGGTCGCTCACCGCGTGACCAGCGACCGGGCGACGTTCACCTACTTCCGGCGACGCTGCTACGCGGAGGGGCTNTCGAAGGCCCGGGTCNCCGGCCTCGTCGGGCAGGAATCGGCCCTGGAGGCCGAGCGCACCTACGTGAGCCGGACCCTCCCGCGAGCCGTCTGGCGCGACCTGACCGGGGGTGGTCATCGCGCCCGCGCGGCGGCCGTCGTCTTCGGGGTGGCCGCGACCTCCTTCGGCTATGTGCGGGGCAGGGTGGGCCAGCGCCGCGTCGCGAGCTGAGAACACGCACTCGCGAGCGGAGAACAAGCGCCTCAGAACAAGCACCGGGAAGGGGTGCCGGGAGCCGTCCGATGCGGCTCCCGGCACCCCTTCGCCCGTCGCCCGGCCGGCAGCCACCCCGCCTTCGCGGGCTGTCCCCGGCGGGGGAGGCTACCTCAGAGCAGGGTTGACGGGGCGCGGTAAATCTTGATCCAGTCGACGTACATCGACACGGTTGGCGGCGTCTGCGCGTTACGACAGGGAATGAGCTGGAAACAGCCGCGGTCGTGTTGCAGCGTCATGTGCATCGGCTTGGTCGGAATCATGTTGCGCTCGTGTGAATTCGTCGGTCGGGTGACGGTCCAGACGGCCTTGCCGTCGAGGTAGTAGGTGATCCGGTTCGGAAGCCACTCCACCCCGACCGTGTGCCACTGAGTGAAATCCGCGTAAAGCTTGTTCTCGATCTGCCGGTTGTCGCTGCCGAGATGCAGGAAGTTGCCGCCGACCTGCCGCTCGGGGTCCGGCACCTCGAGGATGTCGATCTCACCGTCCGTCGGCCAGTGCTCCGACTGCGGCCACAGCAGGACCACCGCCGAGTATCCCGAACCGCGTTCGGCCCGGACCCTCGCCTCCCAGCGGCCGTACTGGAGGTTGATGCGGCTGGCCACGCCGCCCGAGACGTCCCGCCCGGNGGAGTCGATCCAGCCGGTGAGGCGCAGCGCGCCATCCGAGACCGCGACATTCTCCGGCGACCGGGGCATCAACTTGACCTGGGGNGAGTCATAGATCGCCCAGCGCTTGGTATCGAGCGCGGTTCCGTTGAAGGAATCGACCAGAACCGGGGTTCCCCAGATCGGATTCGGCGGATCCGTCGCCGCCGTGTCCGCCGTACCGCCGGTGACCGCGGGCGTGGACGCCGACGACGGTGACGCGGAACCCGACGACGTTGGTTTTTGGTTGTGCGATTCCGGTGCGACCATTGCTGGTGCGGACGGTGCGGACGACGCCGGTGCACCGGGGCTGGCCGAGCCGCCGCCGGTCCCCCCGGGACCGCCGCTGTCGATGGACACCGGGCCACACGCGGCCACCAGCAGCAACAGAACCAGGGAGAGGCGGCGGCCGGGCGGGCGAACTGACCTTCTGATGACAACCCCCCGTTGTGGACTTTGCACGGTGCCTCTCAGCTTTCGCCGACGCCACGACGGCCCAGTGGATCATGAACTGCTCGTCGCCTGGCGATGTCCNGCCATCACAGAATGCGAGCCTGAAAATCCGACCCAGCCCACCGAGATAAGCCGAGATCGCTCATTTTACCGTGCGCCAGATCGACGCCGGCAGCCAGTGGTCCGGGGTGATTGCGGACTCTTCGGTGACCGCCCGAATATCACCGTTGCGGGTCAGTCGCTCCGGCACTCAGGCACTCAGGCGGTCAGGCACTCAGGCGGTCAGGAGGTCAGGCGGTCAGGAGGTCAGGAGGTCAGGTAGCGGCGCAGCAGCCGTTCGCCCTCGTCGATCGCGGCGAGTTCGACGTACTCGTCGCGGGTGTGGGCGAGGTTCGGGTCACCCGGGCCGTAGTTCAGCGCCGGGATGCCGAGCTCGGCGAAGCGCGCGACGTCCGTCCAGCCGTACTTCGCCACCGGGACGCGACCGGTGGCGGCCACGAAGGCGGCCGCGGCCGGTGCGGCAAGCCCGGGGGGCGCGCCGCCCGCCCGGTCGGTCAGCTCCAGGTCGTAGCCGTCGAAGACCTCCCGGACATGGGCGAAGGCGTTCTCGACCGTGCGATCCGGCGCGAAACGGAAGTTCACCGTCACCCGGCACAGGTCGGGGATCACGTTGCCGGCCACGCCGCCGTCGATGCGGACCGCGGACAACCCCTCACGGTAGGTGCATCCGTCGAGCGTCACCGTCCGGGCCCGGTACTCGCCGAGCCGACGCAGGACCTCGGCGGCCTTGTGGACGGCGTTGTCACCGAGCCAGGAACGGGCGGAGTGCGCCCGGGTGCCGGGCAACGTGACGACGGCGCGCAGCGTGCCCTGGCAGCCGGCCTCCACCTCGCCGGAGGTGGGCTCCATGAGGATGGCGAGGTCCGCGTCCAGCCAGTCCCGGTGCCGGGCGGCGAGGCGGCGCAGCCCGTTGCGGTCCGCCGTGACCTCCTCGTTGTCGTAGCAGATCCAGGTGACGTCATGCCGCAGCGCGCCGACACCGGCGGGGGCGGAGGCATCGGTGAGCGGCAGGGTGGCCGCGAGCCGCAGCGCGATCGCCACGCCCGCCTTCATGTCGGAGGTGCCGCAGCCGTAGAGGCGCCCGCCCACCACCCGCGCGGGGAGGTTGTCCGCCAGCGGGACCGTGTCCAGATGCCCCGCGAGCAGGATCCGCGACGGCCGGCCGAGGAAGGTCCGGGCCACCACGGCGTCACCGTCGCGGGCGACCCGCAGCCCGTCGACCGCCGCCAGCGCCTTCTCCACCGCGTCCGCCAGCGCGGCCTCCTCGCCGCTGACGGACGGCACGTCGACCAGCCGCCGAGTGAGCTCGCCCACCGGGGCGGTGAGATCCAGATCCATGCGGACGACCCTATGGCTCCCGCGGATGCCGAGCCGCGGCGCCGAGCCGCCCGGCGGCGTGGCTCGACCCCGCGGAGACGGAGGTCTCAGCCGGCGACGCCGTGCTCGCGCAGGACGTCGTTCAGCGCCAGCTTGTCATGGATCTCGCCCTCGGCGAGGGTGCGCAGCACCAGGATGCACGGCATCGCGAACTCCCCGCCGGGAAACGACTTCAGCCGGCTGGAGCCGACGGCGACCGCCCGCTCCGGAATCTCGCCGCGCGGGTACTCCTCGCCGGTGTTCGCGTCGAAGACGTGGGTGGACGCGGTCAGGATCGCCCCAGCGCCGAGCTTGGCGCCGCGGCGGACCCTCGCCCCGTCGACGACCATGCACCGGCTACCGACGAAGGCGTCGTCCTCGATGACGACGGGGACCGCGTTCGGCGGCTCGAGCACGCCGCCGAGCCCGACCCCGCCCGAGAGGTGCACGTTGCTGCCGACCTGGGCGCAGGACCCGACCGTCGCCCAGGTGTCGACGAGGGTGCCTGCGCCGACATAGCCGCCGATGTTGGTGTAGCTGGGCATGAGGATCGCGCCGGGCTGGACGTGCGCACCCCAGCGGACGATGGCCCCCGGTACCACCCGGACGCCGTCGAACCGGGTCTTCAGCGGCATCCGGTCGTGGTATTGGAAGTCCCCGGCGGCCGACTCGGCCATCGGTAGGACCTTGAAGGACAGCAGGATTGCCCGCTTGGCCCGCTCGTCGACGACGACCGAGCCGTCTGCGGCGACGGTTGCGACGCGGGCGATCCCGGCGTCGATGGCGTCGACGGCCGCGACGATCGTCTTGCGCGCGTCGGCGTCGTCGGGGGTCAGGTCGGCCCGGCGATCCCACAGCTCGTCGATGATGGGATCGATCGGGGAGTCGATGCTCGTCTTGGGTGCGCTCACAGGCCCGACCTTACGAGGTCGGCGGCGTTACCGGCCACGCCGTGGTTCCCACCGCCACGGGGCTGCCCGTCGCGGAGCCGTCCGACCCGAGGCCGCGCTGCGCGGGTCGTGGGCGCGCGAGTTCCTCGCGGCGCCGGCTGCGGCCGACCCTGGGGCCGGCCGCAGGGTCAGCGGATGTCCGGCTCGCTGTTCCACGGGCCGCCGGCGGCGTGGCGGCCGGCTCCCGAGGGCTGACCGTGGCCGGTCGGCGGGTCGTCAGGCCCGGGCGGCCGGTCGTAGCCCGCGGGACTGTCGTAGTCGCCCGCGTGGTCGTATCCGGCCTGGCCGTCGCGCCGGGCCGGAGGGTCGTGATCGCCCGGCCGGGCGCCGTAGCCGGACTGCCGCGCGTGGCGCGGGGCGCGCTCGTAGCCGGGCTGGCCCTCATAACCGCGCTGGCCCTCGAAGCCGCGCCGGCCCTCGTAGCCGGGCTGACCCTCGTAGCCGGCCCGGCCCTGGTAGTTGGGCTGTCCCTGATAGTCAGGCTGACCCTGGTAGGTGGGCTGACCCTGGTAGTCAGGCTGACCCAGGTAGTCAGGCTGACCCTGGTAGGTGGGCTGGCCCTCGTAGCGGGGCTGGCCCTCGTAGCCTCGCGCACCCTCGTAGCCGGGCTGGCCGTCATAGCCGGGCTGACCCTCGCCCGGTCGCGGCTCGTACCCGGGCCGGGTCTCGTACCCCGCCGCGGACTCGTAGGGCACCCGCGCGGGCCCGGCCGGGTAGCCCGGGGCCGCCGCGGCGTAGCCGCCCTGCTGGGCGGCGTACCCCCCCGGCGGCCCGGGCTGCGGGTAGCCGCCGCCGGCCGGTCCCGTCGGGTGCGATCCCGCGCCGCCCGCCACCACGGCCGGCGCCAGCATGGTCATCCGCTCGGGGACGGTCGCCACCTGGGAGTCCGGCGCGGTGAGGGCGACCCGGACATGGTGGCGACCGCCCTCGCCGTAGAACGTCCCCGGTGCGACGAGCACGCCGACCCCGGCGAGGGCGTCGACCGTGGCCCACGCGTCCTCGCCGCGGGTGGCCCACAGATACAGACCGGCCTCGCTGTGGTCGATGGTGAACCCGGCGACCGCGAGCGCCGCGGCGAGCACCGCCCGCCGGTTGGCGTAGCGGGCCCGCTGGTCGGCGACGTGGATGTCGTCGGCGTAGGCGGCGGCCATCGCCGCCGCCACCGGGGTCGGCATCATGAACCCGGCGTGCTTGCGGACCCCGGTCAGCCCCTCGACGAGCTGCGGGTCACCGGTGACGAAGCCGGCCCGGTAGCCCGCGAGGTTGGACCGCTTCGACAGGGAGTGCACCGCAAGCAGGCCCTCGTGGGAACCGCCGCAGACGTCCGGGTGCAGCACGGAGACGGGCCGGGCCTCCCAGCCCAGCTCGATGTAGCACTCGTCGCTGGCGACGATGACGCCCCGCTCGCGGGCCCAGGTGACGACCGCGCGCATCTCGTCCACGGTCAGCACCCGCCCCGTCGGGTTGGCGGGCGAGTTCAGCCAGACGAGCGTCACCCCGTCCGCGGGACCGACGACCGGCTCGCAGCGCGCGAGCAGGGCGCCGACCTCGTAGGTCGGGTACGCCGGCGTCGGCACCCAGACCCGGTCCCCTGGTTCGAGACCGAGCTGCCCCGGGAGCTGGGCGACCAGCTCCTTGGTACCGAGCACCGGCAGGACGGCACCCGGATCCACGAGGACGCCGAGCCGGCGGGCCAGCCAGCCCGCCGCCGCCTCCCGAAGATCCGGGGTGCCGACCGTCAGCGGATAGCCCGGAGCATCCGCGGCACCGGCCAGCGCCTGCTGCACGACGGCCGGTGTGGAGTCGACCGGAGTCCCGACCGAGAGGTCGACGAGCCCGTAGGGGTGCGTGCGGGCCTTCTCCTTGTAGGAGACGAGCTGGTCCCAGGGGAAGTCGGGCAGCCGCACGCGGGAACGGGCTGGTGACCGCAGGACTCCGGAGGTGTTGCCCGACCTCCCAGAGCCGCTCAGGACTCGCCCTGGGGGGCCAGGGCGGCGACCGCCGGCGGGTCGAAGTCCAGCGCGCCCACCTTCGAGGCACCGCCCGGNGAACCGAGCTCCTCGAAGAAGTTGGCGTTGNTGTCTGTGTACCCCTTCCACTGATCGGGGACGTCGTCCTCGTAGTAGATGGCCTCCACGGGGCAGACCGGCTCACATGCTCCGCAGTCGACGCACTCGTCGGGCTGGATGTAGAGCATCCGTCCGCCCTCGTAGATGCAGTCGACCGGNCACTCCTCGATACAGGCCCTGTCCTTGACATCGACGCAGGGCTCCGCGATGACGTAGGTCACCGGTTGTTCCTCCTCGGGCTCGCGGGCGACTGAGTCCTTAGTATCGACATGGACAGTTCCGTGTCGACAACAAGGGCGTGCGCTGGTGGTGTATGTCGTCCNCATCACTCAGGCCGACATCGGCGCGCGAGTCATGATCCGCAGGCGCATCCCGGGTCCGATACCTCTCAGTGACGTCCTCGGGACACTGCAGTCATGGTCATCGCGCGTGCTGACGGTCGAAACGGCGGAGGGCACGCGCATCCAGATTACCGAGGAAGACGTGGTCGCGGCACGCGTCATACCCCCTCGACCCCCCGCGCGGCGATCACCCACCGATCCCGCCGCGCAGGTCACGCTGGCGGCAGGTCGTCTCGGCACCGATACGGACATACCGGCTCCGGGCACCATCGTCCGAACCCGGCCGGTCGCGCAAGCGACAATCCCAGACATGACGGATCCCCAGCACATGACGGATCCCCAGCACATGACGGATCCCCAGCACATGACGGATCCCCAGCACATGATGGGTCCCCAGCACATGACGGATCCCCAGCCATGACGGAGCGCGGATGAGCGCCCGCAGCCGTAGCCGGTTCGCCGAGGTCGTCCGGCGCGAGCCCGTCGACCTGGCCGTCGCCTGCCACCTGCTCGCCGCCGAGGCGGACGCGACCGTTGACGCCACCGACCCCGCGGCCACCCTCGGCGCCCTGGATGCGCTCGCCGTGCGCGCCCGCCCGCTGCTCGCCGCCCGAGCCACCGCCGCCCGGGGCTTCCCGAGGGTGGAGCGCGGAACGCCGCCGCCGGCCGGTGGCGCCGGCGGGGGCCAGCCGGGGGCCGGCGCCGACCCGGTCGGTCGCCTAGGGGAGCTGCGCCGCTTCGGCGCCCTCGATCCGCGGGCCGCCGCGGAGGCCCTGCACGAGGCGCTCGGTCTCGACGCCGGTTTCGCCGGTTCCGCGGACGACTACGACGATGTGCGCTCCTCGCTCCTGCCCGACGTCCTGCGGCGGCGCCGGGGACTGCCGATCCTGCTCTCCGTCGTCTGGCTGGAGGTGGCCCAGCGGCTCGGGGTCGCCGCCTACCCGGTCGGCCTGCCGGGCCATGTCGTCGTCGCCGTCGGCTCGCCCGAGGACTACGTGCTCGTCGACCCGTTCGCGGCCGGCCGGCTGCTGACCATCCACGACGCGGCGGCGAAGGTCCGCGCGGCCGGGGTCGCGTTCAGCCGGGCACACCTGGCCCCGATGAGTCCCGGGGACGTGCTGAGCCGCATCCTCGGCAACATCCGCATTCTCGCCGCCCGTTCGGACACGCCGCGGACCCGGCTGTGGGCCGTCGAGCTCTCGCTGCTGCTCCCCCACCACCCGGCGAACCTGCGTCGCGAGCGCGGGGAGCTGCGCGTGCGGCTGGGCGACTTCCTCGGCGGCGCGACCGACCTGACGACCTTCGCCGACACGGTCGCCGAGGTGGAGCCTGCCGCGGCCGCCGCCGCCCGCCAGGCCGCCGCCGCGGCCCGCGCCCGGCTCAACTGACCCGCCCCGCCTCAACTGACCCGCCCCACCACGGCTGGCCCGCCCGCCTCAACCGACGGGCTTTGCGCCACCGTCCTGGGCGGGGACCGGCTCGCCGGACGGCGCCAGGTCGAGGTACTGCCCCTCGAAGAAGACGAGTGGGTCGGCGTCGTCGCGAGGCTGTGCGAGCGACACCACCTCGCCGACGACCAGGNTGTGATCCCCACCGGCGTGCGTCGACACCGTCCGGCACTCGAAGACCGACAGGGCGCCGTCGAGCAGGACGACGCCGGTCTGCGCTCCGATCGTGTGCGGCCACTGGGCGAACATGTCGCCGGGCTGCTCATACGCCCGCCGCGCGAAGAAGCGAGAGGCCTCGGTCATGTCGGCGGCAAGCACCGAGACGCCCCAGACCCCGGCGGCCAGCAACGGGCCGTGGAACCGGGCGTCGCGGCGAATGCTGGTCAGCACCAGCAACGGGTCGAGCGACACCGAGACGAACGAGTTCGCCGTCATGCCGAGATGGCGCCCCTCGACGACGGTGGTGAGAACCGTCACACCTGTGGCGAACCTGCCGACNGCCCGGCGGAAGTCACCCACATCCGGGGGTACCCGGACGGCGGGTGGATCGCTGCGGATCTCCTGCGGCGGGCTGCCCACCCGGCTCACGCTACCGTCGCGGTCCCCTGCTGTGGTCCCGGATGCCGGAGCCGGTGACAACTTGCACAGTGCCCTTCCCGCTGCCGGCGAGGCATCATCCCTCGTCGCGGGAGCGCACCGTCGCGCTCGGGAGCGGCCGGCGACGGTCAGCGCAGGGGCGGCAGCACGGTGAACCCGCGGCGCGCCCCGCCGAGGACCGCCACGACGATCGGGCTCAGGCCGCCGAGCAGCAGGAAGGCGTACGCGGTGGCGCTGGCCTGCAGCAGCAGGTCACCCTCGGGGCGGGAGGCGGCGAGCAGCAGCACCACCGGCATCCAGCCGATCAGCACCGTCGCCGGGCCCAGCCGGGTGCCGGTCAGCCAGCGCACCAGCAGCGCCGCCNCCGCGTTGCCCACCAGGGCCAGCAGCAGTCCGACCGACAGCAGCGTCCCGCCCGGGCGGGGGCCGTCGGGAACGAGGAAGACGCCGTAGAGGCCCAGCCCGGCGCCGAGGACGACGCCCAGCGCATACGAGAAACCGAGGAAGACCCGACCCGGCTCCCGTTCGGCCGTGGACGCGGCAACCCCGGCCGGCCCGGATGGTCCCGATCTCCCGCCCGGAGCCGACGACACAGGCGCAGTCGGCCTTCCACCCGGAGACGACTTCCCGTCCGGAGCCGGAGCCGACGACGCGGACGCAGCCGACTTCCCANCCGAGGCCGCCTTCCCACCCGAGGCCGACCTTCCGCCCGGAGCCGACTTCTCGCCCGAGGCCGACTTTCCGCGCGAGGCCGACGACGCGGACGGCCGGGACGAAGGCGGCGTCCGACGGGGACCGGTACCGGGGCGGGGCATGGTCCGACAGTAGGACATGATGCGCGGGAACCGCCCGGCCAGTCCGCCCCGCATCCCCCCGCCGGGCGCCCCGGAGTGCCCAGCGCGACGATCATGGTGTTCCCTGGCCGCGCCGCAGTCCCCGAGCCCGCGCGGCTGTTCGCCGGAGCTCGGGCCGAGCCCCGGCCACACCGCCCGCCCGGGGCCCGCTCCAGGGGCGGCACCAGGGCATCGGCCTAGGTGGTCACGAGCTCCCGGGGGACGACGATGACGTCCACCATGGCGCCGCGCCGCCAGACCGTCAGCTCCACGGCGCGGCCGATCGTGGCCTCCGTCAGCAGCCGCTGAAGGTCGCTGGGGGTGACGATGGGAGCCCGGTCCATCGACAGCACGAGATCCCCGGTGAACAGGCCCGCACCGCCCGCCGGGCTGTCGACGACCACCTCGGCGAGGCGGACTCCGTGGCTCTGGCCGGTACGCTCCGCCACCGCCGGCGGCAGCGGGACCCGGACCCCGGCCACGCCGAGGTAGGCCCGGCGCACCCGCCCGTAGCGCATGAGCGCGGCGAGGATCTTCCGGGTCGCCGCGTTGACGGGGATGGCGAGCCCCAGCCCCACTCCGGCGACGGCGGTGTTGATCCCGACCACCCGGGCGTCGGCCGTGCCGAGTGCGCCGCCGGAGTTGCCCGGGTTCAGCGCCGCGTCGGTCTGGATGACCTCGTCCACCACCCGCACCGCGGAGCCGGCGCGGGTCGGCAGCGACCGGCCGAGCGCGCTGACGACGCCGGCCGTCACGCTGCCGGTCAGCCCGAGCGGGTTGCCGACGGCGACGACGAGCTGGCCGACCCGGAGCCCGGCGGCGTCGCCGAGGACGGCGGCCCGCGGCGTGGCTCCGCGGGCCCGCAGCACGGCGAGATCGGACAGCGGGTCGGCGCCGACCACGTCGAACTCGCGTTCGGTACCGTCCGCGAACTGGGCGAGCCCGACCGCGGCGCCGCCCCCGCCGAGCAGCCCCTCGACCACGTGGGCCGAGGTGAGCAGGAAGCCGTCGTCGGTGAACACCACGGCCGATCCCGCCCCGGCCCCGCGCCGGGTCCGCACCCGCAGGCTGGCCACCGACGGGGTCAGTGCGGCGGCGACCTGGGTGACGATCGTCGAGTAGGCGTCCAACGGTTCATCCGGACGGTGGGGATATTCCTCGTCGCTGGCGTGCATCCGAACCCTCCCGGACCGCATCCGTGCGTGCACTGATTACAGCGTTACACCGCTGCACATGTGCACCAACGGCGGGCAGTCCGGCCGGATTCCCGCGCTGGCCAGAAGGTGAGGGTCGGAAGGTGACGGTCGGAAGGTGACGGTCGGATGGTGAGGGTTCAGAAGGCGAGGGCCAGAAGACNAGGGTCAGAAGGCGACCCCGGCGAGCAGGTCCCGCTCACGGCCGTCGGGCCCGTCGCCGGGGCCACGCGTGCCCGCGGCGANCACGAAGTGCTCCACGCCCCACGCCCGCTGGCCGATGCCGTCGGCGAGCGCGAAGAAGAAGCCGTCGACGGNCATCTGGGTCCGGTGCGCCCGCATCGCGGCGATCTTGGCGTCGAAGAACTCCGGCGCGGAGATCTCGGCGGTGATGTCGGCGTCGTCGACGAGCGTCATCGCCAGGTCGTCGACGGACTTCAGGCCGGCGAAGGGGTTGTTCCTGTCGGCGGAGTCGTGGAAGAGCTCGAAGCCCGCCACGGCACGCGAGCGGGGCATCGCCGTCTCGTACCGCTTGGCGACCTGCCAGGGCTCGCCGGTGCCCGGGGCGAACGCCGGGTCGGCGGCGTCGGTGAAGGCCCGCGCGGTGACCTGGTGGGCCCGGATGTGGTCGGGATGCCCGTAGCCGCCGTTGGAGTCGTAGCTGACCAGCACGTGCGGTCGGACGTCGCGGACGATCCGGACCAGCTCGGCCGTCGCCTCGGCCAGGTCGGCCCGCCACAGGCTGCGGGGATGGTCGTTCGCCGGGGTGCCGATCATGCCGCTGTCCCGCCAGCGGCCCGGACCGCCGAGGAAGCGCTGGTCGGTGATGCCGAGCGCGGCGCAGGACCCGGCGAGCTCGCCGATCCGGTAGCCGCCGAGCTGATCGCCGCGGTCCGCCCGCAGATTGATCAGCTCGGGCACCAGCACCTCGCCCTCCTCCCCCAACGTGCAGGTCACGAGGGTCACAGAGGTGTCCGGGGCGGCGGCGTAGGAGGCGAGCGCGATCCCCGTGGAGATCACCTCGTCGTCGGGATGGGCGTGGACGAACATCAGCCGGCGAGCGGCCGGTGGGGTGGACGAGACCGACGGCGTGGTAGCAGACGTCACCATCCCGACCCTACGGCCCGTTACGGCCGCAGGTCCGGGCCGTGCGAGGCGACCGCGCCCACTCGCCGTGGACGCGGTCACCTCGGCGCCCGCGCGGCGGCCTCGCCCGGCCACGCGAGCCCCGCGGGCCGCGNGAGCCGCTCGCGGGGGTCAGGTCAGCGGCGACGGGCGCGCAGCTTCTCCCGCTCCCCGGCGGTGAGCGCCACCTTGCGGAGCCGGACGAAGCCCGGCGTCACCTCGACGCACTCGTCCTCGCGGCAGAACTCCAGCGCCTGCTCCAGGGTGAGCACCCGGTGCGGGGTCAGCCGGACCANCTCGTCGCCGGTGGACGAGCGCATGTTCGTGAGCTTCTTCTCCTTGGTCGGGTTGACGTCCATGTCGTCCGCCCGGGAGTTCTCACCGACGATCATGCCCTCGTAGACCTCCGTCGTCGGCCCGATGAACATCGTGCCGCGCTCCTGGAGGTTGAACAGCGCGTAGGCGGTGGCCGGGCCGCTGCGGTCGGCGACCATCGAACCGGTGGCCCGGGTCCGCAGCTCGCCGAACCAGGGCTCGTACCGGTCGAACACGTGGTGCAGCAGGCCGGTGCCGCGGGTCTCGGTGAGGAACTCGGTCCGGAACCCGATCAGCCCGCGGGCGGGAACCAGGTACTCCAGCCGGATCCAGCCGGTGCCGTGGTTGACCATCTGCTCGACCCGGCCCTTGCGCAGCGCGAGGAGCTGGGTGAGCGTGCCGAGGAACTCCTCGGGCGCGTCGATGGTGAGGCGCTCCACCGGCTCGTGCACCTTGCCGTCGACGATCCTGGTGACCACCTGCGGCTTGCCGACGGTGAGCTCGAACTCCTCGCGGCGCATCAGCTCGACGAGGACGGCGAGCTGCAGCTCGCCGCGGCCCTGCACCTCCCACGTGTCGGGCCGCTCGGTCGGCAGCACGCGGATGGACACGTTGCCGACGAGCTCGGCGTCGAGCCGGTTCTTCACCAGCCGGGCGGTGAGCTTCTTGCCGGACCTGCCCGCCAGCGGCGAGGTGTTGATGCCGATCGTCATGCTGATCGACGGCTCGTCGACGGTGATCACCGGCAGCGGACGGGGATCGTCGAGGTCGGCGAGGGTCTCGCCGATGGTGATGTCGGGGATGCCGGCGATGGCGATGATGTCGCCCGGNCCGGCCTCCTCCGCCGNCACCCGCTCCAGCGCCTGGGTCATCAGCATCTCGCTGATCTTGACGCGCGTCTGGGTGCCGTCCGCGCGGCACAGGGTGGCCTGCTGGNCGNGCTTGATCGTGCCGTTGTGCACGCGGCACAGCGCGAGACGGCCGAGGTAAGGGGAGGCGTCGAGGTTGGTGACCAGCGCCTGCAGCGGCGCGTCCGGATCGAACGACGGCGCCGGGACGGTCTCCAGCAGCAGGTCGAACAGCGGCTTGAGGTCGGGCGAGTCCGGGCTCGCGCCGTCGGCCGGGCGGGTCGTGGAGGCGCGGCCGGCCTTGGCGTTGCAGTAGATGATCGGGAAGTCGATCTGCTCCTCGTCCGCGTCGAGGTCGAGGAAGAGCTCGTAGGTCTCGTCGACGACCTCGGCGATCCGGGCGTCGGACCGGTCCACCTTGTTGATGACGAGCACCACGGGCAGCCGGGCCGCGAGCGCCTTGCGCAGCACGAAGCGGGTCTGCGGCAGCGGGCCCTCGCTCGCGTCGACCAGCAGCAGCACGCCGTCGACCATGGACAGGCCGCGCTCGACCTCGCCGCCGAAGTCGGCGTGGCCCGGGGTGTCGATGATGTTGATCGTCATGTCGCCGTGGCGGACCGCGGTGTTCTTCGCGAGGATCGTGATGCCCTTCTCGCGCTCGAGATCCATCGAGTCCATCACGCGGTCGGTCAGCTCAGCGTGCTCGCCGAAGGCGCCGGACTGGCGCAGCATGGCATCGACGAGCGTGGTCTTGCCGTGGTCGACGTGGGCGATGATGGCCACGTTACGAAGATCGGCACGAAGGGACACGGTGAGGCGCTCCGGGGCGGACGTGGGGCTCTCGACCCCGCAACAACGACAACGGCACCGTGCGAACGACGGTGCCGGCTGGAACCGGTGACGCGAACGCCGTGGCGGAAATCCGCCACGCCGATCCGCGCCGAGGCACGCCGACGCGCCCGCCAGACGGGCACCGGCGTCGTTCGTGCCACCACCCATGGTACGGACACCTCGCCCCGGCGTGTCCGCCCCGCCGCGGCCACCCTCCCCCGCACCCTCCACGCCGCCTCCCCGCGGCCTCCCCGCCGGCCCGCCGTCACCTCCCCGACCGTCCGCCGTCACCCTCCTCGCCTGCCCGCCTCACTTCCCCGTCCGTCTGTGGTCACCTTCCCGCCGGCGAAGTCTCGCCGGGGCCCGCCAGGGCCCGGCCTTGCCCCATCGCCTTGCTTATCCAGAGGGACGAATCGGACACGGGACCCTCTGGACAAGCAAGGAACACCGCCGGAACGATCAGGCTCCGGAGCGTCCGGGCCGATGGGGCCAGCGGATCGGGTCCGGGCCGGTCAGCGCGTCACGAAGCTTCTCGACGAGCGGGCCGTCCGCCGGCATCCAGCGGACGTCGTCGAGCTCACCGGCGGCCAGCCAGCGCAGCTCGTCGTGATCGAGCAGGCGGGGGCTGCGCCCGGTCACCCGCCCAAACCAGACCCGCAGGATCCACCCCGGGCTCGCCAGGCCCACCTCGCCCAGCGGCGGCCCGATCTCGATCTCGACGTCGAGCTCCTCCCGACACTCCCGCACGAGCGCGGCAAGCTCGTCCTCGCCCGGCTCGACCTTGCCACCGGGGAACTCCCACATCCCGGCGTAGGCCGGCGGCTCCCGGCGCCGGGCGGCCAGCACCCGGCGCTCGTCGTCCAGGAGCGCGACCGCGACAACCAACCGGCCCCGCACCGCAGGCGGCCCCGCAGTCCCGGCCGCCGGCACATCGGCGTCGACGTGCTCCCGGGAGACTGCGTCCCGTCCTGGCGGGGTAGGAGCGCCGGCACGCGGGCCGCCCGCATCCGCATTCATGGTGCCGGACTCTCCCAGACTCCGACCGTTGAAGGATCGGATGGCAGCGGTTCGGGTCGGATGGCCCGACCGGGCCACCGGAGGGCAGGCGACCTGGGGCGGGAGCTGCGATGGCGAAGGATCGGATTCCGGTCCGGCGCGCCGCCGCGCCGACCAGCCCGGGAACAGCTAGGCACACAGCCAGTGAACCCCGGCCTGCGGTCGCCGGACCGCCGGGCCCGAAGACGGAGGGCAGCAACATGCCAACCAAACTGGACAGCGCCGAGGTCGCGGACGCACTGGCGTCGCTTCCCGGCTGGCTCGGCGACGCCGACCGCATCCAACTGCAGATCATGGTCGACGGCGACGAGGCCGACGCGATCGCCGCCGAGGTGGCCCACGCCGCCGACGAGATGGATCATCACCCGGTGATCGACCGCGGCCCGGGAACCACGACGTTCACGGTCTGGACGCACTCCGTCGGCGGCGTCACCGAGCTCGACGTCGCCCTGGCCCGCAGGATCTCCCAGATCCTCTACTCCGCGGGCGTGTCGTACTGACCGATCCGTTCTGCGGCATGATCACCTCAGGCGGACGACGGAGGTGATCGCGGGCTGTGGGCGCGCAGGCGGCGGCAGAGATCCGCGCCGGCGGCCGGTTCGGCCGGCTCCCGGCCGGCACGGACCTCCCCCGCACCGGGACGCTGCGCCTCGGCCCGCTGCCGCCCGGTTTCCGGCTGTCCGCGGTGGCACTCGGTCATGCGGCGAGCGGGCTCGGACCGTCCTGCTACGACGTCGACCGCGGCGCCTGGCACCGCGTCCTGACCACCCCCCAGGCCGGCCCGCTGACCGTGACCGTCCACGAGGCTCCCGCCGCCGCCGTCGTCCCGGACCTGACCGTCCCGGACCCGGCCGCCCCGGACCTGACCGCCCCCGACTTCGGCCCGCATCTCGTCGTCAGGTGGGGCCGGACGGCCGGCGGGGACGCCGACCGGGAGGCGATCCGCCGCCAGGTGTGGCACGCGCTCGCCCTCGACGACGATCTTTCCGACCTGTACGCCTCCCTGGCCGGGGAGCCGGGCCTCGCCTGGGTGGCGGCCGGCGGCCACGGCCGGCTGCTGCGGAGCCCGAGCGTCTGGGAGGACCTGGTCCGCGCGCTCGCCGCGACCAACGCCGCGCTGAGCCGCACCCGGTCGATGCTCGACGCCCTGGTCGAGCTGTTCGGCGCCCGCGGCCCGGCCGGGGAACGGGCGTTCCCGGACGCGGCGGCGATCGCGCGCGGCGTCGCCGTGGACGGCCCCGAGATCCTGCGCGATGAGGCGGGCTGGGGCTACCGTGCCGGATCGCTGGCCCTGCTCGCCCAGCGGATCGACGCCGGCACCCTCGACGTCGAACGCTGGTGGGACCGCAGCCCACGCGGGCCGAGTGACGACGAGGTGGGCGCCGAGATCCGCGCTCTGCCCGGCTTCGGTCCGGTCAGCGCCGACGGGCTGCTGGGCCTGCTCGGCCGCCCCTGCGGGCTCGCCCTCGACGCCTGGGCCAGGGCCCGCGTCGGCGAGCTCGCCGGCCTGCCCGGCCCGGCCGGCGAGCGGGAGGTCCGCGCCCGCTACGCCCGCTTCGGCCGCTGGGCCGGGACGGTGTGCCGACTGGAGATCACCAGAGGGTGGACGGAACGCTGAACGTGCCGTCCGACCCCGGTGGGAACGGAACCACCGCCGCGACCGCCCCGGCGTCGATCGGCCCGTACAGATGCGGGAACAGCTCCCCGCCCGCCGGTTCGCCCGCGCCGGTACTCGCAGTCGGCGCGGCCGGTACGGCGGGAGGTGCGGGAGGTGCGGGAGGCTCCCAGCGCAGGGGCGCGCTGAGCCGCTCCGGATCGACCACGACCAGGAGCAGGTCGTCGCGGCCGGCGTAGAACCGGTTGGCGGTGGCGACGACCTGCGCCGGGGTGGAGAAATGGATGAACCCCTCGGCGCCGAGGCTCGCCGGCCGATACCCGGCCGCCCCGACCGACCACGCGGTCCGCCCGACCAGATGGCAGATCACCCGGTCGTCCCGCGCCTGCCCGTCGTCGTGCCCCTGCACGCCCTCCCGCGTCTGCACGCCGTCCCGCGTCTGCACGTCGTCCGCCACGTCGACCTGCCCTCTCCGCCGCCGCACCCGGCTTGGAACCCGATTACCAGTCCCTCCACAGGGTGTACCCCGCGCACCCGACGGCCTCGCCCGACTTCGACCTCGGACCGCCAGCATCTACCGGGACAGATCATCCAACCGGCGGGCTACCGGGCCATCCAGCGACGCCATGCCGCAGGACGGCGATTCCTCGGCCGGTATGTCCGTAACGACTGACCCCTGGCCGTCACGCTGCACGCCCTTCGGCTTCCGCCAGGAGGGATCTCTCCGTTGCCACCCGCGTCGCCGCGCACCGACGACTTGTCCGCCCGGTCAGACGTTGAAGCGGAACTCGACGACGTCGCCGTCGGCCATGACGTAGTCCTTGCCCTCCATGCGGACCTTGCCGGCGGCGCGGGCGGCGACCATGGTGCCGGCGGCGATGAGCTCGCCGAACGAGACGATCTCGGCCTTGATGAAGCCGCGCTGGAAGTCGGTGTGGATGGCGCCGGCGGCCTCGGGGGCGGTCGCGCCGGCCCTGATCGTCCAGGCGCGCGACTCCTTCGGGCCGGCGGTGAGGAAGGTCTGCAGGCCGAGGGTGTGGAAGCCGATCCGGGCGAGCTGGGTCAGGCCGCTGACCTCCTGGCCGAGGGAGGCGAGCAGCTCGGCGGCGTCGGCGTCGTCCAGCTCGGCGAGCTCGGCCTCGACCTTGGCGCACAGCACGATCGCGTCGGCCGGCGCGACCGACTCGACGAGCTCCTTGTGCTGGCCGGGGTCGGCGAGGACGTCCTCGTCGACGTTGAACACGTACAGGAACGGCTTCGCGGTGAGCAGGAACAGCTCGCGCAGCGCGTCTCGGTCGATCTTCGGCTCGGAGGAGATCGTGCGGCCGGCGTCCAGGACCTCGCGGGNGGCCTTCACGGCGGCGAGCAGCGGCTGCTTCGCCTTGTCCGCGCGGGCCTCCTTCTCCAGCTTGGGCAGCCGGGCGTCGATGGTCTGCAGGTCCGCGAGGATGAGCTCGGTGTTGATCGTCTCGATGTCGTCGGCCGGGTCGACCTTGCCCTCGACGTGCACGACGTCGGGGTCGGAGAACACCCGGACGACCTGGCAGACCGCGTCGGACTCGCGGATGTTCGCGAGGAAGCGGTTGCCCAGGCCCTGGCCCTCGGACGCGCCGCGGACGAGCCCGGCGATGTCGACGAAGCTGACCGTCGCCGGCACCACGCGGGCGCTGTCGTACAGCTTCGCCAGCTCGTCGAGCCGGGGGTCGGGGACGCCCACGACCCCGACGTTCGGCTCGATCGTCGCGAACGGGTAGTTCGCGGCGAGCACATCATTGCGCGTCAGGGCGTTGAACAACGTGGACTTGCCGACGTTGGGCAGCCCGACGATACCGATCGACAAGCCCATGGCGGATCAGTCTACGGGCCGGCGGGCAGCGCGCCGGCGGGGTCCGGGAGGGCGGGAGGCGGGCGGCCTCACGCCGGCCCGCGCCGCCGGGAGCGCCCCGGCCGGGAACAACGCGCCAGCCGGGAACAACGCGCCAGCCGGGAACACGGTCGACCCGGCGCCGGCGCCGGCGCCACGCCGCCGACCGGCCTGCCGCGAAACTGTCGGAGGGGCGTGATTGCCTTCCCCTCGTGAACACCACCAGCGCGTTGCTGACCCTCATCGGGCTGGCTGTCGGGGCCGTGGGCGGCCTGGTCGCCGCCCGCCGGCTGGCCGACCCGCGCTACGCGGCGCTCGCCGCCGCGCATGCGACGGCCCAGCGGGAGCTTGACTCCGCCCGTAAGGCCGCCGCGGCGAGCGCGGAGCGCGCCCAGCTCGCCGAGTCGGACGTCGCCGGCCTGCGCACGGCGCTGGAGTACGAGCGGCGTGCCGCCGCCGAGCGGGTCGCCCTGGTCGAGCAGAGCCAGGAGCGGCTCGCCGAGAGCTTCCAGGCCCTGTCCGCGCAGGCGCTGGAGGGAGCGAGTCGCCAGCTCGTGGAGCTGGCCACCGCCCGGCTGGACGAGGCCGGCGCCCGCGCCCGCGGCGATCTCGACGCCCGCCGCGCGGCGGTGGAGGGCATGGTCACCCCGCTGCGCGACGCCCTGGGGCGGATGGAGAGCCGGCTGCACGAGCTGGAGACGGCCCGCACGGAGGCGTACGCGGCGCTCGTGGAGCAGGTGCGCTTCGCCCGCGAGGCGTCGGAGAGCCTGCGCTCCGAGACGGCGGCGCTGGTCACCGTCCTGCGCCGCCCGCAGGCCCGCGGCGCGTGGGGGGAGATGCAGCTGCGCCGGGTCGCCGAGGTGGCCGGCATGGTCAACCGCTGTGACTTCACCGAGCAGATGACCGTCCAGGGTGACGACGGCCCGTTGCGGCCCGACATGGTCGTTCACCTCGCCGGCGGGCGCAACGTCGTCGTCGACGCGAAGGTCCCGCTGGCCGCCTTCCTCGACGCCGCCGAGAGCACCGACGAGGCCTACCGCGCCGGGCGGATGGCCGCCCATGCCCGGCATCTGCGCGCCCACGTCGACGGGCTGGCCGCCAAGTCGTACTGGCGGCGGCTGCCGTCCTCGCCCGAGTTCGTGGTGCTGTTCGTGCCCGCCGAGGCGTTCCTCGCCCCGGCCCTCGACCACGATCCGGGCCTGCTGGAACACGCCGCCGCCAGGAAGGTCATCATCGCCACCCCGACCACGCTGATCGCGATGCTGCGGACCATCGCGCACGCCTGGACCCAGGAGGCGTTGACGACACGGACCCGGGAGATCTTCGAGCTCGGCCGTGATCTCTACACCCGCCTGGGCACGCTCGGCGAACACGTCGACCGGCTCGGCCGCTCGCTGGGCCGGGCGGTCGGGGACTTCAACGCGACCGTCGGTTCGCTGGAGAGCCGGGTGCTCACCCCCGCGCGCCGGCTCGCCGCCATGGACGTGGTCGAGGCGGCGCTGCCGAGCCCCGGGCCCGTGGAGTCCGGCGTGCGGGCGTTGTCCGCGGCCGAACTGCTGCCCGACCCCGGCCCGGCCGAGCAGGCGGCGCCGAGCGCCGGCGGAACCGGGGATGTCGCATATCGGACCTGGGCCGAAGAGGCGGGGAGGACATCGCGGTCAAACAACCAGAAAGACAATGACTGGACGACGCAAAGCAGTGGTTCGACCACCGAAGGTTCCGACACGGGGGCCGATGCCGCGGTCTGATGCATCGTCCTGACGCATTCGAAATCCCCGGGCGGTACCTTGCGTTCGTGAGTGTGCCGCCGCATCGGCAGTCAGCCGGGCCGCCGGGGAGATCCGTGCGCGCCGACAGGTTCGACGATCCGTATGTCCGCGGCTCGCGTGGCCGCGCGAGCGCGCCGCCGCCCACGCTGTTCACCGGCAGCAGGCGAGGGCTCACCGCACTCGGCACCGGGATCATCGTGCTCGTTGTCGGCGGCGTCGGCGCCCTCATCGACTCGGTCGCCTTCGGCTCGTTGAAGTACGCGTTCGGCACGCTGTTCATCGGCGCCTGCGTGCTCGTCGCGGTGCGGGTCCACACCGACGATCTGATCGGTGTCGTGATCATGCCGCCGCTGGTGTACGCGCTCATCACGATCGGCGTCGGCTATCTTGATCCCTCCACCGGTGACGGCAGTTCCGGACTGCGGAACAAGGCGATCGACATCGGCTCCGAGATGATCCTGCACGCGCCGATCCTGCTGGCGGCCTTCCTCCTGGTCGCTCTCATCGCGGTCTTTCGCGGCCGGCGCGCGCAGATCGCCCGCCGCGAGCGGCAACGCGCCCTCGCCGCCCAGTCAGGCGCCGAGCGCCGCCGACGACCCGGCCACTAGCCGGCCACAAGCAGATCCGAGCCTGGGTCGGGCGGACTGCGGCACGTTCTGCACGGTCCGAACCCGCAGACCGCGCACAACGCACCGCACCTGACCTCCCGTGGCGCCATCGGTGGAGGTTCGCGGCACGGGACCTGTGCGTCCAGGCTCCCGCCTGGCCGCACCGAGCCAGTCGGCGCGCCACCGGGCCCCCGCCCCGTCGGGCTCGAGTCGGGGAGCTCCAGCAGCCACACCTTTCCTCTCCGGAGGAGTTCGCGTTCTCCCCGGAGGAGTTCCCGCCTGCGCCAACACCCGCCAGCCGCAGCAGCGGCGTGTGACGGCCGGCGGAGGAGCCGCGACAACGCCGTGGGCCGCCCGCCGTGGGCCGCCCGCCGTGGCGGCGCGACCACCACGGCGACAGCACCTGATCGCGCTCGAGTAGTGTCACTGAGCGGTAGCGCCGACAAAGGGAGGCGCCATGGGAGCGATCTCTTCGTGGTGGGATCGGTGCCGCTGCGGCCACAGCCGCGATCTGCACCGGCACTACCGCAAGGGCAACGACTGCGCGCGCTGCGACTGCCGGGCCTTCACCCGGATTCGGCCTCGCCGCTCCGGCGGCGACCCCACACCCTGATCCTCCCCGCTCCATGGCCGGCGCGGCCCACCTCGCCGGAGCGCACGACCGGACGCGGCGGTCGGAGCCCGACCTGGGGCCGGCCGCGCCGGCCAGNCGACGACCCGCGGACGGCCGATGACGATCCGCGGACGGTCGCTGACAACTCGCCGACAGCCGTTGACGGCCCGCACCAGGCCTGGCGCGGGCCGCGCCGGGCGGTCACCGGACGCCCCAGTCGCAACTCCCGCACCACATCCGCGCCCCCGGCGACCCACTGATTGCGCGACGACACCTGGCGGAAAAGTTCTGTTTTCTTAATCAGCACAATGATGACGGGCGCCGACGGACGGCCGGCAAGGCACTCGCCTTCCCGGTTCACCGGCTATTGGGGCCACTCGTGCTACATTCCATGCCGCATCACGGACTCACTCCTCGGACGCACACTTCGGCGCAATTCCCCGATGCCGCGTCCATGCCCGCGGCGTTCGCAGGGAGGCCCGCTTGACGTTCGCTCCGTCTGAACCGCTCGCCGGGCGGGACGCGCGCGGCGCCGTGCTCGNACCGCGATGACGCTCGGTCTACGGACGGCTCGGCGCGGACAGATGATCCCGGTCCTGCGCTACCGCTCGCTCGACCCACACACCAGCCGGGGCGCACCGCGCCGGCCCATGCTGTTGTCGACCTTCGCCCGGCACTGCAACCTGATCGCCGCGTCCGGCCGTCAGCCGATGACGGTGTCCGGGTACGTCGCCTCCCTCGGCGCCGCCGCCGCCCCGAAGAATCCGGTCGTCATCACCTTTGACGACGGGGGCGCGGAAACAATGAACGCGCTGCGCCGCCTGGCCGAGAGAGGACTGACGGCGACCGTCTTCGTGACCAGTTCGCGGGTCGGTGATCCGGGCTATTTCCATCGGGCCGACCTGCACCGCATCCGCGGGCTGGGAATCGAGATAGGCGGGTCCGGACACACCGGTCGACCGCTCAACGAGCTGGCCCGCACGGATGTGATCGCGGAGCTGACCCTTTCCCGGCGCCGTCTCGCCGTGGCGACGGGGGACGAGCCACGCACGTTCGCCTATCCCGGCGGCGGCTACGATCTGTCCGTCCGCCAGTTGGTGATCTCCGCCGGGTACAGCTCGGCCTGCGCGGTGCGCGACGTGCTGTCCCATCCCGCCGACGACCGCTTCGCGCTGGCCCGTCTGACGGTCGACGCGACGACGACGGACAGCCGGCTGTCGGCGTGGCTGGAGGGAGTCGGCCGGACGGGGCCGCATCCGGTGCTACCGCCGGACCGGGCCTTCCGGTTTCCACGCGTGGCCCGATCGTCCGGCCCGTTCCGCCCCCGCCTCGGGCGCTCCGAGCCCCCGTCGCCCGGTCTCCCCACGCCCATCCGCGCCGCCGGTGCCACCGCCGCTCCAGCCCCCGGCTCCGCGCCCAGCCGGCCGGAAGCAGCAGGCACCCCCGAAGCAGCCAACCCCGCCGAGTCGACCGGCATCCCCGAGGCGCCTGGCACCACCGGGACACCGGGCACCACCGGGACACCGGGCACCACCGAAGCAGCCGATCCCGCCGAGGCGCCTGGCACCACCGAGGCGGCCAGCCACACCGAGGTAGCCGGTCTCGCCACGGGGACGAGCCCCGGCGGGCCGGGCGGAAGGAGTACCGCTGACGCGACCGGCACCGAGCCGCAGGCCGCCGCAAGCGCCCCGGTGCGGGAGTGCGAGCTGTGCCGACCGACCTCGCCCGGCGCCGCGCGCGCGACGCCGAGCCCACCGTCCACCAGGGCGCTCGCGGCCGGGTCGGTCCTGCAGCAGCCCGGACAACGGGTACGGCGGTCCCNCTGAACGAGCGGGTCGGCCGCCGACGACCGGCGACCGGGTTGCGCGTCCACCAGCCACCGCGCCGGCCGTCAGGGGTTCGCCGTGGAACCGATCAGGAATGCGCCGCGGAATCGAGGCCGCGGGCGGTCGGGGAGAGCTCCACGGCGTCACGCGGCGGGTTCGTGCGCAGGGCCAGATCCCCGAGGGGGCTGGTCACGCCGAGCCAGTAACGCTCGTTGCGGTAGTGGTGCAGCCGGTGGCCGCGCCAGAGCCGCCGGTAGTACGCCGTGCGCGGCGGGACCCGGGTGTGGATGAGGAAGTGCGTCCAGTCGTAGGCGAGGACGCCGACGCCCGCGCACAGCGCCCCCGTCGCGGCAGAGGGCGGTCCGAACAGCGCCGGCAGGGCCGCCGCGGCCGTGCCGGTGATGACCTCGCGGGGGCGCAGGAACATGGTGTCGAGATCGGCCGGGTCGCGGTGGTGCTGCTCGTGGCCGTAGCCGGCAAGCTGGTAGCCGACGGCACCCAGCCGGCTGGCCGGGCGGGCATGNAACAACAGCCGGTGCACGCCCCACTCCACGAACGGCTGTGCGAGGGCGGCGGCCATGGCGACGCGGGTGTCACGCGCCCGCCACGGTCCACGGCCCGCGCGCACGGCGGCGAGCGTCCCCACGCAGCCGAGCAGGACAGGTGGCCTGGGGTGGGCGAGGAACCGGCGGGCGGCGCCGGCCAGCGTGCGGACCTCCGCCGCGCTGCCGTGCGGCCCCGGCCGGTCGAGCCGGACGAACAGCTCCGCGGGAGACAGCCGCGCCACGCGATCGCCTCCCCGGGGTGAGATCAGAACGGAACGGTGGAGTAGGCCTGCAGCTTGGTGAGCTGATGCTGGCTGTCGACCCGGCGAATCGTGCCCGAGCGGGAGCGCATCACCAGCGACGACGTGTTCGCCCCACCCGGGCGGTACCGTACCCCGGCCAGCAGCTCACCATCTGTGATCCCCGTCGCGACGAAGAAGACGTTGTCGCTGGCCACCAGGTCCCGCGTGGACAACACCCGCTCCGGGTCGTGCCCGAGGGCGACGACCTTGCTGCGCTCGGCCTCGTCCTTGGGCCACAACCGACCCTGGATCACCCCGCCGAGACACGTCACGGCGCAGGCCGTGATGATCCCCTCCGGCGTGCCGCCGATGCCGAGAAGCAGGTCGACGCCGGTGTCNGCGGAGGCGGCCATCACGGCGCCGGCGACGTCGCCGTCGGAGATGAGCTTCACCCGGGCGCCGGCGGCGCGGATCTGCTCGACGAGCTCGGCGTGCCGCGGGCGGTCCAGGACGACCACGGTGACGTCGCGGGGGTGGATCGCCTTCGCCTTGGCCACGGCCCGGATGTTGTCCTCGACGGGAGCGGTGATGTCGACGACGTCCGCCGCCTCCGGCCCGGTGACCAGCTTCTCCATGTAGAAGCAGGCACTAGCGTCGTACATCGAGCCGCGCTCGCTGACCGCCATGACGGACACCGCGTTGTTCATGCCCTTGGACGTGAGCGTGGTGCCGTCCACGGGGTCGACGGCCACGTCGCACTCCGGACCCTCGCCCGAGCCGACCTGCTCCCCGTTGAACAGCATCGGGGCCTCGTCCTTCTCCCCCTCGCCGATGACGACGACGCCGCGCATCGACACGGTGCCGACGAGCCGGCGCATCGCGTCGACGGCGGCCCCGTCGGCGCCGTTCTTGTCGCCACGGCCGACCCAGCGCGCCGCGGCGAGCGCCGCGGCCTCGGTCACACGGACAAGCTCGAGGGCGAGGTTGCGGTCGGGGGCCTGCCCCTGCACGGCCAGCGTGTCGGGCACAGCCGAGGAGTCGGAGGACCTGGCGGCGAAGGCATCGGGAGCGGAAGGCACGGCCGTGAGCCTAGTTCGGCGACCCCGCAGGCGCCCGAGATACGCAGCCGCAGGACGATCTACACCCCGATCACCGTATCCCGGAGCGTCGTGGCCCGTCAGGCGAACCGGGGCACCCGGACTGTCCGGCGTGGGACAGGCCAGAAGTCGAAAACTTGCGCGCAACCTTCCGGTGCATACAGGCGTCAAACGCTTCGATCGGGCGGCCGTCACGCGGAGGGGGCGTGACGGCCGCCCGTCGGCGTTCCGCCCCGTCCGCGGCTGTCCGCGGCCGTCCGCGGACGACACTCCGACGAGATTCCGACCACACCGGCGCCGCAAGGGGCCGCCCAGACCGGTCCCGGGCCACCACCGGCCCGCCGAGACCTGGAAGATGGGGGCGTGGCACAACGACAGCGACGCGGCCAGGAAACGATCAGGGACATGGTCCTCTCCCTCGCCGCGGTCATGGCGGGCGTTCTGGTCTTCGTCATCTTCGTGATGCCGCGCGGCAGCGACGAGTCGGCGGTCAAGGTCGTCGAGACGTCCGAGCCGATGGCGGCCTTCGCCCGGCAGACGCCCTACACCCCGCTTGCTCCCGCCGGGCTGCCCGGGTACTGGAAGGCGACCTCGTTGCGGCTGANCGGCCCCACCGGCAGCTCCGACGGCGGCAACGTCGCCGAGGCGACGGTCGGATACGTCGTCGACCGGTCCGGCCACCGGACGTACGCCCGGCTGCGGGAGAGCAACGCGCCGAACGCGGTGCAGAAGCTGCTCGGCAACCGCCCGGCACGCGGGACCGTGGACGTCGACGGCTCCCCCTGGGAACAGCGCCCGGACGACGACGGTCATCTCGCCCTCAGCCGGACCGACGGGGGCCTCACGGTGGTCGTCGACGACGGCGACGGGAAGGGCGGCGCGTCCCAGGGGGACCTGGTCGCCCTCGCCGAGTCGCTCCAGCCGGTCCAGGCGATCCAGCCCAGCGGAACCTGACCCGCCGCGGTCCCGGACCACGCGGCCCTGACCTGCGCGGCCCTGACCTGCGCGGCCCTGACCTGCGCGGCCCGGACTGCGCGATCCCGGCGACGCGGTCTGNGCCCCCGCGGAAGCGTCCCGCGCAGGCCCGCGAGGCCGCCGAACCGCCGCGGCCGCACCTTCCTATCCCNCTGTAGCCAGTTGCGCACGGAGTCGTGCCGAGGGGTGGATACGGTTTTTCGCGGCGAAACCGAACCTGGACCTCGGCACGATCTGGCCGCTGTCTGGCCGGAATTCGGCACGCCGTCCTACGGTAAAGGTGACGATCACTAGTTCGTGGGCATTTGGACCGAATTAGTAAAGGTGATGAAAGGCCGACTCCGGGCTTTTCTTTGTCGAACTGGGTGGAGACGGCGCCGGCGCGAGGGCTCCGCGGGCTGGATACCCGGACCTGCGGGCCCGGGTATCCAGCATCACCGGATGATCGCTGCGGGTCGAGGACGGCCCGCTACTACCTCAGCGGCGGCTGACCCCGGCGGCGACGGGAGGCCGCCCGGACGGCGCGGGACTCCCGTGGGAGTGTGAGCCGTCCCAGGCGGTGGCCGCCGGGATGAGGACCGCCAGCCCGAGGATGAGACCGGCCGCGCGCCGCAGCAGCGGCCCGCCGGCCGGGGTGCGCCGGTTGGACCGGCCACCCCGGCCGCCCTGATCGATGGAACTGGCGTCGCGAGACGCCGTGCCGGCGAGGTCGTGCCGCAGCAGGACCGGACCTCCCGGAGTAGCAGAGGGAACCTGCCCCCGGGAGCGACCACCGACAGCCTGACGTCGGAGCGACGGACGTGCGCCGGGCATGTCGTGTACCTCCGGACCGCCCGAAGCNGACGGGCGGTNTGCCGAGTGGGACCCGCAGTTGCGCGGGCCGCCACCAATCTGAAACGTCCTGCAGTGACCTTGTACTATGGATCTCCGCCGAGCCAACCCGCTACGACCATGATTGTNGCCTGATTGATACCACGTTGCTCCCACGGAGTGCGGGATTTCCGGGTCCGGGTGGCACCCGGCGTGGCGCCGGAGCGGGTCGGCAATACTTGTGACACGCCACGTCGAATTGCGCCCGAGCCGCACGGAGGCTCAAGGCGTCACGATCGGGCCATGACAGGCCATTGGCCGGGAATTGGGTATGCGAGGGCGCGGAGGTGGCGATGTCCGATAGTCCTGGATCCACGACGTTCGGCGACTCTCCCCACGGCGGGCGAGCCGCCGAACCGAGCTCGAACCCACCGAGCTCGAACCCACCGAGATCACACGCGCCGCAGGCGCCCGGTCTCCTCGCCGCGCCGGCCGTGGGCAGCCCGGCGACCGCCGGCGGCACGCAGGCGGAGCGCGGCGCCCAAGCGGAGCGCGGCGCCCAAGCGGAGCGCGGCGCCCAAGCGGCGCCGACGATCAGTTACGAGACCGCCCGTGCCGAGTTGGAGGACGTCGTCCGCCAGCTGGAGGCCGGCGGGGTGACGCTGGAGCAGTCGCTGGCGCTGTGGGAGCGCGGCGAGGAGCTGGCCAGGACCTGCCAGGCCCTGCTCGACGGCGCCCGCGCCCGGCTCGCCGCCGCCGACCCCACCCGCCCCGCCTGACACCCGCCCACCCCGCCTGAGCCCGATCCGCCCCGCCGGACGCCCCGATCCGCCCCGCCTGACGCCGATCGGCTTCGACGCGGCCGGTTCACTCGTCGGTGACCGCAGCCGGGAACGCGCCGCCCGCCACCCGGATGGTCAGCCGCTCGCCCGGCCCGACCTCCGCCGGGTCGCGCACGACCGCGCCGTCGGCCGCGCGCTGCGCGACGGCGTACCCGCGATCGAGGGTCGCCGCCGGGGACAGCGCCCGCACCCGGGCACGGGTGGCAACCAGATCGCGTGCCGTGACGTCCAGGGCGTGGTGCACGCAGCGGCGGGAACGGGCCAGCAGGGCGGCGACGTCGTCCGAGCGCCGAGCGAGATCGCGGGCGGGCGCCGCGAGGACCGGGCGGCCGCGCATGTCCGCGAGCCGGCGTTCCTCCCGGTCGAGGCGGTGCTCGACGACCCGCCGCGCGCGGCCCCGCAGCTGGGCGACCGCGGCGGTCTGCTCGCCGACGTCGGGCACGACCCGCTTGGCGGCGTCCGTCGGGGTCGAGGCGCGCACGTCGGCGACGAAGTCGAGCAGCGGCGCGTCCTGCTCGTGTCCGATCGCCGACACGACCGGCGTGCGCGCAGCCACCACGGCACGCAGCAGCGCCTCGTCGGAGAAGGGCAGCAGATCCTCCAGTGACCCGCCGCCGCGGGCGATCACGATCACCTCGACCTCGGGCCGGCCGTCGAGCTCGCGCAGCGCGTCGATGACCTGGGACACCGCCAGTGGGCCCTGGACGGCGACCTCCCGCAGCACGATGCGCACCGCCGGCCAGCGTCGCCGCGCGTTCTCGACGACGTCACGCTCCGCGGCGCTGGNCCGCCCGGTGATCAGCCCGACGGCCGCCGGCAGGAACGGCGGACGCCGCTTGCGGGACGCCGCGAACAGGCCCTCGGCGGCCAGCGTGGCCTTGAGCTGCTCCAGCCGGGCCAGCAGGGCGCCGGCGCCGAGGGGGCGGATCTCCACCACCGCGAGGGCGAGGGTNCCGCGCCCGGGGTGGAAGGACGGCTTGCCCCACACCACGACCCGCGCGCCGTCCACGAGCGCGGGTCCGACGGCGTCACAGACCGCCCGCGGACACGTGACCCGCAGTGACACGTCCGCGACGGGGTCCCTGAGGGTGAGGAAAACAGTGCCCATTCCGGGCCGACGAACGAGCTGCGTGACCTGTCCCTCAACCCACACCCGGCCGAGCCGGTGGACCCAGTCGCCGACGGCCCGCGAGACCGTGCGGACCGGCAAGGGCTGTTCGGGAGTCGAGGTCAGGGCCATTCGGGCACCGTAGCCGGTGCGTCCGACAGGTCGAGAACGGTGCGCGTGACCGTGGTCCGAGGCGGACCGGACGATGTCGCCATCCGGGCATGCATCGCCCGCGGCTCTTCCCGCCCGCCCCCCACCGCGTAGACTGCCCAGCATGGGCCGGGTCCTTCTTGCCAAGCCGCGCGGCTACTGCGCCGGTGTCGATCGAGCTGTCGTGACCGTGGAGAAGGCGCTGGAGCTCTACGGTTCGCCGGTCTACGTACGCAAGCAGATCGTGCACAACCTCCACGTCGTCAGGACGCTGGAGGCCAAGGGCGCGATCTTCGTGGACGAGACCGACGAGGTACCACCGGGCGCCACTGTGGTCTTCTCAGCGCACGGCGTAGCNCCGACCGTGCACGAGGAGGCGTCCGCGCGTCAACTGCGCACCATTGACGCAACCTGTCCGCTCGTCAGCAAGGTGCATTCCGAGGCACGTCGGTTTGCCCGCGAGGATTATGACATCCTGCTCATCGGCCATGAAGGCCATGAGGAGGTCGTCGGTACCACTGGTCAGGCGCCTGACCGCATCCACCTGGTGGACGGTCCCGAAGATGCCGCCAAGGTGAAGGTGCGCGACCCCGAGCACGTCGCCTTCCTTTCCCAGACCACCCTCTCCGTCGACGAGACGCAGACGACGGTCAAGGCCCTGCGCGAGCGCTTCCCGCACCTGCAGGGCCCGCCGAGCGACGACATCTGCTACGCGACGCAGAACCNCCAGGTCGCCGTCAAGGAGATCTCCAGCGCGGTCGACCTGGTCATCGTCGTCGGCTCGCCGAACTCCTCCAACTCGGTGCGCCTGGTCGAGGTCGCGCTCGACGCCGGCGCCCCCGCCGCCTACCTCGTCGACGACTCCACCGAGGTCGACGCGAGCTGGCTCGACGGCGTCGAGACCGTCGGGGTGACCAGTGGCGCCTCGGTTCCCGAGGAGCTCNTCACCGGCGTCATGGCCTGGCTGGCCGAGCGTGGGTTCAACGACGTCGAGGAGGTCACCTCCGCCGACGAGCACCTCCTGTTCGCCCTTCCGCCCGAGCTGCGCCGCGACATCCNCGCCCGCGAGCGGGAGACCGCCGCCTCCTGACCCGCGGCCCCACACACTCACGACGCCCACTGCCCCGCCCCGTGGCACCGACGCCACGCGGCAGGGTAGTGGGCGTCCAACGTTGGTGCCCCCTTTCCCTTTCTGCCACCTCACCCACCCGGCCTGCCACACCCCGGGGTCCCCACAAAGTGCCTTCCACACCACGCTGACCACGCACCTCGGCCGGCTGCGTTGCGCCGAGCCCGCCGAGCTGCGGCACGCGAGGCGCATTGCGGCGCGTTTCGCGCGGGCTGGGCCCGGTCTCCGGAGGCCTCGTACGTGGGCCGGCGGCGGCACCTGCGAGGCCGAGGTGTGAGAGCTCCCATGGCCCCGAGCGGCGCGGGCACCACCCGCCTGACATGTCCTAGGGTCGGGCGATGGGGCCGGTATCCAGCCGACTTCTCCGCCGGGCGGTGGGCACCGGCGTGCGGTGCTGTCAGATACAAGGTCAACGGCGACGGAACATCGGGAGAACGGGCGCATGAGCGAGCAGGAATACCGCATCGAGCACGACAGCATGGGCGACGTCCGGGTGCCGGCATCGGCCCGGTGGNGAGCCCAGACGCAGCGGGCGGTGGAGAACTTTCCCGTCTCCGGCCAGCGGATCTCCCGCGCGCACATCCAGGCACTCGCGCGGATCAAGGCGGCGGCGGCGACGGTGAACGCCAAGCTCGGGGTGCTCGACGCCGACATCGCCGAGGCGATCGCGGACGCGGCGGCCGAGGTCGCGCGCGGCGACTGGGACGACCAGTTCCCGCTGGACGTGTTCCAGACCGGCAGCGGCACGTCGTCGAACATGAACACCAACGAGGTGCTGGCGTCGCTGGCGTCCGAGCGGCTCGGCCGGGCGGTCCATCCGAACGACCACGTGAACGCGTCGCAGTCGTCGAACGACGTCTTCCCGTCGTCGATCCACGTGGCCGCGACCCAGGGGATCGTGCAGGAGCTGATCCCGGCGCTGGAGCACCTCGCCGCCTCGCTCGGCCGCAAGGAGACCGAGTTCGCGGACGTGGTGAAGTCCGGGCGGACGCACCTCATGGACGCCACGCCGGTGACGCTGGGTCAGGAGTTCGGCGGTTACGCCGCGGCGGTCCGCCTCGGCGTCGAGCGGCTGAACGTGGCCCTGCCGCGGGTCGGCGAGCTGCCGCTGGGTGGCACGGCCGTCGGCACCGGCATCAACACCCCGCCCGGCTTCTCCGCCGCGGTGATCGAGGAACTGGCCGCCAGCACGAGCCTGCCGCTGACCGAGGCGCGCAACCACTTCGAGGCGCAGGCGTCGCGGGACGGCCTGGTCGAGGCGTCCGGGGTGCTGCGGGTCGTCGCGATCTCGCTGTACAAGATTGCCAATGACCTGCGCTGGGCCTCGTCGGGGCCGCGCGCCGGCCTCGGGGAGATCCACCTGCCGGACCTGCAGCCCGGCTCGTCGATCATGCCCGGCAAGGTGAACCCGGTCATCCCGGAGGCGGTCTGCCAGGTCGTCGCNCAGGTCGTCGGGAACGACGCGGCGGTCGCCTTCGGCGGCTCGGCCGGGAACTTCGAGCTCAACGTGATGCTGCCGGTGATCGCTCGCAACCTGCTGGAGTCGATCCACATCCTGTCCACGATCAGCCGGCTGCTCGCGGACCGCNGCGTCGACGGGATCGTCGCCAATGTCGAGCGCTGCCGCCGCTACGCCGAGTCGTCGCCGTCCATCGTGACGCCCCTGAACAAGTACATCGGCTACGAGGAGGCGGCCAAGGTCGCGAAGCTGTCCCTCGCCGAGGAGAAGACGATCCGCGAGGTGGTGATCGAGCGCGGCTACATCGAGGCCGGCAAGCTCACCGAGGCGCAGCTCGACGCCGCTCTCGACGTTCTCTCGATGACCCACCCGTAGGCGTTCGACCTGTGGACGGCCGGCCCGTGGGCAGCCCACCCGTAGCGGTCCGACCGTAGCGGTCCGACCGTCGACCTACGGCCCGGCCGGCCGGCTCCGGAGGGTAACTCCGGAGCCGGCGTCCGGCGCCGTTCCCCCCGCCCGTCACCGCTCCCAGCGCACCTCCCGGCAGCGGGTGGGCGTCCGTCCCGACAGCGGCGACGCGGCGGCGGCGCGGCGGGAGTCGTGGAAGACCCCCCAGACAGCCTCCACGACCCCCGCCCCCGGTCTAACGAGACGGCGGCCCGTTCGTTACGGGTGGCGGCGGCACGAATTTCGAGCGGTCCCGCAGTGATCATCNGATGCCGTCGGGCGGTCGACCCGCCCCGGCTACGTACGGCCGGCGGACCGGCTCGGCTCGGGTGGGCCACCCGCCGCCGGCACGTCTCGGTCATCACGGACGGATTACAGCCGCCCACAGCCCGTGATATCGCGTGGCTGAAACCCCCAGGGGAAAGCGCGGAGAAGAAATAAACGTAACAAGACCGTGCAACATGCCGACCCGCCCGCTCCGGCCAGATAGCCTCTGCTTCACCGGGAGCCGGAAAGAANGCGGGGAGGTGACGGTGTTCGACTATGACGTCCTCGTCATCGGGTCCGGACCCGGCGGGCAGAAGGCTGCGATCGCGGCAGCCAAGCTCGGCCGGCGGGTCGCGATCGTGGACAAGCGGGAGATGATCGGCGGTGTCAGCATCAACACTGGCACGATCCCGTCCAAGACGCTTCGGGAGGCCGTTCTCTATCTGACCGGCATGTCGCAGCGCGAACTGTACGGGTCGAGCTACCGGGTCAAGGACGACATCACCGTGGGTGACCTGTCCGCCCGGACCAGGCATGTGATCAGCCGCGAAATCGATGTCATCCGCAACCAGCTCAGCCGCAACCACGTCACGCTGCTGACGGGCCTGGCGAGCTTCATCGACCCGCACACGGTGAGCGTGCGGGCGGCCGGGGACATCGAGGACCNGCGGGTCCAGGCCGAACGGATCATCATCGCCACCGGCACCCGGCCCGCGCGGCCGGACACGGTCGACTTCGACGGCCGGACGGTGGTGGACAGCGACCAGATCCTGGCCCTCGAACGGCTGCCGCGGTCGATGGTCGTCGTCGGCGCCGGGGTGATCGGCATCGAGTACGCCTCGATGTTCGCCGCCCTCGGCACCAAGGTGACGGTCGTCGAGCGGCGGGACCGCATGCTGGACTTCTGTGACGTCGAGATCGTCGAGGCCCTGAAGTACCAGTTGCGGGACCTGGCGGTGACGTTCCGCTTCCGCGAGTCGGTGGTGTCCGTCGAGCGGCACAACGGCGGGACGCTCACCCTGCTGGAGAGCGGCAAGAAGCTGCCCGCGGACACGGTGATGTACTCGGCGGGACGGCAGGGACTCACCGACATCCTCAACCTGCCGGCGGCGGGCCTGTCCGCGGACAACCGCGGCCGGATCAAGGTCGGCTCCGACTTCCGCACCGAGGTCGAGCACATCTACGCCGTCGGCGACGTCATCGGCTTCCCGGCGCTCGCCGCGACCTCGATGGAGCAGGGCCGGTTGGCCGCCTACGCCGCGTGCGGCGAGAACGTCAACGCGATGCGGGCGGAGCTCATGCCGATCGGGATCTACACGATCCCGGAGATCTCCTACGTCGGACGGACCGAGGACGAGCTCACCGAGCTCGCGATCCCGTTCGAGGTGGGCATCGCCCGGTACCGGGAGCTGGCCCGCGGCGCGATCCTGGGCGACTCCTACGGGATGCTGAAGCTGCTGGTCAGCCCCGAGGACCGGAGCCTGCTGGGGGTGCACGTGTTCGGCACCGGCGCCACCGAGCTGATCCACATCGGGCAGACGGTGATGGGGTGCAACGGCACCATCGACTACCTGGTCGACAGCGTCTTCAACTACCCGACGCTGGCCGAGTCCTACAAGGTCGCGGCACTCGACGCGATGAACAAGATGCGCGCCGTCGCCCGCTTCAGCGGCTGATCCCGCCGCTGCGGCGACCCCGACATCAGCAGCACCCACGCACCCCCGTCGCGGGCCGAGGTACAGCTCCCGGTCCAGAGCACGCGACGGGGGACGACGGCCGCGACGGGGGACGCGCCGCGGCGCGGACCGGACGCNGCTACCCGGCGGCCGTCGAGCTTCTCGCCGCCTTCCAGGCCAGCGCGGACAGACCCTGCACCGTGGTGACGCCGGACTGCATACTCGGCCCGTTCTTCGTGTAGACGGCCATGATGTAGTCGCGTCCGGCGCCGTGGACATGCGCCAGGCTCGTGATCACCCAACCGCTGGTACGGGGCAGCCAGCCGTTCTTCAGCTCCACCATGACCCCCGTCGGCACGCCGCCGGTCAGGCCCCACCGCTGCGCCGGGATCACGGTCCTCAGCAGGCCGCTCACCGTGGCCCGCCCGGCGGCCGACAGGGTGCCCGGGTAGGCGATCGCGCGCAGCACCGCGAGCTGGTCGGCCCCGGTGGTCCGGGTCAGCCCCCACCTGCCGCCCGGGCCCGCCGTCGTCGCGTGCATGCCGAGACGGGCGAAGAAGGCGTTCATTGCGGGCGCGCCGCCGACGTCGGCCCACAGGGCACTCGCCGCCGCGTTGTCGCTGACCGAGATCATCCGCCGGGCGAGGGCCTGCTCGCGGGCCGTGAGCCGACCCGACGCGCCCGCCCGTCGCACGAGCGCCGTGAGGATGTCGAGCTTGACCGAACTCGCCGTCTCGTAACCGGCGACCGCGGGGTCGGTGTAAACGGCCGTGGTGCCGGCGACCGCGTCGTACATGGCGACGCTGACGTGCCCCGGCCGGCCCGCAAGGTAGCTCCGGAACCGCGCCGCCAGGCCGCTGGACGCGGCACCGCTCACCGCCGCGATCGGTTCGACCCCGGCGAGACCGCCGGCCCGCCCCGTCACGACCGCACCGTCCGCCGCCGCCGCCGACGCCGAGGGCACCGCCGAGGCGAGGGGCACCGCCGAGGCGAGGGGCACCGCCGAGGCAGCAGGCACCGTCCCCGCGACCTGCCCGCCGCGTCGCGCCTTCGCCGGGCGGATGATCTCGAGGGCCGGTGCCGGCCCGGCCGACGCCGGGGCCGAAACCGCGGCGGGCGCGCGAGCGGCCGTCGGACCGCCGAGCCCCGCCGACCCGGGCGCCTCGCCGGCCGGCCAGTACGTCACGCCCCCGGCCACACCGGTGACAGTCAGCAACACCACACATGCGCCCCAGCGGCGCGCCACTCGTCCAGACACGCCGCCTGTCTAACTAAGGCGGACCAATTTAAGAAGAGTACGGAGAAAAACGACATCAATCTTTTACCGCTACGACAAGGAGAACCCGAAAAGCGACAACGATGTTTCCCTCCCGATGAACGTTAAGCCGCTATAGACGTATATTAGCGGCGACTCGGCAGGGTGACCTCTTTGNGCCGAAACGCAGTTGAGCGAATACTNGGACGGAGGCACCGATTCCGGCCCGGCGTCATTCAGAACGGTTCCGGGCCGATGACGGGAGGGGCGCGTGGCGAAGCAGGCTGGCGGGGCGCAGGCCGCAGCGCTCGGGGCTCAGGCCCCACCGCTCGGGGCGATGGAGCGGCCGGCGGGGCTGTTCGTCGGACTCACCACCCTGGACACGATCTACCGGGTCCGACACCCACCCGGGCCCGACGAGAAGATCGTCGCCGACGATCTCGTGGTCGCCGCGGGCGGTCCGGCGACGGGCGCGGCCGTGGCCTTCGCCCACCTCGGCGGCCGGGCGACGCTCGTCAGCGCGGTCGGTTCCGGTCCGCTGGCCGCGGCGGCGCGGGCGGATCTCGCCTCGCTCGGCATCCGGCATCACGACCTGCGGCCGGGCGAGCCGGTCCTGCCGATCTCGGCGATCCTGGTCAACGCGGCCGGGGAACGGGCGGTGGTGTCGGCGCACGGCGCGCTGCCGGTCGCCGCGCCGGTCACCGCGGACGCCGCGCGGACTCTGCTCGCCGGAGCGGATGTCGTCCTCGTCGACGGCCACCAACCCGACGCCGCCGTCAGCATCCTGGCAGCCCGCCGACTGCTGCCGACGATGTCGACGGCCACGCCCGAACCGGCGGCCCCCAGGGCCTCGACGCGGCCGCCCGGGACGGCGCCCCCGACCGAGACAGCAACCACGGNCGAGACAGCAACCCCGGCCGGGACGGCGACCTCGGCCGGATGGCCTCCCGTGGTGTTCGACGGCGGTTCCTGGAAGCCGGGGACCGAGCGGCTGCTCCCCCACGTCGACGTCGCGCTGTGCGGGTCGGCCTTCCGGCCGCCGGGCGTCGGCGCCGACGACCCGGACGGCGTGCTGGGTTACCTGCTGGCGCACGGATGCTCCTTCGCCGCGGTGACGCGCGGTCCCGGCCCGATCCGGTGGGCGCACGGACAGGTCCGCGGGGAGGTCCGGCCCCCGGCGGTCCAGGCGGTGGACACGCTCGGCGCCGGCGACGTGTTCCACGGGGCGTTCGCCTGGTCGATCGCGGGCCTGCCCCGGCTCACCACCGATGCGCTGGTGGAGGCACTGGCCGCGGNGTCGCGGGTCGCCGCCCGGTCGGTGACGAGCTTCGGCACGCGCTCCTGGCTGACCCGAGGCGCGGCACGGGCCGAATGAGTCCTCTGGTCCCATGGCCGTGATCTGGCCGGAGGGCGGACTGGCGGCCCGGCGGCGGGCGCCCTGCCTGTCGGCTCAGCGGGCGAGCGGCGGCGTGTCCGGGGGCAGCCGGACCAGGTAGTCGGCGCGCGGCGCCGTCGCGTCCACCAGGTGCAGATTGGCGAGATCGTTCTGCTCGACCCATTGTCGGGCGGCCGGTCCGCTGCGCCCGCCGGCAGTGTGCCGGGCGATCAGACGGGTCCGGGCGATCTCCTCGTCGACCTGGAGAAACCAGGTCTCGTCGCAGCATGCTCGCACCTGCGCCCATGCTCCGGCGCCCAGCAGCAGATAGTTCCCCTCGCAGATCACCAACCGCACGGTGGGCGGAATCCGGTGCGCTCCCGGGACCGGCGCGTCGTGAACACGGCTGAACGACGGCGCGTCCACCTCCCGCGGCCCGCCGNCACGCAGTCGGGCCAGCAGGGACGCGTAGCCCGCGGCGTCGAACGTCTCCGGGGCGCCCTTGCGATCGGCGAGACCGAGCCGGGCGAGCGTGGCGTTCGGCAGGTGGAAGCCGTCCATCGGCGCCTGCGCGACGAGCCTCGGGCTCGTGCCGTGGCGGGCGTCGAGCTGCGTGACGAGCCAGTCGGCGAGGGAACTCTTCCCCGCGCCCGGCGGCCCGGCGATCCCGAGCAGGACGCGCCCGCCCGCCGCCAGAAGCGCCTGCGCCCTCGCCAGCGCGCCCGCCCGGCCGATCAGCATGCCGGGCCGGCCCGGTGCACGAGGATCCATCCGCCGATGGTGTCACCGGCCCGCGGCGGGTGAGCGCGACGGCGAGGCGCCAGGAGGCAGGCCCGAAGGGGTGCGCAGGTCAGAAGGGGTGCGGGTCAGAAGGACAGGCCGCCGGTGGCTGCGATGGCCTGGCCGGTGACCCAGCGGGCGGCGTCGCTGGCCAGGAATGCGACCACGTCGGCGATGTCGTCGGGCCGGCCGTTGCGGCCCGCGGGGGTCATCGCGGCCACCTGGTCGAAACGCTGCCGGTCGTGGGCGGTGACGCCGTCGGTCTCGACGAGCCCGGGGAGTACGGCGTTCACCGTGATCCCGCGGTGGCCGAGCTCCTTGGCCACCGCCATTTCACCGCGCCGGTCCCGTCTCGCCGCCGGCGTGCGGCGGCGCGGCGTCCCTGACGGTCATCCACACCCGTTCGGGATGCAGGGGCAGCTCGTGGACGTGGCGGCCGAGCGCCTCGGCGACCGCGTTGCCGATCGCGGCGGGCACCGCCGGGGAGCCGGTCTCGCCGAGGCCGTGGATGCGCGCCCCCTCGGGGCCGGCCGGATCCTCGGTCATCCCGACGCTGAAGGTGTCCGGCAGGTCCCGGACCGACGGGATGCGGTAGTCGAGCAGGCTGTCGGTGAGCAGGGCACCGGTCTCGCCGCCCCAGCGCATCGCCTCGGACAGGGCCTGACCGACCCCGAACGCCACATTGCCCTCGCACTGCAGCTCGGCGAACGTCGGGTGGATGACCCGCCCGGCGTAGCTCTCCACGTGCAGGTCCACGACGCGCACGGCGCCGGTCTCCAGGTCGACCTCGACCTCGGCACCGGCCGCCGCGTGGAAGAAGTGCGGGGTGACGACGCCCTGGCCGGTGTCCGGGTCGAGCCCGCCGTCGCTGGCATGCACCTCGGAGACGGTCAGGCCGCCGACCTTCGCCCGGTCGAGCACCTCGCGGTAGTCGAGCCCGCCGGCCGGGACGACGCCGCCGGCCGCCGCAGCGACACCGGCGGGCACGGCGACACCGGCGGGCACGGCGTCCTCGGCGTCCTCGGCGGGCACGGCGGGCACGGCGTCCTCGGCGTCCTCGGCGGGCACGGCTGCCGGGTTCGTCACCGCCCGTACCCGGCCGGCGCGCACCTCGACGGCGTCCTCGGTGACGCCCAGCAGCGGCGCGGCCAGTGCGGCGAGCCGGGCGCGCAGGGCGGCTCCGGCCCGCTCGACCGCGACGCCCATCATCAGCGTCGACCTCGACGAACTGGTCGTCTGGTCCCAGGCGGTCGTCGCCGAGTCCGGGTAGGTGACGTGCACCCGGTCCAGCGCGACGCCGGTGGCGTCCGCGGCGATCTGGGCCAGCACGGTGCGGGCACCCTGGCCGATCTCCACCGTCGAGCAGATCACCGTGAGGTTCGCCTGTTCGTCCAGCTTCAGGGCCACGGTGGACGTCGACGGGGTCACCGTCGTCTTGAGAATGGTCGCGACCCCGCGCCCGCGGACGATCCCGGGAGAGATCTCGCGACGGCGGGTGCCGGCGGGGCCGGCGTCCCAGCCGATCCGCCGGGTGACGGTGCCCAGCAGGTCGATGAGGTGGAAGTCCTCGATCGGCTGGCCGGTGGCGAACGCGTCGCCGGGAGTCAGCAGGGTGCGCCGGCGCAGCTCGACCGGGTCGAGGCCGAGATGCTCGGCGATCAGGTCGGTGTGGTTCTCGTACGCCCAGGCCACCTGAGGGATGGCGTAGCCGCGGAACCCGCCGGCCGGAGTGGTGTTCGTGTAGACGGCGTAGGAGTCGATCGACACGTTCGGGATGCGGTAGGGCCCGGCGGCGCTGTAGCCACCGTTCTTGATCGTGCGCGGGGAGATGTCGGCATAGGCGCCGGCGCCCCAGAGGATCTCCACCCGGCGGGCGAGCAGGGTGCCGTCGCCGGTGAACCCCGTGCGGATGCGGACCAGCGAGCTGTGCCGGGCGACGGTGGCGAACTCCTCCGCCCGGGTCAGCTCGACGCGCACCGGGCGGCCGTCGGCGACCCAGGCGAGCACCGCGACCAGCGGTTCCAGCCGCGGGTAGGTCTTCGCCCCGTACGCTCCGCCGACGTTGAGGATGCGCACCCGCACCCGGCTCTCCGGCAGCCGCAGCGTCTCGGCGACCTGCGAGCGCACCGTGAACGGCGACGCCGCCGACGTCCAGATGTCGGCCGCCCCGCCGCGCACCGTCGCGACCGTCACGTGCGGTTCGAGCGGCACGTGCTGCTGCTGCGGGGTGCGGAACTCGTGCGCGAGCACGTGGTCGGCGGCGGCGAGGGCGGCGTCGGCGTCGCCGCGGCGCAGCCGGAAGTGGTTGCAGACGTTGCCGCCGTCCTCGGTGTGCAGGACGAGGTCGGGGAAGGTCATGACGTCGCGGGTCGGCACGTGGTCGTGCAGCCGGGGCGCGCCGGGGGCCATCGCGGCGTCCGGGGTGAACACCGCGGGCAGCGGGTCGTAGTCGACCCGGATGGCGGCGGCGGCCTGGCGGGCCGTGTCCAGGTCGCGGGCGATCACGGCCGCCACCGGCTCGCCGGCGAAGCGGACCCGGCCGATCGCGAGCACCGGCCGGTCCGGCAGCACCGGCCCGAAGAACGGGTACGGCGCGTCCGCGGACATCGCCCACTTCTCCAGGTCGGCGCCGGTGACGACGGCGACGACGCCGCGCTGGCGACGGGCCGCGGCGACGTCGACGGCGCGCAGGGTGGCGTGCGCATGCGGGCTGCGCACCAGCGCCGCGTGCAGGCAGCCCGACGGGGTCAGGTCGATCGCGTACGGGAAGCGGCCGGTGACCCGGTCCGGGCCGTCGCTGGCCGGCACCCGCCGACCGGCTGCCCTCACCGCCAACCCTCGACCTCGGGCCGCCCCTGCACCACGGCCTCGGCCTCCGCCTGGGCCCTGGCCTGGGCCTGGGCCTTGTTCCGGGACTTGGTCTCAGACCCGGCCTGCGGCGGCGAGACGGCGGGCGGGTGGCCGTTCAGCCGGTCGCGGGCGTCCAGGACCGCCTCGAGGATCTTGACGTAGCTGCCGCACCGGCACAGATTGCCGGCGAGCACGGTGCGGATGCGTTCGCGGTCGGCGTCCGGCTCGGCGGCCAGCAGCGCCACCGCCGTCAGGATGAACCCGGGCGTGCAGTAGGAGCACTGGAACGCGGTGTGGTCGATGAACGCCTGCTGCACCGGGTGCAGCTGTCCGTCGCGGGCCAGATCCTCGATCGTGCGCACGGCCCGCGTGCCGACCTGCTCCACGGGCAGCAGGCAGGAGCTGACCGGCGCGCCGTCGAGCAGGACCGTGCACGACCCGCAGACCCCGGCCGTGCAGCCCGGCCGGGCGCCGTACAGATCCAGCTCCCGGCGCAGCACGTCAAGCAGGGTGTGATGGCCCCGCACGGACACCTCCACCACGTCCCCGTTGACCTCCAGGGGGAGCGTGTGCCGGTCGTCCGGGGTCATGGGGCCTCCTCAGTGCCGGGGATCCTGCGGACGGCGCGCCCCGCGGCCGCGACAGCGGTCCGGACCTGATCCCCGGCCCGGATCGGGTGGGCGGCGGGGGCCTGGTCCGCGGCGGGGGTGCGCAGCGCGGCGAGCACGCGCTCGGGGCGCAACGGCAGGTCGGTGACGACGACGCCGGTGGCGTCGGCGACCGCGGCGGCGACGGCCGGCGCCACCGGGGGAACCGCGGTCTCCCCCAGCCCGTAGATCGGGTCGGTGGGCCGGCCGAGCAGCTCCACGGTGATCCGCGGCGTGTCGGTGAGCGCGGGCAGGCGGTAGTCGAGCAGGTCCCGGGTCACCTGACGGCCGTCGGCGAGACGCAGTTCCTCACCGAGCACGGAGCCGAGGCCGAGCAGGACCGCGCCCTCGACCTGCATCTGGGCCTCCACCGGGTTGACGACCCGGCCCGCCCAGACCGCGGCGTGGTAGCTCAGCACCCGGACCTGGCCGGTGTCCAGGTCGACTTCGACCTCGGCGGTCCCCGTCGCCTGGTGCCAGCGGGACGACGCGACGCCCTGCCCGGTGTCGTGGTCGAGGCTGCCCAACGAGGCGTAGGACCCCTCGCACCGAAGCTGCCCGGCCCGCACGGCGGTGACCAGCTCGCCGTAGCCGAACCGGGCGGCGCCGGCCCGCACCTCGCCATCCCCCGCCCGGGCCGCCTGCCGGGGCACCCCGCAGTGCTCGGCGGCGAGGTCGGCGAGCCGGTCGAGCAGGGCCCGGCAGGCGTCCTGCACCGCGGCGCCCATCGCGATCGTCGAACGGCTGGAGCTGGTCTGCTGGTCATAGGGGGTGACGTCGGTGTCGGGCAGGCTGACCGACACGAGGGCGGCGTCGATCCCCAGCGCCTCGGCGGCGAGTCGCGCGAGGGCGAGATGCGCACCCTGGCCCATCTCGACGGTGCTCGTCAGCACGTGGACGCTGCCGTCCCGGTTGAGCGCCACCGCCGCCTGCGACACCGACGGCGTGTTCGTTCCCTTCACCGTGACCGCGACCCCCCGCCCGCGGGCCCTTCGCGCCCCGCCCCCGTCTGGCCCGCCCCCGTCTGGCCCGTTCCGCTCGGCCCCTCCCCCGTCCGGGCCGGGCCCGCGGATCGCGGCGTCGAGCAGCTCGTCGTAGTGGCAGTCCGTCATCAGTTCGCCGGTGACGTTGCGGGACCCGTCACGCAGCAGGTTGCGCCGGCGCAGGGCCACCGGGTCCAGCCCGAGCCGGCGGGCGATCAGCTCCATCTGGGCCTCGTAGGCGAACGNGGCCTGCGGCGAGGCGTAGCCGCGGAACGCCCCGGCGGGCGGGCGGTTCGTGTAGACCGCGTAGACGTCGACGGACATGTCGGCGACGTCGTAGGGGCCGCCGTAGCCGTAGGCCCCGTTCTTGATCACCCGAGGGCTGATGTCGGCGTACGCCCCCGCATCGAACCAGGCGGTCACCCGGCGGGCGGTGATCCGGCCGTCGCCGCGCACCCCCGTCACCAGCAGGCTCTCGGTCGCGTGCCGGGTCACCGTGGTGAACGCCTGCGCCCGGTCCAGGCAGACCCGCACCGGACGGTCGGTGATCCGGGCGAGGCAGGCCGCCAGCGGCTCGATCTTGGCGTAGCACTTCGAACCGAACGCCCCGCCCAGATGCAGCACCCGCACCTGGACCCGGTCGAGGGCGACACCGAGCATCTCCGCCAGCTGGACCCGCAGCTTGTAGGGCGTCTGGCTGGTGGCCCACACCACCATCCGCTCGGCACTGGGCACGGCGACGGCGACATGCGTCTCCAGCGCCGCATGGTGCATCGCGGGGGTGGTGAACCGGTCGACGAACACATGCTCCGCGCGGGCCATCGCCGCGTCGGCGTCGCCGGAGCGGATGACGAAGTGGTTGACCAGGTTGCTGCCGGGACGCCGGCGCAGGCGCAGGTCGGGGAAGGCCTCGGACGCCGCCGCGTCCCGCGGGTGCAGCACCGCGTCGGCGGTGGCCGCCATCGCCGTGCGCGCCTCGGTGACCACCGGCAGCGGCCGGTAGGTCGTCCGGACCCGGGTGAGCGCCGCGTCGGCGGCATCAGGGTCGGCGGCGAGCGCCACCGCGATCGGCTCGCCGGCGTAGCGGACCCGGTCCACGGCCAGCGGCGGCTGGTCCCGCAGGATCGGGCCGAACCGCGCGGGCCGGCCGAGGGCGGCCTCCAGCTCGACCCCGGAGAAGACCGCCGCGACGCCGGGCGTCTGGCGCGCCTGGGCGGTGTCGACCCGGATCAGGGCGTGCGGCTCGGTCGACGTCAGCAGCCGGGCGTGCAGCAGCCCCGGGCCGACGTCGGCGCCGGCGAGATCGCCGACCATCTGCAGCCGGCCGGTCACCTTCACCCTCGCGTCGAGCATCAGCCCGCCGTCCCGGCCGGGGTCGCGGCCGCCTCGGCGAGGGCGGCGGCGAGGGTCCGGCGAACCCAGACGCGGACCATCTCGGCGCGGTAGGCGGCGCTGGCCTTGAGATCGTCGACGCAGACGACGGCGTCGGCGTAGGCGTCCGCGACGGCGCGGATGCGCGCGGCGTCCGGGGCCCGGCCGACGAGTTCGGCATCGATGTCGCCGAACCCCACGGGCACCGGGGTCCCGCTGCCGATCGCGATCCGGGCGCCCNCGCAGACCCCGTCGACGACCCGCATCGTCACCGCGACCCCCAGGCAGGTGGTGTCCTCCACCGACCGGGTCCTGAACGGCTGGTATCGCCCGACCGTGCCGGTCGGGGGCGCGTCCACCTCGACCGCGGTGATCAGCTCACCGGGCCGCAGGACGGTCGTGCCGGGGGCCGGGTAGAACTCGTCGAGCGGGACGACCCGGACCGCCCCGCCCGGTCGGGCGATGCGGACTCTGGCGCCGAGCGCGAGTAGCACGGTCGGAGGATCCCAGGCGTAGCCCGCACCCGCCAGCACACCGCCCACGGTGGCCACCCCCCGCACCCGCACGTTGCCCACCCGGGCGAACGCCTCGGCGAGGACCGGCAGCGTGGCCCGGACGGCGGGGTGCGCGGCGACCTGCCCGTGGGTGGCCATCGCCCCGAGCACCAGACCCCCGCCGGCAGTCCCCCCGCCGGACCACTCGGCGGTGGTGCCGGCGGTCCCCCCGACCGGTCTCCCGGTGGTGCACTCGGACCACTCGGCGGCGGTGCCGGCGGTGCGCTCGGACCACTCGGCGGCGGTGCCGGCGGTGATCCCGGCGAGGTCGGGCAGGCCGCGCAGCGACACCAGGCGGGTCGGCCGGCGCCGGGGGTCGGCGAGGTCGAAGGCCAGCCGGGTGCACCCGGCCGCGGCCGCCGCACCGGGCTCGGCGAGGGCGGCCAGCGCCTCGGGGAGGCTGGTCGGGTGCGTCCAGGTCGTCACGATCGTGTCTCCGCCACGCCGTCGACCCGCCCGTACCGACCACGGCCGGCGGCGTCGTCCCCCGGCTGGACCGGACGCAACCCGCCCGGGCCGAGGGCGGCCGACCAGGGCAGATCCAGCGCGGCGACGGCATCCGCCCAGATCGCCGCCATCCGCCCGGCATGACCGGCCTCGAAGGCCGCCGACAGTCGCGCCACCGTGACCGGGTCGATCGGGCGGGGCCGGCCCACCGCCATCGCCGCCAGCCGGACGGCCAGCGCCCGGTGCAGCAACAGGGCGAGCGCGGTGGCCTCCACGACGTCGCGGCCCACCGTGACCAGCCCGTGCGCGCGCAGCAACGCCGCCCGATCGGGCCCCAGGCAGCGGGCGAAGGCCCGCCCGCGTCCGGCGTCGGCGACGAGGTCGGCGTCGTCGTACCAGGCGACCCCGGCGGCGAACGGGACCTCGTCCTGGCTGAGGATGCCGCCGCTCATCGGCGGGAAGAGCGTCGCCGTCTGCGCGGCCAGCGGGTGGGTGTGCACGACGGCGCCCACGTCGTCGCGGTGCGCGTAGACCGCCCGGTGCAGCGCGGTCTCCTCGTGCAGGCGCAGCCCGGGGGTGCGCGCCGTGCCGTCGGGGCCGACCTCGGCGACGTGCCCCGGCCCCACCCGGGCCAGGGACGGCCCCGCCGTCTTGACCAGGAGCCCGCCGTGCGGCATCCGGACGCTGACATGCCCGAAGCAGAAGTGGTCCTGACCATCCGCCGCGAGCACCCGGCAGGCGGTCGCCACGTCGAGGCAGCTCGGGTGGACGCTCACCGCGGCTCCCCCGCCAGCCGGGCGACGACGGTGGCGAGGTCCTCGACGTCGGCGTACTTGGCGTCCAGGTCGAACAGGCTCACCTCGTGCACGAGCGGCGCCCGGTCGCCGACCGCCTCCCGCACGACGATCGGCCGGAACCCCAGCCCGCAGGCGTCCACCACGCTCGCCCGCACNCAGCCGCTGGTCGTCGCGCCGGCGACCAGCACCGTGTCCACGCCGAGCCGGCGCAGCCGGACGTCGAGGTCGGTGCCGAGAAAGGCCGACGCGTGCTTCTTCACAACCCGGTCGTCCTGCGGCCGGGCGTCGAGCCGCTCGTCGAGTTCCACCCAGGGACCGCCCTCGACGAGCAGGCGCTGCGCGGGGATCTTGGCCGGCCAGACCCCCGCGTCGCCCATGTCCGGGCGGTAGCGCACCATCGCCCAGAAGACCGGCACCCCCGCCGCGCGGGCGGCCACCAGCAGCGCACCCGTGGCCTCGACCACCTCGCCGANCTCTCCCCCGAGCGGGCAGGCCGGATCGGTGAATCCCCGGATCAGGTCGACGACGACGACCGCCGGGCGCTCCCCCCAGCCGATGCGGCGCACCATCCCGGACCGGGCGAAGCGCGCCCGCAGCTCCGTCAGCTCGCCGAGGAAACCCCCTTCGGGCATCTCGAGGGTCTCAGGCATCGACGCCCGCGAACCAGCGCACCGGCTCGTCGCACAGTTCGACGATGTTCCCCTCGGGGTCCATGAGCTGGGNGACGCGCCACCTCGGGGCGTCGTCGCCGTCGATGACGACCGGGGCGACGTGCACCGGGGTGACCCCGCGCCCGGCGAGCTCGGCGAGGGTGGCGTCCATGTCGGTGACGCTGAAGGTGAACAGGACCTGGTTACGCTCCCACCCGCTGACCGGCGGGTTGCTCGCCGGTCCGTTGTCGTGACGGCCGATGAGCACGAGGATGCACGGCCCGGTGTCGAACACCGCGGACTGCACCGTCGACGTCATCAGCCGCAGCCCCAGCCCGTCGCGGTACCAGGCGGTCATCGGGCCGATGTCGTGCGCCCACACCAGGTTCCANCTGATCGATCCCAACGCCATCGGACTCTCCTGCCCGGTCGGTGCCCCGCTGACGGTGCAACGTTGGTGGCGGGAGCGCACGAGCCCGAGGCCGGCGGCGCGCCCCCGCCCGGCCGGTCACCCCACGGCGGCCACGCCGCCGTCCACGACCAGCGAGGTGCCGTGGACGAAGTCGGCGCTGTCGGAGGCGAGGTACACGGCGGCGGCCGCGACGTCGACGGGCAGGCCGTTGCGCCGCGCCGGGGTGCCCGCGGCCGAGGCCTCGGCGGCGCCCGGCGGGGAGAGCAGCTTGTTCGTCGGCATGTCGATGCTGCCGGGCACCACGCAGTTGACGTTGATGCCGTGCGGCGCGAGCTCGCCCGCGAGCACCTGGGTGAGGAAGCCGACGGCCGCCTTCGTCGCCCCGTACACCGACACCCCGGGGAACGCCCGCAGCCCGGCCACCGAGCCGACGGTGATGATCTTCCCGCGTCGGCCCTGGTCGACGAGGTGGCGCGCTGCCGCCTGGGCGCAGAAGTACGTGCCCTTGACGTTGAGGTCGAACTGGAGGTCGTAGTCGGCCTCGGTCGCGTCCAGCAGCGGGGCGCCCTCGAAGACGCCCGCGACGGTGGCGAGGATGTCGAGCCCACCGAAGTGGTCGACGGTCGCGGAGACGATCCGGGCCGCCTCGGCGACGACGGTCACGTCGGCCTGGATGCCGATGATCTCGCCAAGCGGCGCCAGCGACTCGACGACCGCGTCCATCTTCGCCTTGTCCCGCCCGACGACGGCGACCCTCGCCCCGGCGGCGAGGAACGCCTCGGCCACGCCGAGCCCGATACCCTGCGTGCCGCCGGTGATCAGCGCGATCCGTCCGGCCAGCGGCGAACCCGGCAGCGGCGCCGGGCTCGACGCCGGGACCGGCGCGGACACCCCGGTCACCTCGGCGCCGCCGTCGGCGCCGGGCGGTTCGGCGCTCACCGCGTCCAGCGGCAGCGCCACCCCGGCCGCGGGCTCCTCGCTCATCGGGTCCGTCCCCGGGTGGGGTTGCGCCGGCTGCGCGGCGCGACGAGCTTGTCGGGCGTCTGGATCGCCCGCGCGTGCTCGCTGAAGAACTTCCGGAACATGGTGATCTCGAGGTCGGGGCGGTAGAGGCGCTCCCGGTCCCAGCCGTTCTCGGTCTCGTAGAAGGTCTGCATGCTCTCGCGCGCGGCGTTGTCGTCGACGAGGAACTTCTCGACGGCCGGCTCCCGCCACTCGACCCGGCCGACCTCGCCGCGCCAGTCGGCGGCCTCCTGCTCCGTCGCGCACACCCGCCCGCCGATCATGAAGCTGCGGGTGGTGTTCTCGTCGATCGGTACGAGCCAGTCGTAGGTGACCATGTCGCTCGGGAAGTTGACCGTCTCGTTGCAGGACGGCAGCCAGATGCCCACGTCGATCGGCGGCATCGCCATGAACGCGTCGACCAGTTCCTGGTGCGAGCGGCCGACCNCCGCCGGGGCGGTGTAGGTGGTGTCCGGCCGGNCGTCCTTGCCCGGGATGACGGCGGAGAAGATCAGCTCGGTCGTCCGCGTGCAGCGGGAGAAGCCCTTGGGCCCGGTGGTGTCGACGACGTACTTGACCTCGCCCGCCTCCTCGCCCGGCTTGGCGACGTAGCCGAACGTCATCGGAAAACCGGATTCGATCACGTACTGCGACCAGTTGTGGATGAAGTGGTGGCCGGGATCGAACGAGTTCTCCAGCGCCAGTCGCCAGTTCGCCCGGATGACGTTCGGCTCGGCGTAGTGCATGACGATGTCGTCGGCGAGGAAGCTCGCCGGGACGTCGGCCTCCAGCGGCGGCGGCTCGGCGTCGCCGACGTAGACGAAGATCAGGCCCTTGGCCTCGGTGATCGGGTAGGCGCGGACCCCGGTCCTGCCGGCCAGCGCCGTGCCCGGCTCGTTGAGGATGCAGCGCAGGTCGCCGTCCTCCAGATCGAACGTCCACGTGTGGTACCAGCACGTGATCGTGTCCTCGGAGAGCACCAGCGGCCGCTCGGAGAAGCGGGTGCCGCGGTGGGCGCAGCGNTCCTCGACGGCATACAGTTTGCCGTTCTTGCGGACGAGCAGCACCTCCTCGCCGAGCATCTTCACCTTGTGCGTGCCGCCCTCGGCGAGCTCGCCGGAGTGNGCCGCCGGGTACCAGTACTCCCGCAGGCCGAGGTCGGCCTCCAGGTAGCGCTGCCACGGTCGGGCCCGGCGCGGCGGAGCCTCGGCCTGGTCGACCTGGTCGCGCGTCTCGGCCACGAGCCGGTTCGCGACCTCCATCCCCGAGCTGGTGTGCTCGGGCACGCTGATGCTCACGTCATCATCACCTCGTTCACGGATCAGCCCACCCCTCCCCGCCCCGCCCCGCCGCTCGCCCTGCCGGCCGGCCCCCTGCATATCCAGAGGGATAAATCGGACGCGGGGGGCTCCGGACAAGCAGAAGGCGGGCGCGGCGCGGCGCGGTTGGCGGCGGGGAGTCGGGGCGGGGCCGGGTCGGTCTCAGTAGAAGACGGGCTCGTCGCAGAGCTCGAAGATGTTGCCCTCGGGGTCGGCGAACTGGGCGACCCGGCCGTCGGGCTCCTGGCCGTCCTCGTTCACCNTCGGCGCCGGGCCGTGCAGCAGCTTCGCGCCGCGGCGGCCCAGCTCGGCGATGACCTCGTCCATCTTCTCGACCTTGAACGACATCAGGACGCGGTTGCGGTCCCAGCCGCGGCGCAGGTTCTCCGCGTCGGGGCCGTTGTCCTTGNGCGCCATGAGCTCCAGCGTGCAGCCGCCGGTGTTGTACGCCGCGAAGTACTTCGTGGCGTGNCGCAGCGGCAGGCCGAGGACGTTCTCNTAGAACTCCCGCATGGCGGCCAGGTCGTCGACGTAGACGAGGTTCCAGGACAGCGGCCCGAGCAGCGGCTTCATGACGCACCCACCAGCGAGGCGCCGGCCGGGTCGAGCCGGGCGAAGCCGTCGTCGAAGGCGAGCTCGTCGACGACGAACCGGCCGTGGTCGAGGATCTGCCGACCGTCGAGCCACACGCTGCACCGGCGCACCGGCACGTCGGAGTGGGCGAGGGTGAACCGGCTGCCGCCCGCCTCGTTGTTCGGGCCGGTGGAGAACAGCACGTTGCCGGCGTAGCAGCGGCCGTCCATACCCTGGGTGGCGGAACGGTCGAGCAGGGCGAGCGCGTTCCAGCGGGCCCGGTCGTTGCAGCCCCAGCCGATGTGCGACATCGCGAAGCCCTCCGGGTCGCCCCAGGACTCCAGGTAGTCGCGGTACAGCTCGGCGTCCGCACCGGGCCCGGTGATGGCGACGATGAACCCGTCGACCACGTCCACGGTGATCGGCGACTGCACGTACGTCTTGAACGGGAAGATGATGTCCCCGGCGTCGATGACCCAGCGGCCGTTCGCGCCACCGTCGTTCGGGTAGATCGCGGCGAGGCCGGAACCCAGGTGGGCGTGGGTCCCGGGGCCCGAGGTGAAGCCCCAGCCGCCGCCCGCGCCGAACTGGCCGAGCTTCATCGTGATGTCGGTGCCGGCGTCGGAGCGGATGAGGATCTCGCTCGCCGCGCCGAGCAGTTTCGCGCTGGCCTGGACCCGCCGGCGCAGCTCGTCGGTCGGGAACATCCGTTCCAGGATCTCCGGCGGCTCGGTGATCATCAACATCCGCGTGCCGGCGGCCAGGATGGCCTCCTGCTCGGCGGAGTGCAGCAGGACGGACAGATCGACGACCATGTCGACCCCCTTGAGCGCCTCGACGAGCGGCCCGAGGTCGGTCAGACCGGTCAGCCCGTAGACCTCGCCGACGCCGGGCACGGTGCCGGCGGCGCGCTGGATGGACGGCAGGCCGACGGTGAAGACCTTCGCGCCGAGGGTCGCCGCCGCGGCGGCGGTGGCCTCGATGTACGCGGGTGGCGACTGGGCGTTGGACAGCACCGCGACGGTCTCGCCGGGCTGCACCTGGCACCCGGCGAGCGCCCGCCGGAACAGGGTGGTGAGGGTGCCGCCGTCGGCGGCCTGGTTCGGAATGAGCACGATGCACCTTCAAGTGGTTTTGGCGCGCCGGCCGGATTGATCTATATCAGTGTGCGGAGCAGGTGTTTCGGTTACCGTTCGACCCGATTTCGGTTCANCAAAGTCTGCGTTTCCTGACCGACCTGCGAGATGGCCACCGAATGGTGTCACCATGCGCATCGGATCGCGCATCCTGCGTCATCGCACACCTATCGCCGATCAGCCGGACGGCGCCTGGGTGCGGCCAACCCGGGAATCAGGCGAATCGCACGGTGTTGCGCACGACGCCGAGTCCCTCGACATCCACGGTCACCACGTCGCCGTCGGCGAGATAAACCTTCGGATTCCGGCCGTGGCCGACGCCACCCGGCGTTCCGGTGGTGAGCACGTCGCCGGGCTCCAGGGTGATGAACTGGCTGACGTAACGCACGATCTCCACCGGCGGGAACAGCAGGTCGGAGGTCCGCGACTTCTGCATCACCTCGCCGTTGACGAGGGTACGCAGCGCCAGGTCGGCAGGATTGTCCAGCTCGTCCGGGGTGACCAGCGCGGGCCCGAGCGGGGTCGACCCCTCGAACGACTTCCCCTGCAGGAACTGCAGCGTCCGGAACTGCCAGTCGCGCATGGTGACGTCGTTCATGATGGTGTATCCGGCGATCGCCTCGCGGGCCGCCGCCTCGTCGGCGAAACGCACCGTCGTCCCGATGACGAAGGCGAGCTCCCCCTCCCAGTCGACGGCTTCGGTCACCGGCGGCACCAGAATGTCGTCGGTCGGCCCGATCAGCGCGCGGGTGTACTTCGCGAACAGCGTCGGATGCGTCGGCGGCGTCCGCCCCATCTCCTTCAGATGGGTCGCGTAGTTCAGACCCATGCAGATGATTTTCGGCGGGGCGGGGACGAGCGGCGCCAGATCGGCGCCGTCGAGCGGAAGCACCTCGCCGCCGCCGCCGGCCGCGGCCGTGCGCCAGTCGAGACCGGACGCGATGAGCGTGCCCACGCACGGATGGTCCAGCAGCACGATCGTGTCGCCTTCGATCCGGCCGGCGGCGGTGGTGCCGTCCGGGCGGCGGACGGTCGACAGACGCATGACGTCTCCCTTGCTCGGGGTGGAAGTGCTGGGGCTGGTGGGCGCCCGGGACACCCCCGGGCGGCGCGGGCGCCGGGGGCGGCGCGGGCGCCGGGGGCGGCGCGGGCGCCGGGGGCGGCGCGGGCGCCGGGGGCGGCGCGGGCGGCGCGGGCTACGCGGCGGAGGGCTCGGGGAAGGCCGGCATGACCTCGGCGGCGAACAGTTCCATCGTCCGGCGCGCGTCGGCGAAGGGCATCGCGGCAAAGTTGATCTGCATGGACGGTTCGACGGCGCCGAAGACCTCGAACGTCGCGGCGACCTGCTCGCGCACCTGTCCCGGCGTGCCCACGTACACCTGGGCGTTCTCCTCCAGGGTCGCCAGGGACTTCTTGCGCATGCCGGCGATCATGTCCGCGTAGCCGGCATACTGCTCCGGCCGGGCGGTCATGTACGCCTCCCAGGTGTGGACCATCTTCTCGACGTAGTCGGAGTAGTACTCCGCGGCCTCCCGGCGCGCCCGGTCCCCGTCGTCGTCGACGAAACAGTGGATGCCCATCTGGATCCGCTCCGAGCCCGGGGCGTATCCCGCCGCCAGCCNCGCGCCGCGATACAGCGCCAGCAGTTCGGCGACCTTCTCGTTCGTCGACGTGAACGGGATGAACATCAGGTTGAAACCCTGGCTGCCGGCCCAGACGAAACTCTCCGGCGTCGAGGTCGCGGCGATGAAGACCGGCGGCGTGGGCTGCTGGTAAACCCGCGGGAGCATGGTCACCGGGCCGAAACGGTGGAAGGTGCCGTCCCAGACGACCTCCTCCTCCTGCCACAGCCGCAGAATCGCGGCGATGCCCTCCTGATGGNGCGCTCGGCTGGAGTCCATGCTGATCTCGAACGCCTCGAACTCGCCGGGCAGGAACGCNCGGGCGAATCCGACGTCGAGCCGGCCGTGGCAGATGTTGTCGAGCATGGCGAGCTGCCCGGCCAGTTTGATCGGATGGTTGAAGGCGGGCACGTTCGCGCCGGTGACGAGGCGGACCCGCTCCGTCCGGGTCGCCACCGCGGCCAGGAAGGTCACCGGGTCCGGGCTGTATCCCCCGTACGGGTAGAAATAGTGTTCCACGATCTTCACGGAGTGGTATCCGAGTCGATCCGCCAGGACGCTCAGTTCCAGACACTCGTCGAAGAACTGGACGGCCGGCTTCTCCGCCGGAGAGACGGTGGGAAAGAAGTTGATTCCGGCGAGCACCGGTACCTCCAGGCATCCGTGGATGCATCGTATGATGTATACAAGTCGAGAGACACGGGCGCGGCGTCCGGGCATCCAGGGCGCGGCCTCCCAGCCCCGGCAACGCCGGGGCTGGGCCGGGATGCGAGCGGCACCCCGCCCCGTATACTGTCCACAAACTGAGAACTGCGGCGGTGGTCAACAGCATGAAGACGCTCGGAGCCGCCCACCGGCCCCTGCGCGAGCTCGTCNCCGACGAGCTCCGGCAGCGCATCCTCGACGGCCGCATCACCCAGGGCAGCCGGGTCATCGAGGACCGGCTCGCCGAGGAGCTCGGCGTGTCGCGCAACCCGGTCCGGGAGGCCATCCGGGCGCTGGAGTCGGAGGGCCTGGTCGAGGTGACCCCGCGCCGCGGCGTGGTCGTCACCGTCATCAGCGCCGAGGAGGCGCACGACCTCATCGAGGTCCGCGCGGCGCTGGAGGTCACGGCGGTGCGCCGGGCCGCCGCCCGCGGGGTGGACCCGGCGGTCCTCGCCGAGCTGGCGGAGATCGTCGCCACCGGTTCCGAGGCGGCCGCGGCGGGCGAGTTCGAGCGCCTGCCGATGCTCAACACCCGCTTCCACGACCTGCTCGCCCGGGGCAGTGGCAACGGCGCGCTGGTCGAGGTCCTGCGCGACCTGCAGAACCGCCTTCAGCTGCTGTTCTCCACCGGCGTGCAGCGCCGCTCCGGCGGCGCGTGGGACGAGCACCGGCGCATCCTCGACGCGATCCGCGCCGGCGACGCCGACTGGGCCGAGGCGGAGATGCGCTCGCACATCCGCGGCGCCGCCAGCCGGTACGAGGACACCCGCGCCGGCGTCGCGGCGGCCACCGGCGGCGCGGCCTAGCACCGTCTGATCCCGGCGGCCGGCGGCACCCGTCATCCCGGCGTCGCTCATCGCGGGGCTCCCGGGGCCACCAACGGCCAGGGGCGGACCCGCTCCACGGCGGCGGCGAGCTCGATGAGCAGCGCGTCCCGGTGGTGCGGCGCGAACACCTGCAGGCCGACGGGCAGCCCGGTCGGGCCGGACCCGGCCGGGATCGAGATCGCCGGGCAGCCGCTGACGTTCGCGATGGCCAGCGGGCCCGGCGGCCGCGGCGCGGAGTCGCCGGCGGGGAACGCCTCGGTGGCCACCGTCGGGCAGGCGACCAGGTCGACGGCCTCGAACAGCGCGGCGACCGCCTCGATCACGGCGATCCGGTAGTCGTCGAGGCCGGCCAGCACCGTGGGGTCGAGCAGCGTGACGGCCCGCATGGCCGAGGCGATGTCGTCGGTCAGCTCGTCGGCGCTCGCCGGCCAGTGCGGGGCCAGCCAGCGGTAGAGCCGCAACGCCGCGATGCCCGCGAAGCTCGCCGCGCCGGCCGGGAAGCTCACCTCGGGCGGCGCGACCTGGCACAGTCCGGCCGCGGCGACCAGCTCCGCGAACGTGTCCCCGACCGCGGCGAGCACGCCCGGTTCGGGCCGCGCGCCGCCGAGCCCCGGCATCCACGCGATGCGCAGCCCCCGGGTGGGCACCGCACCGAGCCCCGCGACGAACCGCCGCCCCCCGACGGGGCCGGGCGCGCTGTAGGGGTCGCGCGGGTCGAAGCCGACCGTGAGGTCGAGGACGCGGGCGAGGTCGCGCACCGAGCGGGTCAGCACCGTGGTCACGACGGTCAGCGGCTCGATCACCGGTTCCGGACCGCCGGGCGTGATCCGCCAGGTGGTCTTGAGCCCGGGAAGGCCGCAGAAGGCCGCGGGCTGGCGGGTCGAGCCGCCGCCGTCGGTGGCCGTCGCCAGGGTGACCAGGCCGCCCGCGACCGCCGCCGCGCTGCCGCCGGAGGAGCCGCCGGCCGAGGCGTCCGGGCGCCACGGGTTGCGGGTGACGCCGTGCAGGCGGCTCACCGTGTCGTCGCCGCGGGCCAGCTCGCTCGACGGAGTCTGGAACACCGGGATCGCGCCGGCCGCGACCAGCCGCTGGACCTGGGTGGAGGTACGCGCCGACCGGCGGTGCCGCAGCGGTACCGACGCGTCGGCCCGGGGCCAGCCCGCGACCTGCTCCAGCTCCTTGACGGCGAACGGCACCCCGGCGAGCGGAAGGTCGAGGTCGACGTCGCGGGCGGCGGCGCCCGCCGCCTCGGCGTCGACGTGGCAGACGGCGCCCAGCCCGGACCGCTCGACCGCGCCGAGCACGGCGGCGAGCTCCTGCGCCGGGCTGCGCCGGCCGGCCCGGAACTCCTCGACCAGGCCGACGACGTCGCCGGGCCAGGGGTCGGCTGTCAGCACGGGCCGTCCAGCTGGGAGGGTCCGTAGTGGCGCAGCTCGACGACGTTGCCGTCGGGGTCGCGGATGTAGAGCAGATCGCTGTTGCCGTACGCGCCGTAGCGGTGGAACGGGCCGCCGACGACGTCGAAGGTGCCGGAGGCGGCGAGCTCGGCGAGATCGCACGGCTCGATCACCAGGCAGAAGTGGTTGACGTTGCGACCCGGCCCGGACCGCGGGGTGCGGGCGTCGAGATCGATGATCACGCCCGGCGCGACCTCCACCGACGGGAACGGCGCCCGGCCCTCGCGCCACTGCTCCAACCGGTGGGTCCTCATGCCGAACTTCTCCACCCACCACCGCACGGACCGCTCCGGATCCGCCACCGCGAGCACGATGTGATCAAAGGCGACCGTGACGATGGGTGGTCNGACCGTGGGCAGGAGGTTGGGTTCATCGACGAGGCTCACAGACGCTCCCTCNCCGTCGCTCGGCTACTGTATACCAAATACTNGGCAACCCAAGGTTGGGTGCAACTACCCGGCGTGAAAAGTGCATGTGACAGGCACGTTTCGAGTGNCCCAGCTCACCAGACGCGCCGCCCGCTCTCGGCACAGTCCGGAGCTTCGTATACAGTGGACAGTGCGTATCGGAGGGAAGGTCGCACGTCCGGCGGATCGGGCGGCGAGCTCCCGGGAGATGGATACGGAGTGTGCCTGCCCGCGCGGAGCGCGAGGCGCGCGGCATCNCCCCCGGGGAAAGGGTGGACGCCGCGCACCGGACGGCCGGTGCGCCCCGCCCCATCGCCGGGAGCACAGGACCACCCGGGGATCTCCACCGCAGAGAGGGACGGTGCCAAGCATGGTTGCGCCCGACAGGTTCGCCGAGATCGAGAAGTGCCGGGTCGAGTTCGNCCGGGCCCGTCGCGAGCGTGCCGAGACCCGCCCGCTGCACGCCTCCCCGCNCCGGGCCTACGAGCTGATCCGTGCCAGCCTGCGCTCGGGCGAGCTGGAGCCGGACGCGCTGGCGGAGGGCCGCCTCATCGACGCGCTGGGCATCACCCGCAACTCGGTGCGCCGCGCGCTGTCGATGCTTGCCGACGAGGGGCTGCTCAGCCGGGCCCCCCGCCGCGGCACCAGCGTCAGCCACGGCATCTGGCAGATCCCCGCCGGCGAGGTGCTTCCCCGCGAGATCAGCGAGTCCCAGGAGTGGCAACGGCTCCAGATCGAGGAGCTGGCGCACTGCGCGGTGCCCGCCACCGACGGCCTGCGGGACCGGCTGGAGATCANCGATGCCGACATCCTCATGACCGAGCAGCTCTTCCGCCTCGACGGCCAGCCGCTGTGCGTGCGCACCGGCTACGTCCCCATGATCGTCGAGCCGGAGCGGTACTTCGCCGAAGTGGTGGCGATCGACCGGCGCCCGCCCCGCTACGAGGCCCTGTTCGAGCGGCTGTTCGGCGCGCCGCTGGGCACCGCCGAGGCGGTGGTCGAGGCGGTGCCGTGCGAGGAGCGCACGGCCCGCCTGCTCGGCGTCGACGCAGGCAGCCCCGTCCTGCTGCGGGAGGTGCTCGTCCGCGACGGCACCGGCCGTCCCCGCGAGGTCAGCTACACCCACTTCCGCGGCGACCGGGTCGCCCTGTCCTCGGTGACCGGACCCGGTCCCGCCGCGCCGGGACCGACGAACGCACCCCACGGACCGGCCCAGCCGGCGCAGCGACGGTCGGCCTCACCTCAGGCAGACGTGGCGTGACCCAGACGGTGCCCGTTACCTCGGCCGGCATCGTCGATCAGTCAGAGGTCGATCAACCGGCGGTCGATCAACCGGACGCCGGTCAGTCGGACGCCGGTCAGTCGGACGCCGACCGGGGCCGGATCACGATCACGACGATGGTGCTGCTCGGGGCGATGACCGGTCTCGGCCCGTTCTCGATGAGCGTGCACCTGCCCGGCCTGCCGCGGATGGCCGACGACCTGGNCACGTCCCAGTCCTCGGTGCAGTTGACGATGACGGCGTGCGTCGTCGGAATCGCCGTCGGCCAGGTGGTGGCCGGCCCGCTGTCCGACGCCTACGGGCGGCGCCGCCCCCTGCTCGTGGCGATGGCGCTGTACTGCGCGACCTCGGCGGTGTGCGCGGCGGCCTGGACGGTGCCGATGCTCGCCGGCCTGCGCTTCGCCCAGGGGATGTTCGCCGCCTTCGGCATGACGATCGCCCGGGCGGTGATCCGGGATGTCGCCGACGGTCAGCGCCTGGTCCGCCTCTTCGCGAGGATGGCGCTGGTCAGTGGCCTGACTCCGATCATCGCCCCGAACCTCGGCAGCGCCCTGCTCGTGGTCACCGACTGGCGCGGCATCTTCGTGGTGCTCGCCGCACTCGGCGCGTTGTTCGCCGCACTGAGCGTGGGCTCGCTCCGGGAGACGCTGCCCCCGGCGCGCCGAACGCGCCTGCGCCCGGCCTCGACGGCCCGGACCTACGCCGCGCTCGCCACCGACGGCGCCTTCCTCGCCCCGTCGCTCGTCGTCGGGCTCGCCTACGGGGCGATGTTCTCGTACGTGTCGTCGTCGTCGTTCGTGCTCTCCGACGCCTACGGGGTCTCGCAGACGGTGTTCGGCGTCCTGTTCGCCGCGAACGCGGTCGGGTTCATGGCCGGCGGTCAGCTCGGCGCGGCGCTCGCCGGCCGGCGCGGAACGATCCGGGCCCTGCGGATCACCCTGCCGGCCGCGGCGGCGGCGGCGGCGGGGATCACGCTGGCCGCGCTCGCCGGCAGCGGGCCCGCCGTCGTCGGCACGCTGTTCCTCACCGTGGCCTCGATCGGCGCCTGCATGCCGATCGCCTCGGCGGAGGCGATGCGCACCCGACCCGACAGCTCGGGCACGGCCTCGGGCCTGCTCGGCCTGACCCAGTTCGCCCTCGGCGGACTGATCGGACCGATCGTCGGCGCCTTCGGCTCCACCAGCGCGCTGCCCCTGGGCATCGGCATGTGCCTGTGCCTGCTCGCCGCCTTCGCCCTGTGCCTACGCCCCGCCGCCCCCCGCCCGACCCCCTCCCCCGCCGCTTGACCTGAACCTGGCCGCCCCGCCGCCGCACCTCGGACCACGAGCGGCCGCTGGCATCAGCCGATTGCGGTGCGCGGGAAGCGCATTGCGGTGCGATGCGTACGATCCGCAGGCTCAGACCGTGCACAACGCACCGCGACCCGGCCCGCCCCGGTTCGGACCGCGTCATCCAGTCGAGATCTGGGACCATGGTCATGATCCGGCGGCAGCACGCGGTTCCGCGGAACACCATGATCCCCAGCTGTGGCGCCACGGCCGGGAACCAGGCACCGGGCACGTGACGCGGTTCCGCGGAACACCACGATCATCCGGATCGACTGCCGAAGCCCTGCCCGGCGCCTTCCGGATCAACACCCTGACCTGCACACTTGCATCACCGCCGGACCGCTGCAAGATCGCCCTCAATCACCCCATTTCCCCCCTCACGACCTGCACCTCTACCATGGGGTCACTGATCATCCCTGGAGGGGGCGCGGCGCGGGGCCGGGGTGGTCAGGTGGGGCGCAGGAGGCGGCGGAGGAGTTCGTCGACGGCGGCGCGGGCGTGGCGGATCGCGGCGCGCTGGTTGTCGGCGCGGGCGACGAGCAGGGCGATCTCGTTCATCGAGGCGAGCAGCACGTGGGCGAACAGGTCGGCCATCGAGGCGTCGAACACGCCGTCCCGGGCGAGTTCGGCGACCGTCTGCTTGATCTTGCCGAAGGCGTGCCGTTCGTCGAGTTCCCGCCACCGCGCCCAGCCGAGGACCCCCGGCGCGTCGATGAGCAGGATCCGCTGGACGACGGGGTCGCCCGCGATGCCGATCCAGGCCATGCAGCCCAGGCGCAGTGCCGTGGCGGGGTCACGGGAGCTGTCGGTGCCGACCGCGGCCACCAGCCGCCGGCCCACGTCCAGCTCGACCGCCTCCAGCACCGCGTCGAACAGCGCGTCCTTGCCCTTGAAGTGGTGGTAAAGCGAACCGCGGCTCACGCCGGTCTCGGTGAGTACGGCGTCGATCGAGGTGCCCTCGTAGCCCCGCTCGGCGAACAGCCGGGTGGCGACGCCGAGCAGGTGCTCCCGGGTCGCGGCACCCCGTTCGACGTTCCTGCTGGGTGGGTTCATGGGTTCCTCGTGACTCGGCGCCGACATCTCATTGTCGGCGCGCGGTCGCTTCAGCCACCCCCAGAAAGCGCCATCGAAACGACGTACCGGGTGAAGATGTAAGGAACGCGAAAGAAACCGGCCGGCGCCGGGCCGCGACCGGACCAGCCGACCGGGCCGCCCCCCAGGCCCGCAGCTCGACCGCCGGGCCTGCGCCGATCGATCAGCAAACCGATCGGCGGACCAACCAGCAGGTTGATCAGCGGACCGACCAGCGAACCGATCAGCGCGTCGCCGGCGGAAATCGTCGCAACGGCGTAACCAGACGTTTCTGCCTACGCCGCAGCGACTTCCCCATCACGATCATCGGCGCAATGCGCGGGTTACCCGCCTCGCGACGTCGAGAAACACACAGCCGCGACTGTTGTCCCCACGGTGACCGGTGGCGCAAACCCGCCGTCACGCGGACGACCTGGGGCGGTGGGCATTGACCACTGGCATTGTGATCGACGAGGCGGAGCCTCGCAGCGCGGTCTCCGGCCTGACCGGCAGACCCATCCTCACCGTCGAGGGCATGACGGTCCGTTACGGTACGTCGCACGGCGACGTCACCGCCGTGGACGACGTCAGCTTCACCCTCGGCCACGGCGAACGGGTGGCGCTCGTCGGCGAGTCCGGGTCCGGGAAGACCACGTTGGGCCTCGCGCTCGCGGGCTTCCTCACCCAGGACAACGTGCGCATCGAGCACTCCCGGCTGGACTTCGACGGCGCCGCGCTGTCCCGGGTGGCCCGCTCGCGGCTGCCCGAACGGACTCCCGGCCTGTCGATGATCTTCCAGGACGCGATGACGACGCTGGACCCGGTGTGGCCGATCGGCGGCCAGCTGCGGGCGGTGATCCGAGCCGCGGCCCGGACCGGTGGCGGTGGCGGTGGCGGCGGTGGCGGTGGCGGTGGCGGTGGCGGTGGCGGTGGCGGGCGACCGAAGCGGGCCGAGGTGCGCGACCGGGCCCGCTACTGGCTGGACAAGGTGGGCCTGCGCGACACCGAGCGGGTCCTGCGGGCCCGGCCGTACGAGCTCTCCGGCGGCATGCGGCAGCGCGCGATGATCGCGATCGCGCTGTGCGGCGGCCCGAAGCTGCTCATCGCCGACGAGCCGACCAGCGCCCTGGACGCCTCCCTGGCCCGGGAGGCGATGGAGACCATGCTCGCGCTGACCCGGGAGAGCGGGACCAGCGTGCTCGTGATCAGCCACGACATCCTGCTCGCGCAGGAGTACACCGACCGCACGTTCGTCATGTACGGCGGGCGGATCGTCGAACAGCGCTCGTCGGCGCGCCTCGTCGACACGGCCACCCACCCGTACACGGTCGCGCTGCTGCGCTGCGTGCCCACGCTGGAGTCCGCCGAGCTCGACGAGCTGCCGACGCTCGCCTCCGTCGCCGCCGAGACCCGACCCGCGGCGCCCGCCGAGGTGCCCAGCGCACGGACGGAGGGCCAGGACTGATGGACCGGTTCGCCCAGATGACCGTGGACGGGGTGTCGAAGTCGTTCGGCCCGCAGCACCGCCGGCACGTGGCCGTCGACGCGGTGACCCTGGAGGTGACGCCGGGCTCGCGGATCGGCGTCGTCGGCGAGTCCGGTTCCGGCAAGTCCACGCTGGCCCGGATGATGGTCGGCCTGGACGCGCCGTCGGCGGGCTCGATCAGCTTCAACGGCGCGCCGCTGCGCAGCCTGCTCAAGCTGCGCGCCTCCCGGCTGGAGCTGCGCCGCGAGGTGCAGTTCGTCGCCCAGGACACCACGTCGTCGTTCGACCCGCTGCGCACCCTGCGGGACTCGATCCGCACTCCCGCGCAGCGCCTGGCCGGGCTCGACCGGCGGGCCGCCGACGCGCGGGTCGACGCCACGGTGTCGATGCTCGGGCTGTCCCCGGCGCTGGCGGACCGCCATCCCGGCGAGGTCTCCGGCGGGCAGCGCCAGCGCTTCGCGATCGCCCGCGCCCTGGTCGTCGAGCCGAACCTGCTCGTCTGCGACGAGGTCGTCTCCGCCCTCGACGTCTCCGTGCAGGGGTCGATCCTGAACTTCCTCAAGCGCTACTGCGTCGAACGCGACGCCGCCCTGGTGTTCGTCTCGCACGGCCTGCCGGCGACGGCGTTCGTCTGCGAGCGCCTGGTCGTGATGCGCGGCGGGCAGATCGTCGAGGACGGGCCGACGAGCACGGTCCTGAACTCCCCCCGCCACGACTACACCCGCAGCCTGCTGGCCGCCTTCCGCGGCCCGGCCGCACAGGAAGGGCCAGCCTGATGAGGGAGATACTGCGCCGGCACCGGTGGTGGCTGGGCAGGATCATCGCGCTGCCGTTCCAGCTGCTCGTCTTCGCGGCCGTGTCGTTCCTGCTCGTGCAGAGCATCCCCGGCGATCCGGTGGCGGTGCTGACCGGCGGCCAGGCCGACAGGGCAAACTACGCCGCGATCCAGAAACAGCTCGGCCTCGACGGCAGCCTGCTTCACCAGCTCCTGCGCTACCTGGGGCACACCGTCCAGCTCGACCTCGGCAACTCGATCATGACGGGTCGGCCGGTGGCCCACGAGTTCAGCGACCGGCTGCCGGCGACGATCGAGCTCGCGCTGATGAGCCTGTTCTTCTCGATCCTGCTGGCGGTCGGCCTGTCCTACCTGGCGGTCGTGCGGCCCCGCAACCCGCTGTCCTACGTGGTGCGGGGCTACGCCCGGGTCGCCGGCGGCCTGCCCGACTTCGCCATCGGCGTCGCCGCGGTGTTCGTGTTCTACGCGACCCTGCACTGGGCACCCGCGCCGCTGGGCCGGCTGGGCTCCGGCGTCGACGACGTCCCGAAGGTCACCGGGCTGCCGTTCCTCGACACTCTCCTGACCGGCCACCTCGACGCGACGTGGTCGATGGCGGGCCACCTGGTGCTCCCGGTCGGCACGCTGGTGATCAGCCAGGCCGGGGTTCTGGTGAAGATGCTGATCGCCGGGTTGGAGGAGGCCGTCGACGCCCCGCCGACGCGGTTCCGCATCGCCTCGGGCGCCTCCCGGGCGATGGTGCGGGCGAGCCTGTTCCGCCGCGCGCTGCCGCCGGCGGTCACGACCTCGGGGACGCTGTTCGGCTACGCGCTGGGCGGCGCCGTCATCGTCGAGTCGATCTTCGGGTTCACCGGGATCGGCGGCTACCTCGGCGACGCCGTGAGCAGCGGTGACATCCCGGCCATGCAGGGCTTCCTGGTGATCGTCGCCGCCGTGTCGCTGGTGGTCTTCCTCATCGTCGACCTCGTGAACATGAGCCTCGACCCGCGGCGGCGGCCCGGGGTCCGGACGGAGGGATCGTGACCACCACACCGACCGTGGGCGTCGCCCCGGCAGCGCTCGGCCCCCTACCCGCCGGCGCCCCCGGCGCCCCCGGCGCGCCGGCGACCGAGAGCACCCCGGCCGCCCCGAGCTCCGTCGGCGGCGGCCTGCGGCGCTGGCTGCCTGTCGTACTGCGGCTGCTGCCGCTGGCCGTGCTGGTCATCATTGCGATCATCGGCCCGTGGGTGGCGCCGCACAACCCCGAGCGGGTCAGCGGCCCGACGTCGGCGCCGCCGAGCGGGGACCACCTGTTCGGCACGGACACCTCCGGTCTCGACGTGTTCTCCCAGACGCTGGCCGCAACCCGGACCAACGTCTGGGTGGCCACCGTCGTCGTGCTGCTGGCGACCGCGGCCGGCGCGCTGCTCGGCCTGCTGACCGGCATGAACGAGTCCTCCCGCGGCCCGCGCGGCGTGATCGCCCGGATCGTCGGGCGGGTCGTCGACTTCGTCCAGGCGGTACCCGGCATGCTGCTCGGCCTCGTCGCCGTCGCCTTCTACGGCGCCTCCGTCACCACGCTGGTCCTGACCCTGGCCGTCGTGCTCGCCCCGCTGCAGGCCCGCCTCGTGCGCACCGAGGTGCTGCGGGTCCGCTCGGACGCCTACGTCGACGCCGCCCGGATGGCCGGGCTCAGCGAGCTGCGGCTGACCCTGCGCCACGTCCTGCCGAACTCCTGCCGACCGGCGCTGGAGAACATGTCGGTCATCTTCGCGGTGAGCATCATCCTGACCGCCTCGCTGGGCTTCCTCGGCGCCGGCCTGCCCACNCCGAAGCCCGAGTGGGGCTCGATGATCTCCCGCGGGGCGACCGACGCGGCGGTGGGCAACTGGTGGCCGGCCACCTTCCCGACCCTCGCCCTGATCCTCACCGTGGCGATCATCGCCACCACCTCGTCGACCCTGCTCGGCGGCCGGCGCGGCCGGTAATCGCCGCCGCCCGCCCACCCGTCCCACCTCAACCCGCCGCCGGCATTCCCTGCGCCCGGAATCCCTCTGCCGGCGACCCCCCAGCACGGCGTCTCGCTTCGTTCTCTGACAGGAGTGCACTGATGCGTGTCCGTCTCGCCTCGCCACGAGGTGACCGTCCGGGAGCCGCGGTCGCCGACTCCGGCGGGCACCGCCGGCTCGCCCGCGCGGCCAGCGCGACCGTCGCCGGCGGGCTGGCCCTCACGCTGGCCGCCTGTGCCGGCAGTTCCAGCTCGTCGTCCTCCTCGTCCTCGGGTTCCTCCGGTAACACGGACTCCCTCACCGAGGCGGTGGCCGCGCTGCCGACGGCGTTCGCCTACGACGCGGGGGCGTTCACCTACGAGGGCTTCGAGTTCCAGATCAACACCCAGGCGCAGCTCGTGCGCAATCCGACGGTCACGGCCGACCGGCCGAACGGTTCGCCGATGCAGAACTTCTTCAAGTTNGAGGGCGAGCTGGCGAAGAGCTACGACGTCAGCCCCGACAAGCTGACCTACACCTTCCACCTGCGCGAGGGCGTCAAGAGCGTCGCCGGCCACGAGCTGACCGCCGACGACGTCCTGTACTCCTACGAGCGCAAGTGGAACTCGACGTCGGTCGCGCCGTTCATCTCCAAGCCGGCCATCTACGACCCGGCGAAGCAGTTCAAGAAGGTCGANGCGCACACGGTCAGCATCACCATCGACCGGCCCGGCGACGGCTTCACCCTGCTGTCCCTGCTCGCGAACGTCAGCGGCGACATCTTCGACAGCACGCTGCTGAAGGAGNACGCGACGAAGGACGANCCGTACGCGGTCAAGTGGTCGGCGAAGAACGGGAACTACGGCTTCGGCGCCTACACGCTGGACAAGTTCACCCCCGGTCAGAGCCTGGTNCTGAAAGCCAACCCGAACTACTGGGAGGGCGAGCCGGCGATCAAGACCATCACCCAGAAGGTCGTGACGAACCCCGGCACCCGCACCAACCTGCTCCAGAACGGCGATGCCGACATCGCCGTCCAGCTCCGCCCGTCCGACGTGGTGTCGATGGCCAAGGACTCGAAGCTCAAGACCTTCAACGTCGACTCCATCGAGTACCTCGACACGTTCATCAACACCACCAGGGCGCCGTTCACGAATCCGCTCGTCCGCCAGGCGCTGAGCTACGCGATCCCCTACCAGAAGATCATCGATGACGTCTTCATGGGCCGCGGCGACCCGATGAAGGGCTTCATCAACCCGCACTACCCGAACTACACCACGGACGGGCTGCGGCAGGGTGCGTACGACCCGGCCAAGGCCAAGGCGCTGCTCGCCCAGGCGGGGGTGAAGAGCGTCAACGCGAAGATCCTGGTCGAGAACAGCATCCCGGCCCTGGAGCAGGCCGCGGTCCAGATCCAGTCCGCGGCGGCCGACGCGGGATTCACCTTCACCGTCGACAAGCAGACGGCGACCNCCGTGTCGGACCAGAAGGAGAACAAGTCGTTCGACATCCAGCTCACGCTGAACAAGGCGATCAGCCAGTCGCCGCCGTACGAGCTGCTGCTGTCGCTGACGAAGGGCTCGCCGCTCAACACCTCCAACTGGTCGGACGACGCGTACTACGCGGCCGTCGAGAAGGGTAACCAGGNCGGNGACCCGCTGCTCCCCGAGGCCGGCAAGTACTGGAACCAGGCGCAGCAGATCTGGCAGAACGGCCAGCCTGAGATCCCCATCGCCTTCGACCAGCCGAACGTCGTCTTCCGCAGCAACGTCGACGGCTACGTCTACCGCTCCGAGGGAGCGATCGACTTCGCCCACCTGTCGAAGAGCCAGTAGCCACGACCAGCCGGATCGCCCGCGCGGCCCCCACCGGCCGCGCGGGCGATTTCGTCGCTGACCGGCCCGCGTTCGCGACGCCGCAGGCGAAAGACGAGCGGCGCGCCGGCCTGCCACCGGCGCAATATCCGCCGTACCGGCCGGCCGTCGTTCCGAAACACGGCTGAGATGTGCTTTCGGACAGCACGGGAGTTCCAGGCACAGGGTTCCAGGTTCGAAGTTCCAAGGGAGAAGACATGTTCCACATGGGATGGTTCGTCGGACACGGCTTCAGCGTGCAGTCCTGGAAAGGCACCTGGTCCGGCGCCGGTGCCCGCGAGTGGATGATGCCGGACCTCTATGTGGACATGGCCCGGTCCCTCGAACGGGCCTGCTTCGACTACATGATCTTCGAGGACGGTCTGATGATTCCCGACGCCTTCGGCGGGAGCATGGACACCTACCTGAAGTACAACATGGAATGCCCGCGGCACGACCCGACCGCGCTCATCGGCATCCTCGGCCAGGCGACCTCGCGGATCGGCCTCATCCCGACGATGTCGACGTCGTTCTACCCGCCGTTCATGGCCGCCCGCATGCTGGTCACCCTCGACCACCTCACCCGCGGCCGGGTCGGNGGGAACCTCGTCACCTCCTCCAGCCACCGGGCGGCCCAGAACTTCGGCCACGCCGAGCACTTCGAGCACGACCTGCGCTACCGGATGGCCGACGAGTGGATGGACCTCGTCGGGAAGCTGTGGGGGTCCTGGGAGCCGGGCGCGGTCGTCTTCGACGAGGAGACGGGCACGTTCGCGGACGGCAGCAAGGTGCACACCATCGATTTCGAGGGCGAGTTCTTCCGCTGCCGCGGCCCGCTGAACGCCGTCCCCGGCCCGCAGGGCCGCCCGGTGATCTGCCAGGCCGGCGGCTCCCCGGCCGGGCGCGAGTTCGCCGCCCGCAACGCCGACACGGTCATCTGCGTCCCGCTCGGCGTCGCGGCGATGAAGGCCTACCGGGAGGACATGTCCGCCCGGCTCATCGCGGCCGGCCGCAAGCCCGCGGACTGCAAGGTGCTCTACCTCATCCGCCCGGTGCTCGCCGAGACCGACGCCGAGGCGCAGGAGAAGCGCAGGCGCCTGCGCGCCGCCCAGCGCGAGCAGGCGGCGATCGAGACGCAGCTCGCGGTGATGTCCTACTTCAGCGGCCTGGACTTCTCGACGTTCGACCTCGACAAGCCGCTGCCCGACCTCAGCGGGCAGGTCAACGGCCACCAGAGCTCGATGACGCGTTACGCCAAGGACAGCGAGGACGGCAAGACGCTGCGCGAGCTCGTCTCCACCCACGAGACGACCACGTCGCTGGAGCTCGTCGGCACCCCGGACACCGTCGCCGCGCTGATGGGCGAGGCCATGGAGGAGGTCGGCGGCGACGGCTTCCTCATCTCCAACGACGTCGACCGGCACTCCATCGCCCAGATCGCCGACGGCCTCGCGCCCGCGCTCAAGCGCCGCGGCCTGATCCGCGAGTCGTACACGCACGAGCACTTCCGGGACAACCTNCTCGAGTTCTGACCGCCCGACCCAGAACGCCCGACCCAGAACGCCCGATCCAGAACGCCCACTCCAGAACGCCCGATCGANAACGGGGAGCGACGATGTTTCACCTGGGCCTGTTCACCGGCTGCGGCGTCCAGTCCTGGAACGGGATGTGGTCCGGCGAGGGCNCCACCGAGTGGCTNCATCCCCAGCTCTACATCGACACCGCGAAGGCGGTGGAACGAGCCGGCTTCGACTGCATCATCCTGGAGGACGCCCACTTCATCCCGGACGTCTTCCGCGGAAACATGGACTTCGCCCTGCACAACGGATTCCACGCGCCCAAGCAGGACCTGTTCGTGATGGCGCCGTTCATGCTCACCGCGACCGAGCACGTGGGCATTCTGCCGACCCTGACGACCACCTTCCACCCGCCGTACCTGGCGGCCCGGACGCTGGCCACCCTCGACCACATCTCGCACGGCCGCGGCGGAGCGAACCTCGTCATGTCGCACAACGACCGCACCGCGCAGAACTACGGCGCCGACGCCCAGGCCGACCACGACGCCCGCTACGACGCCGGCGACGAATGGGTCGCCCTGGTCGAGGCGCTGTGGAACTCCTGGGACCCCGACGCCCTCGTCATCGACCGGGAACGCGGCGTCTACGTCGACACGGCCAAGGTGCGCCCGATCGACTTCTCCGGACGGTTCTACCGCTCCCGCGGGCCGTTGAACTCGCTGCCGCCGCCGCAGGGTCGCCCGGTGTTCTCCCAGGCCGGCGGCTCCGGCCGGGGCCGGGACTTCGCCGCGAAGAACGTCGATCTGGTGATGACGAACGTCACCGGCATCGACACGATGAAGGCCTTCCGCGACGACGTCGTCGCGAAGGCGCGCGCCCACGGCCGCAAGCCCGACTCCTGCAAGGTGATGTTCAACATCGCCCCCGTCCTCGGGGAGACCCGGCGGGAGGCCGAGGAGAAGCGGCAACGGGCGCTGGCCGCCGCGGCCGCGAACGTCGAGATCAATCTGGGCTGGATGTCCTACTACAGCGGCATCGACTTCGGGAAGTTCGACCTGGACGCCCCGATGCCGGCGCTGCAGACCAACGCCAGCCGCAGCACCACCGAGAACCTGCGCGAGAAGAGCGGCGGGATGACGCTGCGGGAGTTCGCCTCCTACCCGGCGTCGGGCGCCGTCGAGCTCGTCGGCACGCCGGACGCGGTCGCCGCGCAGATGGGCGAGGTGATGGACGAGGTCGGCGGTGACGGCTTCCTCATCCAGCAACCGATGTACCGCGAGGGCATCAGCATGATCACCGATGGGCTGGCGCCCGCCCTGCGGCGCCGGGGACTGATCCGCGACGGCTACGCGCACCGCCAGTTCCGGGACAACCTGCTCGACTTCTGATCTCCAAGGGAGAACGTGGGTGTGATGGGATCCCCGATGACCGTCGTCGACGCGGCGACCGACCCGAAGCTGCTGCGCTCGACGTTCGGCTGTTTCCCCAGCGGTGTGACGGCGGTCTGCGCGCTCGTCGACGGTGAGCCGGTCGGCATGGCGGTGAGCTCGTTCACCTCGGTGTCGCTCGACCCGCCGCTGGTGTCGGTGTGCGTGGCGAACACGTCGACGACCTGGCCGCGGCTGCGGGACCCGGCCCGGTTGGGAGTCAGCGTCCTCGGCGAGAGCCACGACGTCGCCTGCCGCCAGCTCTCCGCCCGCGACGGCGACCGGTTCGCCGGCATCTCCTGGCGGGCCAGCGACGTCGGCGCGCTGTTCGTCGCGGACTCGGCGGCGGCGCTGGAGTGCGAGCTCGTCCGGGAGGTCGCGGCCGGCGACCATCTCATCGCGCTGCTGCGCGTCCATGCGCTCAGTTCGGACACGAACGTGACACCGTTGGTGTTCCACCACAGCCGGTTCCGCCAGCTCGTGGCCCACTGACCAGGCCGCCACCCCGCCCACCACCCCACCACCCCACCACGAACCCCAGCCCACGAACCCCAGCCACGAACCCCAGCCGCCGACCCGTCCCGGGGGTGCCCGTGCCGCCGTTCCGCCTTCCCGACCTCGATCTCGACCTGCCGATCTGCCTGACCTGCGGGGTGCAGTACGGCGCCGAGCGGGTCGACTGCCCGGTCTGCGAGGACGAGCGGCAGTACGTCGGGTGGGAGGGGCAGCGCTGGACGTCGCTGGCCCGGCTGCGCGCCGAGGGCTACCACGGCGTGCTGCGCCCGGAGGGCGAGCGGGTGACCGGCGTCGGCGCCGAGNCGAAGATCTCCATCGGGCAGCGGGCGCTGCTCGTGCAGACGGACGCGGGCAACATCCTCTGGGACTGCGTGCCCTTCCTCGACGACGACCTCGGCGGCCGGGTCGCCGAACTCGGCGGGGTCACCGCCATCGCGGTCAGCCACCCGCACTTCTACGGAGCGATGGTCGACTGGAGCCGGGCGTTCGGCGGGGCCCCGATCTACGTCCACGCCGCGGACGCCGAGTGGCTCGGCCGACCGGACGGCGCCGTCGAGCTGTGGTCCGGCGACGCGCTGACGATCGGCGCCGGGCTGACCCTGATCAACGGCGGGGTGCACTTCGCCGGCGGCACGGTCCTGCACTGGGCGCAGGGCGAGGGCGGGCGGGGGGCGCTGTTCTCCGGCGACATCCTGCAGGTGGTCCTCGACCGCCGGTGGGTGAGCTTCATGTACAGCTACCCGAACTACATCCCGGAGCGGCCCAGCGTCGTCCGCCGGGCGCTGGACCTGCTCGAACCGTTCGACTTCGACGCCGTCTACGGCGCGTTCTGGCAGACCGTGGTCCGCGCCGACGGCCGGGCCGCCGTGCGCCGCTCCGCCGACCGCTACCTCCGCTTCGTCGCCGACACCCCGTAGCCGCCACTCTCCGCACCCGCCCTCCTGCCCGCCGCCCGCCCGCCCGCCTGCCCGCCCGCTGCCCGCCCGCTGCCCGCCCGCTGCCCGCCCGCTTATCCAGAGGGATAAATCGGACACCCAAGCCTCTGGATAACTATGGGGTGGGCCGGTCGGACGCGGCCTGCGAGACTTCTGGGCCGATGGCTGGACCGGCGTGGCTCCCGGAGGTCTCCGATGGCGCAGCACGACCCTCTCCGCGACGACGACCCCCGCCGGGTCGGGCCCTACACGCTGCTGGAGCGCGTCGGTGCCGGCGGCATGGGCGTCGTCTACCTGGCGCGCGACTCCGTCGGTCGGCGGGTCGCGCTGAAGATCCCGGGCAGCCCCGGCCGTGCCAACCAGATCCCGCACTCGCACGAGCGCTTCGTCGCTGAGGTGGCGACCCACCGGACGCTGACGAGCGAGCGGGTGGTCCGCTTCCTCGACGCCGACGTGCACGGCCGCCCGCCCTGGGTCGCCCTCGAGTACGTCCAGGGCGCCAACCTGAGCCAGGTCGTGTCCGAGACCGGCGTCTTTTCCCACCGCTTCCTGCTGGCCCTCGCCGCCGAGCTCGCCGAGGCGGTGGCCGACATCCACGCGCACGGCATCGTCCACCGGGACCTGCACCCGGCGAACGTCATCTGCCTGCCGAACGGCATCAAGGTCATCGACTTCGGCCTGGCCCGCATCCAGGCCGACGACGAAAGCCTCATCACCAAGGGCCCGCCGATCGGCGTCCCGGCCTTCATGGCGCCGGAACGCTTCGCGGGCGTCGTCACCCGGGCCTGCGACGTCTTCGCCTGGGGATGCTGCGTGGCCTACGCCGCCGCCGGGACGCCGCCGTTTCCCAACGTGGCGCCGCGCGACGCCTACGCCGCCGTCGCGGGCTCCCCGCCGGTCCTGACGAACCTGCCCGGCGACCTCGCCGACCTGGTCGGCTGGGCGCTCGCGAAGAAGCCGGAAGACCGGCCGACCGCATCCCGGGTGGCCGCCGAGCTCCAGGGCCTGGGTGTCCCGGTGACTCGCCCGGCCGCCCGCCCCTGGCCCGCGCAGGCGCTCCCGCTGATCAGCCAGGCCGTCCCCGGTCCGGCCATCGCCGGTACGGACGGCTGGATCGACGGCCCGCACGCCGGGACCGCCCGCTCGGGAAGCGGCGACTCGGGAGTGGTTTACCGGGGCCCCGGCGGCTCGGGAGTGCATAACTCACGGATCGGCGACTCGGAACTCGGCGACTCGGAACTCGGGGACTCGGAACTCGGGGACTCGAGGATCGGGGACTCGGGCCTGATCACGACGCCGAGCCAGCCGAGCCGCCCAGAGCACCCGAACCACCGCGAGCCGGCGCCGATCGGTCCCCGCGGCGCCGGCGCGGTGGTGGCAGCGGTGGTCGCAGCGGCGTTCTGCCTGTTGGGCCTCGCGCTCACGGCAGGGGGGTACGCCGCGGGCGACGTCACCGGCCCGGTCTGCGCCGGACTGGTGGCCGCCGCGGCGGGAGTGCTGGCCCTCGTCCGGGCCGGTCGCCGTGCCGGCCCGGTCGCCCCGGTCGCCCCGGCGGGTGCGGCGGGTGCGGCGGGTGCGGGGGCCCCGCGCCCGCCGGTCGGCGTACCCGCCTGGTTCGTGCCCGTAACCGTCGCCGTCGGCGGCGTCGCCGGCGGTGTGTTCGGACTGCTCCTCGCCCGCGGGCTGTGGGCCGGCAGCCCGCGGGCGGCCGCGGCGTCGGAGCTCGCCCTGGCCTGCTGCTTCGCGGCGGCGTTCGCGCTGTACCTGCGAGGTTTGGATCCAACCCGGTCGGCGGGGCACCCGACCCCGCGATCCGGGATCAGGTCACCAGGCGGGAGTGGCGGGACGCCTTCGTGAGCTTCGTGCCGAGCCGGCCCGCGACCTGACCGGGCTCGACCCAGCGGACGCGGGTGCTGACGGAGTCGGGCACGGCGAGGCTGCGGTCCTCGACGTGGAACAGGTAGGTCATGTCGTAGTGGACGTGTTCGGGTTCCCCGCGCGTCGGCGCGGCCTCGACGATCCTCGCCTCGACGTCGAAGGGGATGATTCCGCCGGGGATGACCATGTTCGTCTCCACTCCGGCACGGCGGGCGGCGAGCCCGAGCGCCGCGCCGAGCAGGGAGGAGTCACCCGCGTCCACGTGGCCGCCCGGCAGATGCCAGGCGGACGTGGCCGAATCCATGATCTCGAGAACCCGCCAGTCGGGGGAAACGATCGCGGCGCGGCAGGTGACGTGAGCCGGCGTCGTGCTACGTGCCGTGATGGCAGGCCCGTGCAGGGCCAGCACGACCAAGGACCGTATGAGGTCCATCTCGTCCGGGTTCGCCTCGATGTAGCCGAGGGCCACACCGATCACCGCGTTGTTGGTGACCGCCACGCTCAGAGAACGTACAGGTGTCNGGTGCTCAACACGGAACACCGGGGCGGGACACTCCGAAGTTCGTACTGCACACATATCCTCACTTACCGTGTCGGAGAACCTGGCTATATCGGAAGAAATCGGAATGCCAGTTCGGCATGTTCCTNGACTTCCTCGTCCAGTCGCGCTGGCCCGCGAGACGATGCGCGCGACGCTCGGCCACGCTCGGNACGACGCACCCTTCCCCGCGGGCAACCCACCAGACCGCCCCGACATCGCGACGGAGAGTGACAGTTGGTCGAGCTTTGCGGCACGCCGGCCGCAGCTCCTACGGCATCCCGCACGTCGATCCATCCTTCCCGAGATCGGGTGAAGCGGACAAACAGGGCAAGTACCCGCCTGCCGGGTACCCAGCCCCTACCATCGCCAAACCTCCTTCGTGCCGCAAATCAGAAATTTTGCTCCATCTTCAGTCGAGGGTCCCGCTCACCCCCAGGTCAGCCCGGATGCGGGCGGNCCGAGGCGGCGGGACGCGCGGACGTCGAACGCGGGGGCAATCGGCACCTGTAGGCACCACGTTCGGGTGGCCCCGCACCCGGTGGCGGTACCCCCGGCACCGGGAGTCGTGACGGTCAGCCGACACCTCGGGCAGNCGCCGTCCGGCCACGACTAGGGTCGGCGAGGACGCAACGGCACAATGCCGACTCCGGGCCGCCAACCATCGGCACCCTGGCGCGTCGCCACCACGTACGCCCTCACCGGCTACCTGAAGCGACGCGGCAGTGGGACCCGGGAACCGCGGGACGAACGGGAGGACCCCACCGTGGCCGACAGTCAGGCTCTCGACGCGCCGCGCCCGCAGGGCCGTCGGGCCCGTCGGGCCACGGTGCTCGTGGCGGGGCTCGCCCTGACCGGGCTCGTCGGCCTGACGGCCGGCTGCGGCTCGGACGGCATCGACCTGCCGGATCCGAGCGCCAGCGCGAGCCTGCCGACGGCGCTGCCCACAGCCCTGCCGACCGCGCTGCCGAGCGGCCTGCCCACGGCCCTGCCGACCGCCCTGCCCAGCTCGCTGTCGACCTCCATCCCCGGGGTGGGGAAGATCGACGCGGTGACCGGACCGGCCGCGCTGCGCGGCACCAACGTCCCCGCGGGCTTCCCCGTGCCGCCCGGCGCGACGGTGAAGGTCGGCACCACCACCGGGAAGAGCTCGACGGTGACGCTGTCTGGGGTGTCCAGCGACAAGGTGGCGGCGTTCTACCGCACGGCGCTGCCACCGGCCGGCTACCGGATCACCTCGGACGTCGGCATTCCCGGCGTCGCCCGCGCGCTGGCCTTCACCGGGCACGGCGTCACCGGGAGCCTCGGCGCCGCGGGCCTCGGCCAGTCCAACGCGATCGCCATCGTCTTCACCAAGAGCTGACGAGGCGGCCGGCGCCGACGGGGATCACACCGCCGCGGGGGCCAGGTCCGGCAGGTTGAAGTACCCGCGGATCTCCGTCTGGACGGCCCGCGGCTCGCGGCGGGCGTCGACGACGGCCACGAACTCCTTACGCTGGAAGATCTCCATCACCGGCTGGGTCTTCTCGTGATAGTCACGCAGTCGCACGGCCAGCGCCTGGGGATTGTCGTCGGCACGTCTGCGCAGCCGTGCTCCGCAGACGTCGCAGGTGTCCGGCATGACCGGCCGGCTCGCTATCAGGTTGTAGTCCAGGCCGCAGCGGGAGCACAGCCGGCGGGCCAGCACCCGCCGGTAGACCTCGTCGTCCGGGAGGTCCAGGTAGATGACCCCGTCGATGTCGTAGCTCTCCAGAAAGAACTCCGCCTGCCGCGCGTTGCGGGGAAATCCGTCGATGATGAAGCCGTAGTTCCAGTCGTGGTCGGCCAGCCGGGTGCGCACCACCGATTCGACGAGGTCGTCGCCGACGAGGTGGCCGGCGGCGACCGTCCGCTTCACCTGCGCGCCCAGCTTCGTGTGATTCTGTACGTTCCAGCGGAAGACGTCGCCGACGCTTATGTGGACGAGGTCGAAATCCCGTGCCAGCATCGTCGCCTGGGTTCCCTTGCCGCTGCCCTGCACTCCCATGATGACGAACTTGCGCACGAAATCCCTCTCCCGCCCGAATCGCAGGTCGCACAGGTGGTCGGCCGCGGACCGTCGTCCGGTTCATTCCCTGCCGGGTACCGTATCCGCTGAACGAATGGATCGACCCGGAGGCCAGCCCGGTGAATGCGGNGTGGGCAACGACACATATCCCGGTCTACGGCGGGAGGGCCCGCTGGTGAGTGCCGAAGAACCGCGGGCAGCGGGAGGTTACGGCCACCGCCGGCGGGTCCGTCGACCCGGCCGCGCCGCCCCGCGGACGGCCGGCGCGGCGCCGCGACCGGCACCGAAAGGGCGGTTGCGCGAGGGCCGACTCACCCTCGTCAGGTGGCACCTGCGCGCCACCCGCGGCGGGTCGCCTGGCCCGGCGGGCGGCTCGCTCAGCCCCGCACGTAGCGGCGCGGCACCCAGGTCTGGCTGTCGATCGGGGGCCGCTGGTAGGCCTTCTCCTGCCGCGGGGGCAGGACGACACGGTCATGCGGCACGTCGCCGTACGGGACGACCGACAGCAGATGGCTGATCAGGTTGAGCCGGGCCGTGCGCTTGTCGTCGGCGTCCACCACGTGCCAGGGCGCCTCCCGGATGTCGGTGTAGGCGAACATCTCGTCCTTGGCCGCCGCGAAATCCACCCAGCGGGCCCGCGCCTGCAGGTCCATCGCCGACAGCTTCCACCGCTTTCCGGGATTGTCGATGCGCTCCTGGAAACGCCGTTCCTGCTCCTCGTCGCTCAGCGAGAGCCAGTATTTCACCAGGACGATCCCGGCGCGGACCAGCGCCCGCTCGAGCTGCGGGCAGGTGCGCAGGAAGTCGTCGTACTCGTCGTCGGTGCAGAATCCCATCACCCGTTCGACCCCAGCCCGGTTGTACCAGCTCCGGTCGAACAGCACGATCTCGCCGGCGGNGGGCAGGTGCGCCAGGTAACGCTGGAAGTACCACTGGGTGCGTTCCCGCTCGGTCGGCGTGCCCAGCGCGACGACCCGGCACTGGCGGGCGTTGAGNCGCTCGAGGATGCGTTTGATGGTGCCACCCTTGCCCGCGGTGTCCCGCCCCTCGAAGACCACCACCAGCCGGAAGCCGGTATGCCGGATCCATTCCTGCATCCGGACCAGCTCGGTCTGCAGGCGGGCGAGTTCCCGCTCATACTCCTTCCTGGAGACCCGGGACGGGGTGATGCCCGCCGCGAGCGCCGCCGCGGTCGAGGGATCGGCCGCCACCGTACCGGCGGTCCCGGCAGGCCCGGCGGGCCCGACGGGCCCGGCGGCCTGCGGCGATCCGTCGTCGCCGGCCGCGACCCCGCCGCCCTCGTCGGCCCTGTCCCCCGTCGATCCGCCGTGCCGCCCCTGTGCCATGTCCCCACTCTCCCGCCATCAACGACGATCGCCGTGGACCCATCGTCGCCGCGACCGGGCGCGTGGCCGCCCACCCCGCGCCGGCCCTACCGGTGCAGGACGACAATTCACTACAGAGCAGGATGTGTACGGGAATCGGGGACGTGGGGAACGGCCGCGCGGGTGGCGACCTCCCCGGTTTCGGGGAGGAACGCGGGTGTCGAGGGGACTGCGGCGGGCGGTCGGTGCGGGTCTGGCCGCGGCCGCACTGACGGTCGGGCTCGGGGCGTGCGGCTCCGGCGACAAGGCGCCGGCACCGCCGGCGGAGGTCGTGCTGAACCGGGGGCAGGACGCCTCGCTGCCGTTCCGGACCGCCAATGAGGGCGAGGTCCTGCTCGACGTCACCACCGCCGCGCCCGGCGTGTCGTGGGGCTCGCCGGGCAGNGAGTCGGCCGTGGTGTCCCTGTTCGTCGACAACACCTACGCCACCGACGTCGTCATCCCCGCCTCGTTCCCGATCAAGCGGAGCCTGGCGCTGGGCCACCTCGCCGNCGGCGACCACACCCTGCGGGCNCAGTTCGCCACCGACCGCTCGCCGCAGGCGGCCGCGTCGGCCCGGCTGACCGGCTTCACCTTCCGGACGGTGACGCCGCAGGACAACGGCTACCAGGCGCTGGCCCACGCCCCGGTGGTGTATGGACGGACGACGCCGCTGCCCGCCGCCGGTTCCCCCGACGTCGGCGCGCCGTCGTCGGCGACCGCGGCGGACCCGCTGGCCGGCGGACCGTTCCAGAACGCCATCACGGACACGCCGCTGCTGGCCTTCCACTCCGAGGCGCCGACGGCGATCTCGGGGCACCGGCTGCTGACCTACTCGACCGTGTGGAGCAACGAGGACGGCGGCACGTCCACCCCGGCGCTGATGGCACAGTGGGGCCGCACCACCGACATCGAGTGGACCTACCAGGTGGAGATCGACGCCGCCGGCAACGCGATTCCCGGCAGCGCCGTGATCCAGGGCCCCGACCACACGACGCAGCCCTTCACCGGCCGCTCCGAGGGCGGCCACCCGCTGCTCGGGACCTGCACGCTGAACAACGCCATGTGCCAGAACCCGGACGGCCCGATGCGGTTCGCCCTGTCCGCCGCCGACACCCTCGACCCGAACGCCGACGCCCGCGAGCGGCAGATGGACCGCAACCCGTGGACCTACTGGGTGATGGCGCAGGAGGTCGCCCGCGAGGGCAAGGTCGACGAGAACAAGGCGCCGAACTCCACCACGAAGATCAGCGACCCGCGCAACTACCTCTATCTGATCATCCGTAAGAACACCGTGGGGGCGCCGAACACGGAGAACAGCTGGGTCGGCCTGTCGGTCGGCGTGCGGTTGTCCGGCAACGGCGAGACCTACCGGTCGAACAAGATCTATCCCCTCTGGGCCATCGAACGGGACNCCCCCGCCGCGACGGCCGTCGAGCTACCCCCCGGCACGGTCGCCGAGGACATCTCGACGATCGAGGCCACCCGCGTCGTCGGGGCGGGCGTCGACCGCGGGGCCCGCATCACGGTCGACTCGATCGAGCGGGCGTTCCTGCTCGGGCCGGACGGCGTGCCCCAGCAGTCGTTCCTGTTCACCCCGGCGAAGGCGACCCTGACCCCGGCCGCGCCGACCGCGACTCTGTTCCGGCGCCCCCAGGGCGGTTCCTGACACCAGGGCGGTTCCCTGACACGCCCAGGGCGGTTCCGGACACCCCAGGGGCGGTTCCGGACACCTTCGAGCCGCACCTGAGTGCCGGCACCTCGGTGCCTCCCGGCCGCCCCCGCCGCCCTCGGCGTCGCCGTGCGGTGGCACACCCGGGAGGCACCACCGCGGTGCAACCCCGGCCCCGGCCGAGCCGGGGTCAGACGCCGGGATGCAGTGCCGGGAGCAGGGCGACGTCGCCGTAGGCGGCGAGATCGGGACTGTCGAACGGCAGCCGCCCCCACAGGGCGAGCAGGACCGCGGCGGCGGGGCCACGCAGGGCGGCGTCCCCCTTGGCGTGCTCCCGGGTCACCGTGACGTCATTGCCGGCCAGCGCGACCAGCCACTCTCCCTCGACGTCGGTGAGATGGACGTGCACGCCGCCGTGCGCCGCTGCGGCACTCGTCGCCCGGGCGCGCCCGCCGGGCAGCAGGATGGTCAGCAGCTCGTCCACGCCGTCCGCGGCCACCTCCGCCGCAGGTGGGCGGGCGGCGCCGACAGCGTTGTCGGCGTCCCAGCGATGCACGGTGAGCTCCTGGGCGAGGCGGCGGCGCCAGAACCCGGCGACTGGCGGCGCGACCCCGGTGTGGTTCCAGGCCGGCCGGGCGGGATCGGTCTCGCGCAGCACGTCCAGCAGGCCGTCGAGGGAACGCCGGTAGTAGTCGACCAGCCCCTCGTCGTCGGCGGGCGCGGGCGGATTCGGCGGCGGCGGCTCGGCCGTGCCCCGCGACACGACGACACTCACGCTGTGTAGCAGGCGACCGGCGTGCCGCAGCAGGCGGCGCGAGCTCCAGCCCGGGCAGGTGGGCACGGGAGTGTCGAGATGTCGGCTGGTCGTCGCCAGCAGCGCGACGCCCTCGGTCTCGATGAGCGCGAGATGGTCCACCTGCCCGAGTCTGGCAGGGCAGACGCCCACGGGCGACGGGCGAGGGCAGCCGTTCCCAGGTCCCGTTCCAGGTCCCGTTCCAGGTCCCGTGCCCGTGGTCGCCGGCGCGAGGCCTAGTTCGTCGAGACGATCTGCGCCGGCGCGCCGACCTGGGCGGCCAGCCTCGTCCAGTGGCCATCGGCGGTGTTCAGGGCATCGGTCGTGCGCTGGAGCAGGACCGGCGGGGGCAGTGCGGTGCCGTCGAAGAGGTTCCCGCAGGTGGTGACGGCCTGGGCGTAGGCGGTGGCGCCGTCGGTCCAGGTCTGGCTGGCGGCGGCGACGGGCGGCACGCCGAGCTCGCCGATCCGGTCCACGGCCTGACCGAGCTGGACGCACGCCGGCCGCAGTGCCGTGCCGTCGGCTGCCTGGATGTCCGTGCGCACTGCGTTGACGGAGGTCACGACCTCGTCGCGGACCCCGGCGGTGGTGGCGTACCAGGTGGCGAGCTGGGTCTTCACATCGATGGTCGGCGGGACCACCGCGCCGGCCTCGGCCTGCGTGCCGCCGCCACCGACGATCAGGTAGACGGCGGTCACCGCGCCGGCGCCGGCCACGCCGAGGATCGCGAGGCCCCGGCGGCGTTCCTGGCGGGACAGTTCCTCCCAGTTGCGGTAATCGTTACGGCGCCGGCGCACGGATCCCCCACATCGCGAGAAGTAACCGACAGAACAGACGCCCGAATCAACCCGGACGTTGCGCCCGGATCGCCGCCGGTCCGCCCCGGCCCCCTCCCGATCACTCCCCGGTCACCCCCGCGGCCTCCCGACCCGGTTCGCCCCTCGCCGGACCGGCCCGCACCCCACCGGGCCCGCGCCGGGCGCCACCCTCGCGCCACCCCGCGGCGGGTCGCCGGAGCACTCGACGACGTACGTCACATTTTCGATTCGGCCGTGCCCGGAGCGCCGCGAACGTATGCCGGATGAGAACNGCCNTGCACCAGCCAATGCAGACGCGCGTTCCGTGGGCTGCTCGCCGGACATCGCCGAGAAAAATTCGGCCGTTTCGGTGGACAAGGCGACGGGAAAGCGCACGATATCGGAGGGGGCCATCCACGGCGTCGGCGTGCATCGTGGCGCATCGCCGGGCCGACCGGAGGGACGAGACGACGATGATTTCGGCAACGGCATCCAGCGGCGCGAATTTGCGCGCCCGGAGCGATGACCTGCCGAACCATGTGTCGCCGCCCTGGGTGGCCGCTGAAAAACGTGCACAAGGGGGCGTGAATGGTCGAGGGTGGGCCGTACTGGTGGGAATCCACATCCTTGCCGGACGGGGCGGCGGATGACGACGCCGCGGCGTGGGCCGTGGTCGTGCTCGGTGGCCAGGGTGGGCGGGTCCGCGGGGTGGTCGGCCCGTTCCGCACCCCGGGCTACGCGCACACGTACGCACACGACGAGGGATTGCGGGANTGGCTCGTCGTCCCCGCTCTGTGTCTGACGCTGCCGGCCAGCCAGCAGGCCGCCGGCGTCGCTGTGCTGTGAGACGCCGCTCCCAGTGACCACCCCTGCCCGCCGTCGGGCCGGGCGGCGGGCAGAATCAGTGGCCATGTCGGAACGGATCATCGAGAACTATCTCATCGACATGGACGGCGTTCTCGTCCACGAGGAACACCCGATTGCCGGGGCGGACGCGTTTATCGCCGGCGTCATCGCCGCGGGCCTCGGCTTTCTGGTGCTGACGAACAACTCGATCTACACGGCCCGCGATCTGTCGGCACGGCTGTCCCGCTCGGGCCTGGAGATCCCGCCCGAGCGAATCTGGACCTCCGCGCTCGCCACCGCGCTCTTCCTGCACACGCAGCGGCCGGGCGGCTCGGCGTATGTCGTCGGCGAGGCGGGGCTCACCACGGCGCTGCACGACATCGGATATGTGCTCAGCGACAGCTCCCCGGATTATGTGGTGCTCGGGGAAACCCGGACCTACAGCTTCGAAGCGATCACCCGAGCGGTCCGGCTGGTGCGCGACGGCGCCCGCTTCATCGCGACGAACCCCGACCCGACCGGTCCGTCGGTCGAGGGGCTCCTCCCGGCGACAGGTGCCGTCGCCGCCATGATCACCAAGGCGACCGGGGTCACCCCCTACTTCGTCGGCAAGCCGAACCCGCTGATGATGCGCAGCGCCCTGAACACCCTGTCCGCGCACAGCGAGACGACGGTGGTGATCGGCGACCGGATGGACACCGACGNGGTCGCCGGTCTGGAGGCCGGGATGGACACCGTGCTCGTGCTCTCCGGCATCACGACGCACGCCGACATCGAGCGATTCCCCTACCGGCCGAGCGCGGTCGTCGACAGCATCGCCCGGGTCCCGGTGGGGCGGGACGTCCACACGATCGACGGGGCACTCACCGGGGCGACCCGCCGCCCCGCGCCCACCGCCCCCGCCGACGACACGGCACCACGGCACACCACCCAGAGTTGACCTCGCGACCACACGCCGCCGCGAGCTGACCGCCCGGCGGCACCCAAACCCGGGAGGTCAGCCGATCGCCCGGCGCACGCAACGACCGGCCGGCGGCCCCACCGCCGGCCGGGAGACGCGGACTACGGGTCAGGCCACGCCCGCGGAACCCTCACGGTCCGCACCGACGGCGGCCACGCCGACCGGGCAGGACAGGCCCGTGCCGCCGAGGCCGCAGTAGCCGTAGGGGTTCTTGGCGTCCGACAGGTACTGCTGGTGGTACTCCTCGGCGAGGTAGAACGGACCCGCCGGGGCGATCTCGGTGGTGATCGGGCCGTAGCCCGCGCCCTGCAGCACCTTCTCGAACCCGTCCCGACTCGCGTCGGCCGCCGCCGCCTGCGCGTCGGACGTCGTGTAGATCGCCGAGCGGTACTGGGTGCCGACGTCGTTGCCCTGGCGCATGCCCTGGGTCGGGTCATGCCCCTCCCAGAACACCTTCAGCAGCTCCGCGTAGGAGACCTTCGCCGGGTCGAACACGACCAGGACCGCCTCGGTGTGCCCGGTCTGGCCGGAACACACCTCCTCGTACGTCGGATTGGGCGTGGATCCACCGGCGTAGCCGACCGCGGTCGTGTACACGCCGGGAACCTGCCAGAACGCGCGCTCGGCGCCCCAGAAGCAGCCGAGGCCGAACACGGCCGTGTCCAGCCCGGCCGGGAACGGGCCGGTGAACGAGGTACCGAGGACGGTGTGCCGGGAGTCGCCGACGAAAACCGGGCGGTCCCGGCCGGGGAGCGCCTCCTCGGGCGTGGGCAGCGTGGTCTTATGGCGACCGAAGAACATCTGTGCCACCTCCGATGAGTGTCTCCTCTGACAACCATCCAGAGTGGCCGGGCGTTCCCGCGACGCGCCGGGCGCCGGCCGGATTCGGGCGCCGCGAGCCGCGGAGCTGCACCGCGGACCGGGCCGCCACGCGGGCCCGGTCCGGGTGCAGCGCGGGTCAGAGGACGGCGCCCATCAGGGGACGGCCCCCATCAGAGGACCAGGTCCTCCAGCATCGTGGTCACGAGCGCCGCGATCGGCGAACGCTCCGAGCGGGTGAGCGTGACGTGCGCGAACAGTGGGTGACCCTTGAGCGTCTCGATGACCGACGCGACCCCGTCATGCCGACCGACCCGCAGGTTGTCGCGCTGCGCCACGTCGTGCGTGAGCACCACCCGGGAGCCCTGCCCCAGCCGGGACAGCACGGTGAGCAGCACCCCACGCTCCAGCGACTGNGCCTCGTCCACGATCACGAAGGCGTCGTGCAGGGACCGTCCGCGGATGTGGGTGAGNGGGAGCACCTCCAGCATCCCCCGGTCGACGACCTCCTCGATCACCTCCTGGGAGACCAGGGCGCCGAGGGTGTCGAACACGGCCTGTGCCCAGGGCGCCATCTTCTCGTTCTCGCTACCCGGGAGGTAACCGAGCTCCTGGCCGCCGACGGCGTAGAGCGGCCGGAAGACGACGACCCTCCGGTGGGCCCGGCGCTCCATCACCGCCTCCAGGCCCGCGCACAGGGCCAGTGCCGACTTGCCGGTGCCGGCCCGGCCGCCGAGCGAGACGATGCCGACGTCCGGGTCGAGCAGCAGGTCGAGCGCCACCCGCTGCTCCGCGGAACGCCCGTGCAGCCCGAACGCGTCCCGGTCGCCCCGCACCAGCCGGACCTGCTTGTCCGCCGTGACCCGGCCGAGCGCCGAGGCACTGCCGCCCGCCGTGGTGAGCACCAGGCCGGTGTGGCAGGGCAGGTCGGCGGCCTCCAGGATCTCCGTGTACTCGCGGGAGTAGAGCCGGTCGAGATCCTCCTGGGCGACGGTGAGCTCCGCCATGCCGGAGAAGCCGGTGTCCACCGGCGACAGCGCCTGGTACTCCTCCGCCGGCAGCCCCAGCACCGAGGCCTTGACCCGCAGCGGGAGGTCCTTCGTGACCAGCACGACGTCCGCGCCCTCGCGGGCGAGGTTCATCGCGACACACAGGATCCGCGAGTCGTTCGTGTCCACCCGGAACCCCGGTGGAAGGACAGCCGCGTCGGTGTGATTAAGTTCCACCCGAAGCGTTCCCCCACCCGCCAGCGGGATGGGCTGGTCGAGGCGACCGTGCCGGATGCGCAGGTCATCCAGCAGGCGCAGGGCCTCCCGGGCGAACCAGCCCAGCTCCGGGTGGTTCCTCTTGCCCTCCAGCTCCCCTATGACGACGAGGGGGAGCACGACATTGTGCTCCGCGAACCGCAGCAGCGCGCCAGGATCAGAAAGCAGCACGCTTGTGTCGACGACATGCGTTCGTGGCACACGCCCACCCGCTTACTCGGAGGTAGTCCGGGACCGACCCCTCCAGGAGCCGGGCACCGGCCTCCTGGTGTAGTCGCGCTTGCGGCACCGAGGGGCCTCCCGAGAGGTCCGGCACCACGCCGGACCACGGCTTGAGACGCTAGGGCTCTCACGGTAGCTGCCACCTCCCAGGATGGCGACCCACTTCGGGCAACACGTTGCGTTAAGAACGGGAAACGTTTTGCCTCCTCGGGTGCCCATCGTGTCCCTTTCGGTGACATGCCGACCCGATCATGACGCCCCGCAGCGNCCCTCCNCCCCACGGCGCCAACCAGCACCCGCCGACCTCGCCGCGATCCCCACCACCGTCAGACCACAAGATCAATAGAGTCGCACGCGAGCAACAACCCCGTCACGCAGCCGATCCCGTCGGCAGTGATCACGCTCCCCGCGCGGGAGCACCGCGTCGACCGGTGCCCGGCGCGGTGGCGTCGGCAAGCGCAGATGGTTGACGGCGGTTCCACGTCGCGCACGGTCCACTACCTGCGCGTAGGTGGAGGCCGGTCGGGGCGATGTGGCGCGGTTGCGCGGAACCGCGCATACCGGGCTGGCTGGAGCAGGGGTCCGGGGGCAGGGCACGGTTCCGAAATGCACCATGATCGTCGAAGCTGGGGCTGGGGCTGGGGCCGGGGCCGGGGCCGGGGCCGGGGCCGGGCAGTGTGCCCGGTTTCACCGAGCAGCGCGACCAGCACCGCGGGAGAGAACTGGGCCTCGGATGGGGATGGAGACCCGCACCGCAGGGCCTCGGGAGCCTGGCGCGACCCGGCCGCGACCGGCGGCAGCACAGGCTGGCGGCAACCACGGGAGCCGGCGGGCGGCCGGGTTGCAGGGAGCGGTCCGCTCCGTCGGGAAGGGCAGAAAGGCGTCACGGAGAGGTGCGGAAATCGGAGAAAGGGAAGCGGAGGGCACCGGGCGCGCGTGAGCGGAGAACAGGCCGGCGCGACAGGGGTGGGCGGTGCGGTCGGCCTGCTCGGTTGACGATGCCATGGTCCCCAGAAGACCAGGAAAGGTAAGGAGTACCTAACCGAGTCGGATCCTCGGGCCATGTGCGGCCAGGCGGTGATCGGGAGCCNGTCGCGCGGCGGGATCAGGTCCGGACCCGGAGCAAGGAATCGGGCGGCTCCGGCTTGGGAGCCAGGTAACGCGAGTGCCCTTCCCGGCGCGGACGGGGTGGCCGGAAGCCTTTCGGAAACATGGCCAGGTGGCCCGGCAACATCAGGAAATCTGGATGGAACGACTCGGGCTGGATGGATCGGGCGGCACGGGGCCGGACGGACCGCGCTTTCCGGCGGGCGGGCGGCCGGCGGGGGTCCGATTCTCCTACGGATCAGCGCTCCCGCCCTCTTGACGGAAATCCACCGACCAGCCGCGGACGTTGCAGGAAATCCCAAAGACGACACGCACAGACACCCGTGGAACATGCGGGCTGGGGCGCACAGCGAGCGGCGAGCGGGTCCGTTTCCCGGTGAATGCGGGCCTGCTGATCACCTCGAAGCAGACACCCGAATACGTGCCACGTACACGGAATCTGTGACGGAGCGCAACCAGCCGACGTGAGCCGGTCGGGCCCGACGTCCGACGGGAACCGNCTGGCCCACGTCCGGCGGGAGACCAGATCGCGGACGTCCGACGGAGCCCGGCTGACCGACGTCACAGGCCAGCAGCTGGCCGACGTCACAGGCGAGCAGGTGGCGGGAACCTGGCTGGAGGCGGACAGGCGACGGCCCGCGCCGGGCGGGGGAACCGCCCGGCGCGGGCCGGGGTGTCGCGGGAGATGCTGTGTCGCGGGTGTCGCGGGTGATGCTGGTCAGCCGTCGAGGCGGCTGACCAGGGCCTCGTGCTCGGCCCAGAGAGCGGCGGGGAGCCGGTCGCCGAACGTCTGGTAGTGCTCGGGAATCAGCTCGGCCTCCTGCTTCCAGACGTCGATGTCGACCGTGAGCAGGGCGTCCAGGTCGGCTTCGTCGATCTGAAGGCCGTCGGTCGGCAGGGCGTCCCTGGTCGGCAGGACACCGAGCGGGGTCTCCACACCGTCGGCGTGGCCCTCGAGGCGGCCGACGATCCAGGCCAGGACACGGCTGTTCTCGCCGAAGCCGGGCCAGAGGAACTTGCCCTCCGGGCTCTTGCGGAACCAGTTCACGTAGTAGATCCGGGGCAGCTTCGCCTGATCGGCCTTCTGGCCGACCTCCAGCCAGTGGGCGAAGTAGTCGGCCATGTTGTAGCCACAGAACGGCAGCATGGCGAACGGGTCGCGGCGCAGCTTGCCGATCGCGCCGGCCTGAGCCGCGGTCGTCTCGGAGGCGACGATCGAGCCGAAGAAGACCCCGCGCCGCCAGTCGGGCGCCTCGGTGACCAGCGGAACCGCGGTCGCCCTGCGACCGCCGAACAGGATCGCCGAGATCGGCACGCCCTTCGGGTCCTGCCACTCGGAGGCGATGGTCGGGCACTGNCCGGCGGGGACGGTGAACCGCGCGTTGGGGTGCGCGGCGGGCTCGGTGGACTCGGGAGTCCAGTCGCGGCCCTTCCAGTCGGTGAGGTGCCCCGGGGCCTGCTTGGTCAGCCCCTCCCACCAGACGTCGCCGTCGTCCGTNCGGGCCACGTTCGTGAAGACCGTGTTACCCCACAGCGTCTTGATCGCGTTCGGGTTGGTCTGCTCGCCCGTNCCGGGGGCGACACCGAAGAAGCCGGCCTCGGGGTTGACGGCGTAGAGCCGGCCGTCCTCACCGAACCGCATCCACGCGATGTCGTCACCGACAGTCTCCGCCTTCCACCCGGGAAGGGTGGGGATGAGCATTGCGAGGTTGGTCTTTCCACAGGCCGACNGGAAGGCCGNGGCAATGTAGTGAACCTTACCCGCGGGCGACGTCAGCTTGAGGATGAGCATGTGCTCGGCAAGCCAGCCCTCATCGCGCGCCATAACGGACGCGATGCGCAGTGCGTAGCATTTCTTGCCGAGGAGCGCGTTACCACCGTAACCCGATCCATAGGACCAGATCTCGCGGGTCTCCGGGAAATGAGTGATGTACTTCGTCGTGTTGCACGGCCACGGAACGTCGGCCNCACCGGATTCCAGCNGAGCACCAAGCGAATGCACCGCCGGAACAAAGAAGCCATCTTCACCGAGCTGTTCCAGCGCGGGCGCGCCCATACGGGTCATCGTGCGCATGGAAATGACGACGTAGGGCGAGTCGGTGATTTCCACCCCGAGCGCCGAGATATGCGATCCGAGCGGACCCATGCAGAAGGGCACGACATACATCGTGCGACCGCGCATGGAGCCCTCGAACAGGCCCTGGAGCTTGACCCGCATCTCCGCCGGGTCCATCCAGTTGTTCGTGGGGCCGGCGTCCTCGGCCTTCTCGGAGCAGATGTAGGTGCGATCCTCGACCCGGGCCACGTCGCTGGGGTCCGAGGCGGCGTAAAAGCTGTTGGGACGCTTTTCGTCGTTCAGTCGGACCAGGGTCCCCTTCTCGATCAGGAGACTGGTCAGCCGGTCGAACTCNGCCTCCGATCCGTCGCACCACTCAACCCGTTCCGGCTGGGTGAGTTCGGCGATCTCACGCACCCAGGCGACCAGCCTGGCGTGCTTCGTGGGGGCCGCTTCCAGCCCCGGAATCTGTGCCGCGGTCGTCACAGCTCACNCCTCCGGTCGAGTCGAACCCGCCGCGTTCTCGCCCCGTATGCAGGTGCCGACTTCAGTACTCGAACGTTCTCGTTCACGCGCTGACAAAACCCGCGGTACAGGGGCAGTTCGAGGTCGCGTTCAGGATCATTAGACTGTACCGCGCGTTCCCCCCGCAGTCGCGCGATAGCGAGTGGACAGAAGCGTCGGATCCATCACGCACCGGTACGGACGGACCGCCGCCGGGTGACTCCGTCTCGTGGCTGCCGGAAGCCTCGGGTTATCGTCCTGGACGTGGCTTCCCTCACGCAGCAGCCCGCCGGGCCTCCGCAGGCGGACGGCCCCTCCCACCCCCGTGACCTGGTGCGACCACGCATGCGGGGATGGCTACATGCCGGGGCATTCCCCGTAANCCTTGCACTGGGTCTCCTCGCCGTGGCGCTGGCCACCACGCTCCGTGCCCGACTGGGGATCGCAATATACGCGCTGAGTATTGCGGCGCTGTTCGGAACGAGCGCGCTCTACCACCGTACGATGTGGTCGACGTCACGTGCCCGGTCGCGCATGAAACGCCTCGACCATTCAATGATCTTTGTTTTCATCGCCGGCACTTATACCCCTTTTGCCCTCCTTGGGATGCCGGAGCGCACGGCTCGCGTGGTCCTGGCCGTGGTGTGGGGCGGAGCGGCACTCGGCGTGACCATCCGGATGCTGTGGCTGCATTCGCCGCGGTACCTGACCGTGCCGCTGTACATCGCCCTCGNCTGGGTCGCCGTCTTCGTCATCCCGGAGCTGGCTCACCGGGCCGGGATCGCCTCGATGGTCCTCCTGCTGGTCGGCGGCGTCTGCTACAGCCTCGGTGCCATCGTCTACGCCGCGCGGCGACCGGACCCGGCCCCGGCGACCTTCGGCTACCACGAGGTGTTCCACGCCTTCNCCCTCGTCGCCGCGGCCTGCCACTACATCGCCCTGATGTTCGCGATCCGCTGACCCCACCACCCACCCCACCCCAGCCCAGCCCAGGGCCAGTGGCGGTGCGCACTGCACGGTCTGCCCACGCGGACCGTACGCAACGCGCCGCAACCCGCCCGGCATGCCGCCGCGGACCGTGCGGGAGTCAGCGGCCGGGGCCCTCGGCACGGATCTTCTCGACCTGTTCGAGGGCCTCGCGAAGCTGGCGCAGCCAGGTGTCGGAGTTGTCCCCGACCAGCCGGACGCACCAGGCCAGCGCCTCGCTGCGGCTGCGCGCCACGCCGGACTCGACGAGGGTGTCCAGCACCTGACGCTCCGGCTGGCGCAGCCGCGTCATCACCGGCACGGACAGCACGGTGAACANCTCGCTGGCCGCGCCCGCGGTCGCCCCCCACGCGACCTTGCGTCCATAGCGCCGCTCGGCCTCGGCGGCGATGGCGATCCGCTCGTCCCGGGTGCGCTCGCGGAACCCGCGGATCAGGGCGGCGGCCTCCAGGTCAGGCCCGTTCGACGGTGCCACCCCCCCGGGGTGAGAGGCAGCGGCCTGATCGGCGCGGGGTTTCTCGACAGGGGGTTGCTCGAAGGGGAGTTCCCCGACGACGGTGATCTCGTCCCGGTCGACGACCACGGCCGGCGGGCCGGTGAACCATCCGGCGGGGACGTGGGCCGCGAACCAGTCCGGCGCGTCCTGCGCCGGCACCGACTCCGCCCGATCCCCCGGCCTGCCGTAACCACGCCCACGCGGACCGGACATGACGAGTCTCCTCAGGTCCCCCGGCCGGACCCGCGGGCGGGCCCAACCTGCCGAACTGGTCCGGAGCCGTGGCCCCGCCAGGGTGCGCGCCGACACACCCCGCCGACGATTACACGCTTACCGGGTCACGAGTGAAAGTGCTTGGGGCCTCAGGTGGCGACCTTCACGCCGAGCTGCCTGCGAACCTCCTCGGCGGTGTGCACGGGCAGCTCGCAGACGAAGTCGCGGCAGACGTACNCCCCCGGGGCTCCCCGCCCGGCGACCAACGGCCCGCTGGTCACCACGACGGCACCGGGCGCGGTGCCCAGCCGGGCGAGCCGTTCCAGGGCCGGACTGTCCACGACGGCGACCTCGGCCGGTCCGGCGAGCAGCGCCTCGGCGACCGCTCCGGCCCAGCCGGCGAACCGGGCGTCGCGGGACAGCAGCGGCGCGAACCGGGCCACGGTCGCCTCGGCGGTGCTCCGGTGCTCGGCCGAGCCGGTCAGGGCCGCGTAGGTCAGCAGGGCACCCGCCACCGCCGCCTGGCCCGACGGGGTCGCCGAGTCCGAGTCGTCGCGGGGGCGGCGCAGCAGCGCCTCCGCGTCGTCCGCGGTGTCGAAGAAGCCGCCGTCCGGCGCGGCGAACCGGGCCCGGACCACCTCGAGCAGCTCCCCGGCCAGGGTCAGCCACTCCGGATCACCGGTGACCTGGTGCAGGGTGAGCAGCCCCTCGGCGACGTCGCCGTAGTCCTCCAGCACGCCGGCGTTCGTCCCGACCCGGCCGTCCCGGCTGGTGCGCCGCAGCCGGNCCGCCACGAGGTGGACGTCGCGCAGCAGCACGGCCGCGTCCTCGGCGGCGCGGATCCAGGCCGGCTCGTCGAGCAGCGCCCCGGCCTCGGCGAGGGCGGCGATGGCCAGCCCGTTCCACGCGGCGACCACCTTGTCGTCCCGGGCGGGCTGCGGACGGCCGGCCCGGGCGGCGGCCAGGGCCGCGCGCACCGCCGCGAAGCGCGCCGCGTCGGGCGGGTCCGCCGGAAGCTGCAGCACCGACGTCCCGTGCTCGAACGTGCCCTCCGCGGTGACGCCGAAGATCTCCGCTGCCCAGGCACCGTCGTCCGCGCCGAGGGCGGCGCGCAGGCCGGCGGGTGTCCACGAGTAGCTCGCGCCCTCCTCGGGCTGCGCGTGGGCCGCCGGGACGCCCGCCGGCACCGCGTCCGCGTCGAGCGCCGAGGCGAACCCGCCCTGCGGGGTACGCAGGTCGGCGAGCAGGAACGCCGCGGTCTCCCGGACCACCCGCTGGGCCAGCGGCGAGCCGGTGGCCCGCCACAGGTGCAGGTACACCCGCAGCAGCTGGGCGTTGTCGTAGAGCATCTTCTCGAAGTGCGGGACGGTCCACNTCGCGTCGACGCTGTAGCGGGCGAAGCCGCCGGCGAGCTGGTCGTACATGCCGCCGCGGGCCATTCGCTCGCAGGTCAGCGCCACCATCTCCAGGCTGTGCCCGTCGCCGGTGCGGGCGGCGTGGCGCAACAGCATCTCCGCGACCATGGACGGCGGGAACTTCGGCGCCCCGCCGAAACCGCCGTGCCGCGCGTCGAACCGGGCGGACAGGCCCGCGACGGCCGTGTCCAGCAGCGGCGGGCTCAGCTCGTCGGCGACGCCGGAGGTGGGGCTCGCGGCGAGCCCGGCGACCGGGCCGCGCGCCGCCGCCTCCGCCAGCCGGCGGGCGATGTCGGCTCCCGACTCCTCGATCTCCGCCCGCCTGGTCTGCCAGGCGGCGACCACTGCCTCCAGCACCTGGCGGAACGACCCCATGCCCGGCCGGGGCCGGGGCGGGAAGTAGGTGCCCGCGAAGAACGGCTCGGCGGTCGGGGTGAGGAAGACCGTCATCGGCCAACCGCCGTGACCGGTCAGGGCGACGGTGACGTCCATGTAGACGGAGTCGACGTCCGGCCGCTCCTCCCGGTCCACCTTGATGTTGACGAAGTGGTCGTTCATGTAGGCGGCGGTGACCACGTCCTCGAACGACTCGTGCGCCATGACGTGGCACCAGTGGCAGGACGCGTAGCCCACCGAGAGCAGCACGGGCACCCCTCGGCGGGCCGCCTCGGCGAACGCCTCCGGGCACCACGGCCACCAGTCGACGGGGTTGTCCGCATGCTGGAGCAGGTACGGAGACGTCTGCTCCGCCAGCTTGTTCGGCACCGGGCAACTCCTCAGGGTCTGGCGTCGCCCGGGTCTGTGGAGCCCCGGGTCACTGGCTATGCAACCAAAGCGGCGAGCGGCTATGCCCCCACCCGTGCCCCGGCGCGCCGACTGTGGCCATCGGCACCCCCAACTCGCCAGCCACCCCTGCCGGGCGCCGGCGGGTCAGCCCCTCGGCGACGTGTCGTCGAGGGCACCGTCCGATGGGTCAGCCGCGGAAGATGTCGTGGGTACCGACCCGAAGCCAGATCACATGCGGGTCGGTACCGCGACCCGGCAGCGGATCCCCGTACGTCCACAGCGCCCGGCCGTCCGGCGCCCAGGTCATCTCGAACAGGCCCGGCTTCGACGTGAACGCCTTGACCCGCAGCGACGGGTGAAATCGCGGACGGAGAGACCCTGAACGAACAGCCGCCGGGCGGGCAGGAACGCGGCGCGCTGCTCCGGCCGAAGCCGGTGGTGCTCCGCCAGTCCCACCCGTGCCCCGCGGGATGCCTGAACATGCCAGCAGATGCCAGGGGCGGCGTCGGGTGAGACAGGGTGAGACCCGGCACGGCACCATGGCGGCGACCCTCGGGTGGAGGAAAACCGATTGNCGAGGTCGATCATCGTGGCGACCATGGAGGGGAAGATCACCCGGTGCCCGGGACTGCTCGGGCGGCACGGTCCGTTCGTGGTGGCGTGCGGTCGGAACCGGGTTGTGCGGCACCGGATACGCTCGGGGGAAGGCACGATCCCGGCTCCTCCGCTCGCCCACCCGTTCGCCGTCCACTCGCTCGACCGCCGTCCGCCAGGCCGCCGTTGCGCCGCGAGAGCGGTCGAGGAGTCGCCGCGGGCACGCGGCAGGGTTGTCGCAGGGTCGGCGTACCAACGAGTTGGGGTGGCACGAGCGAATGAGTGAGACGGCCGAGCACGGTACCGGCGCCGCGAACGCCACGGCATCCCCGTCCGGCGCTGTANCCCCCTCCGGTGCCACGGCCACGGCCGGGACCGGCGACGAGCCGGGGTTCCGCTACGACGCCCGGCTCGCCGCGGACATCGAGCGCCGCTGGCAGCGCCGGTGGGCCGACGAGGGCACGTTCAACTCGCCGAACCCGGTCGGGCCGCTCGCCGCGGGCTTCGACGAGGTCGCCGGGCGCGAGCCGTTCTACATCATGGACATGTTCCCGTACCCCAGCGGCACCGGCCTGCACGTCGGTCACCCGCTCGGGTACATCGGCACCGACGTGTTCGCCCGCTACCTGCGCATGTCCGGCCGCCACGTGCTGCACCCGTTCGGCTACGACGCCTTCGGCCTGCCCGCGGAGCAGTACGCCATCAACACCGGCCAGCACCCGCGCACGACCACCGACGCCAACATCGCCAACATGCGCCGGCAGCTGTCCCGGCTGGGGCTCGGCCACGACACCCGCCGCGAGATAGCCACGACCGACGTCGGGTACTACCGCTGGACGCAGTGGATCTTCGAGCAGATCTTCGACGCCTGGTACGACCCGCAGGCCGGCCGGGCGCGACCGATCGCCGAGCTGATCGCCGAGTTCGAGGCCGGGACCCGCTCGCCGGCGGCCGGCCCCGCCGCCGGCACCACCGCCGTGTCGGTCGACGCCGTGCGCGCCGCGAACCCGACGGGCCTGCCCTGGGCCGAGCTGGACCGGGTCACCCGCCGCCGGGTCGTCGACGCCCACCGGCTGGCCTACATCTCCGAGCAGCTCGTCAACTGGTGCCCCGGGCTCGGCACCGTGCTGGCGAACGAGGAGGTCACCGCCGAGGGCCGCAGTGACATCGGGAACTACCCGGTGTTCCGNCGGCCGCTGCGGCAGTGGGTGCTGCGGATCACCGCCTACGCCGAGCGGCTGGTCGACGACCTCGACCTGGTCGACTGGTCCGACTCGATCAAGCAGATGCAGCGCAACTGGATCGGCCCGAGCGACGGCGCCGGCGTCGAGTTCGCCGTCGTCCCCCCGTCCGGCTCGGCCGGGGCGGCGCCNGGCCAGCGCATCGAGGTGTACACCACCCGGCCCGACACCCTCGCCGGGGCGACCTTCCTGGTGCTCGCCCCCGAACATCCGCAGGTCGACGCGCTGGTCGCCGACGCGTGGCCGGCCGGCACCCCCGGCGCCTGGCGCTTCCCCGCCGGCCGCGGCCCGGCCGTCGGCGAGGCCGCCGAGGTGGCGGCCGAGGAGGTGGCGGCCGAGGAGGTGGGAGCCGCCGAGGTCGAGGCCGCCGCCGCGGACCCCGCCTGGACGCCGCGCGCCGCCGTCGAGGCGTACCGGGCCTTCGCCGCGCGGCGCAGCGACCGCCAGCGCGGCGAGGAGGTCGACCGCACGGGCGTGTTCACCGGTGCCTACGTGCGCAACCCGGTGGGCGGCGGGCTGCTCCCCGTCTTCCTCGCGGACTACGTGCTCGTCGGCTACGGCACCGGCGCGATCATGGCCGTGCCGGCGCACGACAGCCGGGACTTCAGCTTCGCCCGCGCGTTCGACCTGCCGATCCCGGCGGTGCTGGCGCCGGACGAGCAGTGGTACGCCGAGCACCGGGTGACCCCGGGCGCCCCGCCGTCCGCGTGGCCTGAGGCGTTCGGCGGCGAGGGTGCCTACCTGCCCGGGCCCGCGGGTACGCCGGTGCTCGCCGGCCTGACCAAGCCCGACGCGATCAAGACGACGGTGCGGTGGTTGGAGGACGGCGGCCACGGCCGGCTGGCCCGGTCCTACCGGCTGCGGGACTGGCTGTTCTCCCGGCAGCGCTACTGGGGCGAGCCGTTCCCGATCGTCTTCGACGACGACGGCCTGCCGTACGCCGTCCCGGACGAGCTGCTGCCCGTCGAACTGCCCGAGATGACCGACTTCCGGCCGACGGCGATGGCCGAGGACGACGAGAGCGATCCGGTGCCGCCGCTGGCCCGCGTGGCCGACTGGGCGAGCGTCACGCTCGACCTCGGTGACGGCCCGAAGCGCTACCGGCGCGAGACGAACACGATGCCGCAGTGGGCCGGGTCCTGCTGGTACCACCTGCGCTACCTGGACCCGACCAACACCGAGCGGTTCGTCGACGAGACCGTCGAGCGGTACTGGCTGGCCAAGCCGGGCGCGGCGGCCGGCGACGGCGGCGTCGACCTCTACGTCGGCGGCGTCGAGNACGCGGTGCTGCACCTGCTCTACGCCCGGTTCTGGCAGAAGGTGCTCTACGACCTGGGGCACGTGTCGTCCAAGGAGCCGTTCAAGCGGCTGTTCAACCAGGGCTACATCCAGGCCGACGCGTTCACCGACGCCCGCGGGATGTACGTCCCGGCGGCCGAGGTGAAGCAGACCGACGACGGCCGCTTCACCCACCACGGCGCGCCGGTCGACCGCCGCTCCGGCAAGATGGGCAAGAGCCTGAAGAACAGCGTCAGCCCGGACGAGATGTACGAGCGGTTCGGCGCCGACACGCTGCGCGTCTACGAGATGGCGATGGGTCCGCTCGACGCCGACCGGCCCTGGCACACCGACGACATCGTCGGCTCCCACCGGTTCCTGCAGCGCCTGTGGCGCGCGGTCGTCGACGAGGGCAGCGGCACGGTCGCCGTCTCCGACGAGCAGCTGGACGCCGAGGCCACCCGCGTCCTGCACCGGACGATCATCACGTTGGCGGCGGAGTACGCGGGCCTGCGGTTCAACACGGCCGTCGCCCGGCTCATCGAGCTGACGAACTACGTCTCGAAGCGGTACGGCCAGGCCGCGACGCCCCGGGCGCTGGCCGAGCCGCTCGTCCTGATGGTGGCGCCGCTGGCCCCGCACATCGCGGAGGAGCTCTGGGCGCGGCTCGGGCACGGCGAGTCGGTGAGCCGCGCGGCCTTCCCCGTGGGCGACCCGGCGCTGGCCGCCGAGGCCGAGCGGACCATCCCGGTCCAGGTGAACGGGAAGGTGCGGTTCACCCTCCAGGTGCCCGACGGTGCCGCGGAGCCCGTGATCCGCGAGCTGCTCACCGCGCACCCCGACTACGCGCGCCAGACCGAGGGCCGAACCATCAAGAAGACCATCATCGTGCCCGGCCNCATCGTCAACATCGCCCTGGGCTGACCGCTCCCGCCACCACCCTGCTTATCCGGAGGGATAAATCGGACACGAAACCCTCCGGATAAGCAGAAGATCCGGAAGNGGCCGAGGGGAGACTGCTTAGCGGCCGCCGGGACCCGGGGGGCCGGGCTGGGCGGGCAGGTCGAGATGCTCGCCCTCGCCATCCGTGGCCGCGGCGTCGTCGACGACCTCGCCGTCGATCACCGGGCCGCGCCGGCCGGCCAGCACCGAGCGGCGGCGGATCGCCTGGCGGGGGTCGACCGGGCCGGTGAGCCGGTCGGGATCGACCCCGAGGAAGTCACCGTTCGCCACGTTCGCGCGCATCCGGNGCAGGCTCTTCGAGAGCATGAAGAACAGCCCGGTGGAGACCACGATCAGCCCCACGACGATGAGCAGTCCGAGACCGCCCGCGCTGCTCTCCTGCTCGGCCAGCACGGAACCGGCGAAGATCTCGTTCACGGTGACGTCCTCACACCCGGATCCAAACTCTGCGGTCTACCCGCCGCTGCGCCGCGCGCGAGCGCGCGACCGGCTCCGCCCAGCGGGCGGTGCGCCGTGGGCTCCCGGCGGTGCCCACCCCGACATTACGCCGCGCCGGACCGCCGCCGGCGGGCGCCGATCAGCTCCCGCCGGCCAGCCGGCCACCCGCCGTGCGCACGGTCACACGCCGTTGAACAGGTCGTCCTCGGGCAGCGTGCCGACCTCGATCAGCGATCGGGCGAGTTGGTAGTCCTCGGTGGGCCAGACCTCCCGCTGCACGTCGAGCGGGACCCGGAACCACCATCCGGTGGGATCGACCTGGGTGGCGTGCGCGATCAGGGCGCGATCGCGGGTGGCGAACCAGTCCGCGCACGGCACCCGGGTGGTGAGCCGGCCGGCGTCCGCCGCCCGGTCGGCCCACTCGTCGAGGCGTTCCGTGTAGGGGGACTCCAGGCCGCGGGCCAGCAGCGCCTCGTGTAGCGCGAGGATGCGCTCCTTGTGGAAGGTGAGGTGGTAGTAGAGCTTGAGCGGCTGCCAGGGGGCGAGCCCGGCGTCCNCCCCCNCCTCGGGATAGCGCTCGGGGTCGCCGGCCGCCTCGAACGCCTCGATGCTGATGTTGTGCGTCATGACGTGGTCGGGGTGCGGATAACCGCCGGACTCGTCGTAGGTCGTGATGACCTGCGGCCGGAAGGTGCGAATCAGCCTGACCAGGGGCCGGGCCGCCGCGGTGAGGGGCGTGGTGGCGAAGCGCCCCGGCGGCACGGGCGGCAGCGGGTCGCCCTCGGGCAGGCCGGAGTCGACGAAGCCGAGCCACTCCTGGCGGACGCCAAGGATGCGCCGGGCGTTCTCCATCTCCTCGCGGCGGATCTCGGTGATGCGCTCGGCGACGCCGGGTTGGTCCATCGCCGGGTTGAGGACACTGCCCTCCTCTCCGCCGNTACATGTCACGACCAGCACGTCCACGCCCTCGCTCGCGTAACGCGCCATCGTGGCCGCGCCCTTACTGGACTCGTCATCGGGGTGGGCATGGATGGCCATGAGACGCAGGCCATGCCGCTCGTCGACCGAAGGCATGCCACCATTGTCGCTGACGGCCGGGCCGGACCACGGCCATCGACCTGGGTGGCCGTGGCGTGACCGCCGTGCTACACCACTGTGCGGAACCATGGAGCCCGCCTCCACGTTTGATCTGGAAAAGTCACCCAACGCCGTGGCACAATGCACCGTCCGCGCATGCGGTGACGGGTGNGACGTCGCCGGCCGGCGTACCGACATCGGTGTCGGTCCGGCCCCAGGGGGACCGATGGAGCCCGGCACCCGTTCGCCNTGCTCCCGCTCCGCCAGGCGTGCGGTCTTGGTCCACACCACGGACTGACGGATCACCCGGAAGGGTAGAACCGCTGGTCTGGGGTCTCCCGGNGGTGGACGGCCGGTGCTGGAGTCAGCGGGCTCGACCCTGGATTCCTTGATTCACCTTGATATCGTGACCCTTTTGATGTTCACCGAGGAGCGTGACCCGCGTGACGCAGCAGACTTGGCTCACTCAGGAGGCATACGACCGGCTCCGCTCCGAGCTCGACTACCTCACCGGCCCCTGGNGCACGGAGATCGCGACCAAGATCGAGGCGGCCCGCGAGGAGGGCGACCTCAAGGAGAACGGCGGTTACCACGCCGCCAAGGAGGAGCAGGGCAAGCAGGAGGCCCGGATCCGCCAGCTCTCCGACCTGCTACGGGACGCCCAGGTGGGCGAGTCGCCCGCCACGACCGGTGAGGCCGGTCCGGGCACGGTCGTCGAGGTGCGCTTCCCCGGCGAGCAGGAGACCGAGAAGTTCCTCATCGGCTCCCGCGAGGACCACAGCGCTCCCATCGACGTGTTCTCCCCCGCCTCCCCGCTCGGTGGCGCCGTGAACGGCCACAAGGCCGGCGAGACCGTCAGCTACACACTTCCCAACGGCCGCTCCGCGAAGGTCGAGATCGTCTCGGTCGCACCTTACGGCTCCTGACGGCGCCGGAGCCGGGATCGTCCATGCCACTTGGGCCGGGCCGGGGGTCACCCATCGTGGCTGGCGCGCCGGCACCTTCGCGCCAGTCCGCCCGGACGAGCCAGTCGGCGGGCGCGGGGCTCCTTCGGGCGGGGCGGCCGGCGTACCCCCGACTACGCCTGCAGCGGACGGCAGCCGACTTCGCTGCGCCGCGGGCGGTGTCGACGTACCGTCGACGCGTGGAGGATCTGCCGGCACCGCCCCGTCATTCCATGCCACCGACCGCGACATCCCCGGCCACCGCGCCGGCGGATGCCGCTCCGCCCTATGCCACGGTGGGTGAGCTTCGCCGCAGCGGGCACGTTCACCGGCCCGTCCGCACGGAGCTGCGCGACAACCTCGTCGCCCTGATGAAGGGCGACACGCCGCGCTTCCCGGGCATCGTCGGGTTCGACGAGACCGTCCTGCCGCAGGTCGAGCGCGCCATCCTCGCCGGCCACGACATCGTCTTCCTGGGCGAGCGCGGCCAGGGCAAGACGCGGCTCATCCGCACCCTGGTGAATCTGCTCGACGAGTGGTCGCCCGCCGTCGCCGGCTGCGAGATCAACGACCACCCGTACGTGCCCGTCTGCGGCCGTTGCCGGACGCTGGCGGCCGAGCTCGGCGAGGATCTTCCGATCGCCTGGCGCCACCGCTCCGACCGGTTCGGCGAGAANCTCGCCACGCCGGACACCAGCGTGGGCGACCTGATCGGCGACGTCGACCCGGTGAAGGTCGCCGAGGGCCGCACCCTCGGCGACCCGGAGACGGTGCACTACGGCCTGGTGCCGCGCACGAACCGCGGCATCTTCAGCGTCAACGAGCTGCCCGACCTCGCCGAGCGCATCCAGGTGTCGCTGCTCAACGTGCTGGAGGAGCGCGACATCCAGGTCCGCGGCTACCTGCTGCGCCTGCCGCTCGACCTGCTGCTGGTGGCCTCGGCGAACCCGGAGGACTACACCAACCGCGGCCGGATCATCACCCCGCTCAAGGACCGCTTCGGCGCCGAGGTGCGCACCCACTACCCCCTGCAGCTCGCCGACGAGCTCGCGCTGATCCGCCAGGAGGCCGTGATCTCCTGGGCGGGGTCGCCGCTGGGGACCCCCGAGCTCGCCGAGCACCTGGTGGAGATCGTGGCCCGGTTCACCCGGCTCGTCCGTGACGCCCCGCAGGTCGACCAGCGTTCGGGCGTGTCGGCCCGGCTGGCGGTGGCCGCGGCGGAGACGGTGGCCGCCTCCGCGGTCCGCCGCGCGGCACTGACCGGAGAGGAGACGCCCACCGCCCGGGTGGTCGACCTCGCCGCGATCGTGCCGGCGGTGCGCGGCAAGGTCGAGTTCGACCAGCTCGAGGAGGGGCGCGAGGACGAGGTGCTCGCGCTGCTGCTGCGCCGCGCGATCGCCGAGACGTTCCGGGCTCGCCTCGCCGGAGCCGACCTCACCGGGCTGCAGAACCGGTTCGACGCCGACGGCCCGGTCNAGACGGGCGACATGGTGCCCGCCGCCGAGCTACTGCGCCGGGTCGGTCCGGTGCCCGGTCTCGCGGCGATCCTGAACCGGCTCGGCGTGGACGGCGCGGAGTCGCCCGGCCTCGCCGCGGCGGCGCTGGAGCTGGCGATGGAGGGACTGCACCTCAACCGCCGGCTCGCCAAGGAGGAGCTGCCGGGCCGGACGGTCTACGGCTCCTGACATGNCCGGCTCCTGACATGACACTCGTGGGAGGACCCCGGTGAGCTCCGGCGCATTCCGTTACGGCCCCTGGGACGNCGGGCCCGACCCGCTGGCCTCCCCCTTCACCGCGGCCGGCGCGCTCGACGAGATGTCCCGCCAGATCCTGGAGGGGCGCACCCCCCGGGAGGCGCTGGAGGCGCTGCTGCGCCGCGGCATGCCGGGCCGGCGTGGCCTGGACGACATGCGCCGCGCCATCGAGCGGCGCCGGCGCGAGGCCCGGTCCCGCGGCCGGATGGACGGCACCCTGGAGGAGGTCCGCCGGCTGCTCGACACGGCCGTCGGTCAGGAACGGGCGGCACTGTTCCCCGACCCGTCGGACGAGGCCCGCCTGCGGGAGGCCGAGCTCGACGCGCTGCCCGCCGACCCGGCGCGCGCGGTGCGGTCGCTGGCCGAGTACGACTGGCGTTCCCCGCAGGCCCGCGAGACCTACGAGAAGATCTCCGAGCTGCTGCGCCGGGAGGTCCTCGACAGCCAGTTCAGGGGCATGAAGCAGGCCCTGGAGGGGGCGACGCCGGAGGATTTCGCCCGCATCCGGGACATGATCGGGGCGCTGAACACCCTGCTGGAGGCCGACGCCCGCGGCGAGGACACCGACGCGGCGTTCNCCGAGTTCATGTCCCAGTACGGCGACTTCTTCCCGGAGAACCCGCAGTCGCTCGAGGAGCTGGTCGACGCGCTGGCGCGCCGGTCGGCGGCGGCCGCCCGGCTGCTCGCCGGGCTCACCCCGCAGCAGCGCTCCGAGCTCGCCGACCTGATGTCCACCGCCATGGAGGATCTGGGCCTGGCGGCCGAGATGTCCCGGCTCGCCCAGGCGCTGCGCGCCTCCCGCCCGGACCTGAACTGGGGCGGCCGGGCCCGTGGCCGCGGCGGCCGGCTCGGCGAGGGCCTCACCGGGGACGAGCCGCTGGGCCTCGGCGACGCCACCTCGGCGCTGGAGGAGCTCGCGGAGCTCGACGAGCTCGCCTCCGCCCTCGGGCAGGACTACGCCGGCGCCTCCCTGGAGGACATCGACCCGGATGCGGTCGCCCGGGCGCTGGGCCGGTCCGCCGTCGACGACCTGCGCAGCCTCCAGCAGATCGAGCGGGAGTTGGAGCAGCAGGGGTTCATCACCCGCCGGGCCGGCAGCCNGGAGCTCACCCCCCGCGCGGTCCGCCGGATCGGGCAGGCGGCGCTGGCCCGGATCTTCCGCCAGGTCTCCGCCCGGGGCCGCGGCGACCACAACCTCACCGACGCCGGTTCGGCCGGCGACCTGCTCGGCACCTCGCGGGCCTGGCAGTTCGGCGACACCCAGCCGATCGACGTCGTCCGCACGGTGCGCAACGCCGTGCTGCGCGCCGGGCCGACCGGCAAGGGCCGGCCGGTGCGGCTGGAGGTCGGCGACTTCGAGGTCGCCGAGACCGAGCGGCGCACCACCGCCGCGGTCTGCCTGCTCGTCGACCTGTCCTACTCGATGGCCCTGCGTGGGACGTGGGGGATCGCGAAGTCGACGGCGCTGGCNCTGCACACCCTCGTCAGCACGTCGTTCCCGCAGGACAAGATCCACATCATCGGTTTCTCGGACTACGCCCGCGAGCTGCGGCCGGTGGAGCTCGCCGGCCTCGACTCCGAGATGGTTCAGGGCACCAACCTGCAGCACGCGCTGCTGATCGCCGGCCGGCTGCTCAGCCGGTACCCGCAGGCCGAACCGGTCGTCATGGTCGTCACCGACGGGGAGCCCACCGCGCACCTGCTGCGCGACGGCACCCCGTCGTTCTCCTGGCCGCCGATGCCCGAGACCCTCGAGCTGACCCTGGCCGAGGTGGACCGGCTGACCCGCCGCGGGGTGACCATCAACGTGTTCATGCTCGACGACGAGCCGCGGCTCGTGCAGTTCGTCGAGGAGATGGCCCGGCGCAACGGCGGGCGGGTGCTCTCACCCGACCCCACCGCCCTCGGCAGCTACGTCATCCGGGACTACCTGCGGTCCCGGGGACGCCACCGCGTCGCCCGCTGACCCGCCGGGGACGTCCCGCGCCGGTCGTGTGGGTGCGGCGGTCGGTGTCGATGTCGGCGGAGCCGGGGTCGGCGGCGGAGCCGGGGCGGTCGGGGTGAGGGCGGGGTCGGCGGCGAGCCGCTCCCAGAACTCCGCCACGAGCCGCTCGTAGGCGAGACCCAGGTCCAGCGTGCGCCGCAGCGTCCAGACCATGGCGTCCGGCGGCAGTGCGGCCAGCGTGCGGTAGACCTCCAGGTGCGCCCGGTGCGCGGCGGCCTGGGCGCGGGCGAGCCGGGCGACGTCGCCGGGGCGGCCGAGGTCGGCGAACGCGAGTTTGAGCAGGCCGAGGTCGCGTAGTTCGGTGCGCCCGGGATCGGGCGAGGAGAGCCAGTCCTGCAGGCTGCGCCGGCCGGCGTCGGTGATCCGGAAGGTGCGCCGGCGCCNACCCCCGGTCTCCCGCTCCTCGGCCAGCAGCCCGGCCTCGGCGAGGCGCGGCGGCTCCTTGTAGAGCTGCGCGTGCGGGAACGACCAGTAGTNCCCGACCGATTCGGCCACCGCCACCTTGAGGTCGTAGGGGGTGGCGCTGCCGCGCCGGGCCACCTCCCCGAGGACCAGGTACGACACCGGTGTCAGCGCGATCTCCGCCATGGTCTCCATAATACGGCTTGACTCATACCGTCTCATTGAGACTATTCTGATCTGGAGGACAGTCCGAGTCAGACGATTGTGGAGGTGGGTCACCATGCCGACGATTCCCTGGACCGCCCCGCGCGACGGCAAGGCCCGCGGCGCCGAACCCGAGGGCACCAGCGCCGCGGGACGCACCGGTGGTGCTGGTGGTGCTGGTGGTGCTGGCGACGCCATCGAGGACGGCGCCATCGAGGTCATGGCCTCGCACTTCGTCCTCACCTCGACCAGGCACACGATCGCGATGCTGCGCTCGGCACTCGCCGTGCGGCGGGCCGTGCTCGCGGCGCCCGGCGCCCTCGGCGTCTCGCTCGTCGCCCGGCCGCTGCGCCGCGAGTACTTCACCCTGTCCGCGTGGATGGACCGGGCCGCGCTGGACGCGTTCGTCGGCAACCCGCACCACCGGCAGGCGATGCGCCGCCTCGGACCCGCGATGGCCCAGGCCCGGCTCGTTCACTGGCACCCGCCGGCCAGCGCCGGCGCCCCCACCTGGGCGCAGGCCCACGAGCACCTCGCCGCGCCCGCCGACTGACCGCACCCCACTCTCNCCCGCCGCGGGGCATCTGACCGGCACCTGGCGAGGGGCCGCCGCGCCCCGCCCCAGCAATCTCGAGTTCTGCTACTCTGCGCGATCGTGAAGTCACGGTGGGCAGGGGAAGGCGTGGCCGGCGCGAGGCATCGGGCGAGCCTGCGGCAGCGCGGGCCGCAGCCCCGGCCACCGGTCCGTTCGCGGCTGGTCGCCACCGTGCTGCTGACCGCGGGCATGGGACTCGCCCCCACGACCATGCCGGCCGATCCCGCTCAGGCCGCGCCGGGCGGCGCGGTCCTCGCGGACGGCCTGCGCGGCTCTGTCGGCCTGCCGGGCGCGGGGGCGCGGCCGGTGGTCGGCGGCCCGCCGATCGCGGGTCCCGACGCCGGACTGGTCCGGCCGGCCGACCTCGCCGCCGAGATCACCCGGGGGCAGCCGGCGCCGCTGTCTGCACCCGGCGCGGTGACCGACGCCGAGCAGCGCGCGGTCGAACGGTACTGGACGGCCGAGCGTCGCGACCGGGCCTTCGGCTCCCACACCACCGACCGGGCCGACGCCAAGTCCGGCACCGCGGCGGCGGTGGGCACGCCGTTCGCCGACGACCCGAGCCCCGGGCTGTCGAGCACGCCCCCGCCGCCCAGCGACGGCACGCCGTACACCCGGGGCGGTCTGGTCACGGTGACCACCGGCCGACTGTTCACCACCATCGGCGGCGCCGACTTCGCGTGTTCGGCGAGCGTGGTGACCAGCCCGGGCCATGACCTCGTCGTGACCGCGGGGCACTGTCTGCATGGCGGCGCGCGCGCGCAGTTCGCCCGGCGGGTCGCCTTCGTCCCCGGCTACACCGACGGGACCATGCCGTACGGCATCTGGACCGCCCGCCGGCTGACCGTGACACCGGGGTGGGCGGGCGGCTCGAACTTCGACGTCGACGCCGGCTTCGCGCTGTTCAACACCCACGGCGGCCAGCACATCGAGAACGTGGTCGGCGGCCAGGGCATCGCCTTCGGCCTGCCGAGCACCTCCGCGCAGTACAGCTTCGGCTACCCACGCCTGTCGCCGTACGACGGCAGCCAGCTCATCTACTGCGGCGGGCCCGGGTCGGTCGACCGGTACGGGGGCCCGTCGATCGGCGTGCACTGCCGGATGACGGCGGGCGCGAGCGGCGGTCCGTTCATCACCGGGTTCGGCCGGCTCGGCCCCGGCCACGGCTGGATCGACGGGGGGGTCAGCTACGCCTACGCCGGCTCCACCGACCGCCTGTACGGGACGTACTTCGGCGATGCGGTGAAACTGCTCTATTACCAGTCCTTCCCGCTCTGAGGGCGCCGAGCCCCGCGAGGCACGACCCCCCAGAGCACCGGACCTGCACAGGCGGCCCACAGCCGGTGCTCAGGCGGTCGGTGCACAAGGGTGAGGAGTCGGTCGGTACCGTCTGCGCATGCCGCATCCGGGCAGCTTCGGGCTCCTCCTCACCCTGCACGTCCTTCTCGCGATCTTCGTCATCGGACCGCTGACCCTGGTCTGCGCGGCCATTCCCCGGCTGCTGCGGGCCGGGCCGGGCGCCCTGCCGATGCTGCGGCTCGCCGCCCGGCTGGTGCGCGGGTTCGGGCTGGCCTCGCTGCTCATCGCGGTAACCGGCGCGGGGATGGTGCACCAGGGGTCCTTCGGCAGTGTGCGGTCGTTCAGCGACTCCTGGCTGCTNGGCTCGCTGGTGCTGTGGGTGGTGGCNTGCGGGATCTGCCTGGCGGTCATCGCACCCGGCCTGTCGCACGCCGTCGCCGAGATCGACGCGGGCGGGGACGCCCGGCGCCGGCTCGGCACCGTCACCGGCGGCGCGGTGCTGAGCTCCGCCTGCTGGGTCGTGGTCGTCGCCCTGATGGTGGTCAAACCCGGCGCGTAGGCCGGGGGCGGCGCCTCGACGGCCGCACGGCCGCTCAGCTCACGGCCGCTCAGCTCACGGCCGGGATCAGCTCGCGGCGGCGAGGTAGTGCCGACCGGCCTCTCCACGGTCGACGACGTCCTCCAGCTTGTCCAGCACCCGGTCCCACACCTGCCGGGGCAGGTCGTGGCCCATCCCGTCGATCTCCAGCAGCTCCGCGGCCGGGATCGCCGCGGCCGTGAGCCGGCCGCCGATCACGGGAACGAGTGGGTCGGCGCCGCCGTGGACGACGAGGGTGGGCGGGCGCAGCCCGGCGAGCTCCGCGGTGCGGTCCGGGGCGGAGAGCACCGCGGCGACCTGGCGCAGCAGACCGTCGGGGTTGGCCCGCCGGTCCCAGTAGATCTCGGCGCGCCGGCGCACCCACGCCTCGTCCGGCGCGAACTCCGGCGAGCCGAGCACCCGATACGCCTCGTGCGCGGCGAGGACGGACTGCTCCAGGTCGAGCGGCGCCGGGCGCAGGAACAACCCGATGGCCTCCCGCGTCGGCTGCACCCGGTGGTCGCCGGGGTGCGACATCACCGACGTGAGGCTGCGGACCTGCCCCGGGCTGCGCAACGCCGCGATCTGGGCGATCATGCCGCCCATCGACAGGCCCAGCAGGTGCGCCGACTCGACGCCGAGCGCGGTGAGCAGGCCCAGCGCGTCGGTGGCGAGGTCGGCGAGCCCGTAGGGGGCGAGGTCGAAGCGCCCGGCGATGATCGCCCCGAGGTCGGGCCGGCCGAGGTGATCGAGATGGGTGGACAGGCCCACGTCGCGGTTGTCGAAGACGATCGCCCGGTAGCCGCGCCGGGCGAGCGCGGCGAGCAGGTCGGGATGCCAGCCGACGAGCTGCTGGCCAAGGCCGCCGATCAGCAGCAGCGGCAGACCGTCGTCGTCGCCGTGGATCTCGTAGGCGAGGTCGATGCCGTTGACCGTGACGATGCCCATGGTCGGAAGGTAACCATCCCGTGGCTGGCGCGCACGTCTTCCAGGCCAAATCGAGCCANCCTCNCCCAATCGGGCCGCTGCGCCCGCCGAGGAGGCGGAGCCCACCGGTCCTCCCGCCACGCGTGGGCACCCATCCTCGGCCAGTCGCTACTTTATGCATCCCGACAACTCCATAGAGTAGCGACGTGTAGCCCCTCCGTCAGGCGACCCGCCACCCGCCGCCCGCCCGATCTCCCTGGACGACAACACGTGATCTTTCCGACGATCGAGTTCGCGGCGTTCTTCGTCGTGGTGATGGCGCTGTCCTGGCTGCTGATGCCCCGACCGGCGCTGTGGAAGCCGTTCGTCCTCGNCGCGTCGTACTTCTTCTACGGCTTCGCCGACGCCCGGTTCGTCCTGCTCATCGTCGCCTCGACCCTGATCAACCAGGCCGCCGCGCGGGCGATCCACCGCTTCCGGGACCGGCGCATCCTCGCCGCCGCGATCGCCTGCGACCTCGGCCTGCTCGGCTGGTTCAAGTACTACGGCTTCTTCGCGCTGTCCGTCGATCGCGCCCTGGCCGACGTCGGGCTGCCCGCGCCGCTCCCCCTGCTCCAGGTGGCGCTGCCCATCGGGATCTCGTTCTTCACCTTCCAGGCGCTGAGCTACGTCATCGACGTCCACCGGGGGACCAGCGCGCCGGCGCCGCTGCTCGACTTCGCCGTCTACGAGGCGTTCTTCCCGCACCTCGTGGCCGGTCCGATTGTGCGGGCCAGCGAGTTCCTCCCGCAGCTCGCGACGCCGCGCGACCCGGCCCGGGTGCCGACCACCCGCGCGGCGTTCCTCATCCTCGGCGGGCTGGTCAAGAAGGTGGTGCTCGCCGACGTCCTCGCCGCCCGGCTGGTCGACCCGGTCTTCGACGCCCCGGGCCAGCACTCGTCCGCGGAGATCCTCGCCGCCGTCTACGGCTACGCCGTCCAGATCTACTGCGACTTCTCGGCCTACTCCGACATCGCCATCGGGATCGCGCTGCTGCTGGGCTTCCGCTTCCCGGACAACTTCGACCGGCCGTACGCGTCGCGCAGCCTGCAGGAGTTCTGGCGGCGCTGGCACATGACCCTGTCGCGCTGGCTGCGCGACTACGTGTACCTGCCGCTCGGGGGGAGCCGACGCGGACGTCGCCGGACCTACCTGAACCTCATGATCACCATGACTTTGGGCGGCCTGTGGCACGGCGCGTCGTGGACCTTCGTGCTGTGGGGGGCGCTGCACGGCGCGGCCCTGGTCACCGAGCGCCGGCTGCGGACCTGGCGGGCGAGACAGGCGCGGCGGGCGGACGCCGCCGGGCTCGCCCGCATACCGCTGCCGCGCGCCGCAGCTCCGGCCGCCCCCCAGAGCGCCGCCGGGGGTGCGGCTCGAAGCGCCGCCGGGCCGCCGAGTGCGGCTCGGAGCGCCGCCGGGTCGCCGAGTGCGGCTCGAAGCGCCGCCGGGCCACCGAGTGCGGGCCGGGTCGGCGGCGCCGTGCGCGGCTGGGCGGCCCGGCTGGCTGTCTTCCACTTCGTCTGCGCGACCTGGGTGCTCTTCCGCGCCCCGAATCTGGCCACGGCGGGCCGGCTGTTCGCGCGGCTGTTCACCGCGGGCGGCCCGGCGCCGCTGGTCACCCCCGCGGCGCTGGCCGCGATCGTGGTGGGCCTGGCCACGGCGGCCATCCCGCCCGGCTGGTGGGCCGCGACGCGGGCCCGGTTCGCCGAGGTGCGCCTCGGCCCCCAGATCGCCCTGCTGACCGCCTCGATGATGGTCATCTACGCGGTCGTCGGCCAACAGGACGTCGCCCCCTTCATCTACTTCCGCTTCTGAGCAGGGACGTGATCCTNGCCGCCGCGGCTCGGGCTGGCACGGCTCGGGCTGGCACGGCTCGACCTGACGGACCGAACAAACGCCGATCGGGTCGACGNCCGTCCACCCGCGCCGGCATCTGCCGGCGGCACGCGCACCGCTCGCCGAGGGCGGGCACTCCACCGCGGGCGAGGGGGACACGGCGCCGAGGGAGCGGGGTCAATCACCTGAGGCAGTCGGCGCGCAACGGAGGATGAGGTTCGGCTTCCCTCCTCCCCGAGCCGCCGATGGAGTCCCCGACCATGACCGAGCGCGACGATGCGGTGCCGACCTGGCCGCCGGCGTCCGCGCCACCGCCCGTCGGAGCACCACTGCCCGTCGGAGCACCACCGCCCGTCGGAGCACCACCGCGGACCCCCGGTGCGCCACGGAGCCGTCTCCTCGCGAAGGGCCGTCCACCTGACCAGACCCCACGCGGACCGCGGGGCGGTCACGTCAGCCAGGACTCTCGACCGCTCCAAGCCGCCGGGGCAGAGATGCCGGCCCCGTCGCCGGCACGCCATCGCGCCCGGCTCGCGCGGGTCGAGGCGGACGCCGTCCCGGCTCGGCGCGCCCTGCTGCTGGTCGTCGCCGTGCTGGGGCTGCTCGCCGTGCTGCGCGCCCCCGCCATGGTCCATGCCGGCGAGGGGATGCGGCCGGGGCTCACCCGCACGATCGTGCTGAGCGCGGCGCGGCCCCTCGAGCGGGCGACGCACACGGCGCGCCTCGACGCGCCGGACCGCTGGCTGACCCGAGCCTTCGGCCACCCATCCGCGCCGCGCGGCGGCGATTCGGAGCTGGCGACCGCGGCGAGCCGCTACGCGGAGGCGGGAACGGGCGGAGGAACGACGGCGCCGGACCGCCCAGGCCACGCCGGGACACCCACCGCCCCGCCCGTACCCGCCCCGCTGCGCTCGCCCACCGCCGCCGACCCGCTGCGGGTGCTCGTCACCGGCGACTCCCTGACCGAGTCCCTCGGCCCCACCATCACGAACACGGCTCCGGGCACGATCCGGGCACGGACCGAGACCCGGTTCGGCACCGGTCTGGTCCGCCCCGACTTCTTCGACTGGGCCGCCCATGCCCGCGACCAGGTCGCCGGGCGCAACCCGGAGNTGGCCGGCACCCCGGAGCTGATCATCGTCGCCATGGGCGGTAACGACGGGCAGGGCATCACGCTCCCCGACGGGACGGTGCTGCCCGCCGGATCGGCCGGCTGGGAGGCGGAGTACCGGCGGCGGGCCAGCGTCGTCATGCGGATCTGGACCGGGAACGGCGCCAGGCGGCTGCTCTGGCTCGGCCTGCCACCGGCCCGCTCCCACCGGCTGAACGGTTACTTCCACCAGCTGAACGCGGCGACGGCGGCCGCGGCGGCGGGGGTGAGCGGCGCGAGCTACCTCGACCTGACCCCGTGGCTGTCGAAGGACGGCGCCTACAGCGACTACCTGACCGGCGCCGGCGGCCGGGACGTGCTCGCCCGGTCGCGCGACGGGGTGCACCTGACCCTCGACGGGGCGCGGATCGCCGCGGCGCACGCGCTCGACGCCGTCCGGAGCACCTGGCAGCTGCGGTGATGCCCGCTGCCACCACCAACCACCAACCGCCGACCACCGACCGCGATCAGCGGACGCGGAACCCGAAGCCGGCGCCGTCGAGATCCGCCCGCGCCCCGGTCACCGCCGCGCGGGCGTCGGCCAGCACCCCACGAGCGGAGGGAGAGGTGGCGCCGGCGGCGTCGAGCGCGGCCAGCAGGTCCTCGGCGAGCACGGCGAGCTGATCAGGCAGGGCGTGGGCGGCGAGCCTCGGCGGACGCATCCCGACGGGCGCCCCCGTGCCGATCCGTTCGCCGAGCGNGGCCAGTTCGTCGAGCAGCTGGACCGTGCGCTCCGCCCGAGTCAGCCCCGAACCCACCGCGACGTCCCAGGAAGAGCCGACCCATCCCCGGATGCGGCGGATGAGCAGGCCCACCTCCCGACTGAGATCACCGACCTCATCGGACATCCGGGCATGATACCCCACAGGGCCCGAACGGGGCCTTGCCCTTTGCTGTGGCATGGGGCACGCTGGCGACATGAGCCGTTGACGTCGGGTTTTACTTCTGGAGGCGCGCATGTCGCTCAACCGCTCCCCGCAGACCCACCAGAGCCTCATCGAGCGGATTCCGAAGGCAACGGGGCACGGGGTGAACCACTGGCTCAGCCGGCTGGACGACGGTCCAGGCCTGCTGCGCTTCACCGAACGGGTGAACTGGCTACGCGCCGAACACGACCTGCCACACAGCTTCGCGGCCGCCCTCGTCCACGAGGCGGACCTGCGGCGGCGGGCAAGCCGGGCGTAGGCCCCCGCGGCGCCGCGGNGGTCCTGCCTGGCCTCGACGGGCCTGCCTGGCCGCCACGGCGCCGGTCCCGCGCCACCGCCACCACGGTTTGCGTTCCACTGTTCGCGGCCCGCGGTTCACCTCGCGGGGTCCACGTCCCGTCGGACAGAATGTGTGGATGGATCTCGATGCCGCCACCGCGTTCGTCCGCGATCATCACAGGGCGGTGCTGAGCACCACCCGCCGGGACGGCAGTCCGCAGATGTCGCCGGTGACGGTCGGGGTGGACGCCGAGGGTCGCCTGCTGATCAGCACCAGGCTCACCGCGTACAAGGTCGGTCACGTCGAACGGGACACGACCGTGCGGCTGTGCGTGCTGCCGGACGACTTCTTCGGACCGTGGGTGCAGATCACCGGCACCGCTGAGATCGTCCGGCTGCCGGCGGCGATNGAACTCCTCGTCGGTTACTACCGCGACATCTCCGGCGAGCACCCCGACTGGGACGACTACCGGGCCGCGATGGTCCGCGACCAGCGCTGCATCCTGCGGATCACGCCGACCGCCGCCGGCCCGGACCACTCCGGCTGACCCCGGTCAGGAGCTGATCCGGTCCAGACGAGACGCGCGCCGGGCTGCTACTGGCGCAGCTTGGACAGCAGCCGCAGCATCTCCAGATAGACCCAGACGAAGCCGACCAGCAGGCCGAAGCCGGCTCGCCAGGCCTCGGAGCGCGGAGCGCCGGCGGCGATCGCCCGCTCGATGTAGTCGAAGTCGAGGATGAACTGGAGGCTCGCGACGCCGAGCACCAGCACGCTGAACAGAATGCCCAGCGGCGTCGCGTCATTGATCACCGGCAGGTGGCTCCCGCTGACCGCCCTGACGACGAGGTCGACCAGGCTGATCAGGATGACGCCGAACAGCACCCCGGTGACGATGCGGGCCATCCGCGGTGTGGCCCGCAGCCGGCGGCTGCGGTAGGCGAGGAGCATGACGACGAAGATCAGACCGGTGCCGAGNAGCGCCTGCGGGACGATGCCGGCGAAGTCGTCCTCGTAGAAGCGCGAGATCGCCCCCACCGCGACGCCCTCGATCAGCGCGAAGGCGATGACCAGCGACGGGCGCAGCCGATTGCGCATCGACACGACGAGGCTGATGACCAGAGCGACGAGTCCGGCGGCCAGCGCGATGCCCGGTGCGTCCCGCCCGACCACCCAGCCGACGGCACCGCCGACACCCAGCAGGGCGAACAGCCCCAGCGTGTGCACGACCACGTCGTCGACGGTGAGGGTGGTCGGCTGCCGGTAGTGGCTGGCGAGCTCCTCCGGGGTGGGCGTCGGCGGCGGCGCGAACCCGCCGCGGCGCAGCACGGGGTTCGAGGAACGAAGGTCGGCCATCGAGCCGGCTCCTCTCGGTCGCCGCCGGAGCGGCGCCACCGTCATCAGTTGGTGCACACGTCAACCACGCAACGANCCCCCCGCCCGGGACGTTCCCGCCGGTCGGTGGGCGCCGTGGGCGGGAGTCCTCGAACCGCGGGCACTGAAGCTGTAACGAATCAGAGACGGAAAGTAGCGGATTCGACGGCGCACCTAATCATTGCGTCCCCGCACCGCGACTCACCTCACCATGGCGACGAAGCCTTCCATGCCGACCACCCGCGGCGTTCACCAACGCGCGCGGGCGATCAGCAATGGATTGTGCCGGTGGTCGGAGTCGAACCGACACTCGAGCTGTTTTTAGGACAGCCTCCTCTACCAGTTGGGATACACCGGCTCGTCTACATCGCTGATGTTTCTACCACGCTACGTAGGGTCTGGGAATAACACATCGCGGAAAAAGTGGTCCGGAGATGGCGGCCCCGCCGAAAGCGTGACTCTTCGTGACTAGGGTGCTGCCGCATTGCCATCCCCGCCGATCAGTGGACGACCCAGATCACCGGAAAGCCGAGCTCGCGGCTCGTTAGCGGCGTCGGGCCAGTCCGGAGATGCCGGATTCCCGCCCCCACCTTGGTGTCGTTAAGCGGCGGCCGCCGGTGAAGCCGCAGCGGCCGGTGAAGCGGCAGCGGCCGGTGAACCCCACGGGAGGCGGGGATTCACCGGCCGCCGTGGGGTCGTGGCGGGGCCCGCGGGCGCGGGCGACGGTCAGCTCCGGTGCTGCGCGGCCTGCGAGTTCGCCTCTGCCGCCGGGATGGCGGGCGCGGGCGTCCCAGGGGGGGTGGGCACGGCGGCGGGCGTCTCGGGGGAGGTGGACGCGGCGGGCGCGGCCTTCTCGGTGGTGGCGTCGGCAGCATCGGCGGCGTCGGCGGCGTCGATCGCGGCCGGGGTGCCGGGGGCCGCGTGTATGCCCGCGGCCGGTGCGGACGCGGGGGCCGCCACCCGGCGGAACTCCGCCCGGGGGTCGGCGAACGAGCCCAGCGAGACGATCTCGCGACGGAAGAACAGCGCCAGGGTCCAGTCGGCCACCACGCGGGCCTTGCGGTTCAGCGTGGGCACCCGGCTGAGGTGGTACGACCGGTGCATCAGCCACGCGGGCCAGCCCCGCAGCCGGACCCCGTAGATCTCGGCCACGCCCTTGTGCAGCCCCAGGGACGCCACGCTGCCGGCGTAGCTGTGCTCGTAGGGCCTGATGGGCTCGTGCCGCAGCTCGGCGAGGAGGTTCTCCGCCAGCCGGCGGGCCTGGCGGACGGCGTGCTGGGCGGACGGCCCGGTCGTCGCCCCCTCGCCCTTGGTCAGGTCGGGCACGGCCGCGCAGTCGCCGGCGGTCCAGGCGTCCGCCACCCCGTCGACCTGGAGGAAGGCGGTGGCCCGCAGCCGGCCACGGTCGTCGAGCGGCAGGTCGGTCCGGGCGAGCACGGGGTTCGGCTTGACGCCGGCGGTCCACACCACGGTNCCGGCCTCGAACCGCTCACCGTCGTCGAGAACGGCATTGCCGTCGAGCAGACTTTCGACCCTGGTGTTCAGCTTCACCTGGATTCCGCGGTGTTCGAGCTGCTTGACCGTATACAGCCCCATTGCGGGCGAAACCTCGGGGAGAATACGACCGGTCGCCTCGACGAGCACCCAGCGCATGTCGGCAGGCGCCAGATCCGGGTAATAAGAACACGCATCACGTGCCATGTCCTCGAGTTCGGCGAGGGCCTCGATTCCGGCATATCCGCCGCCGATGAAGAGAAAGGTGAGCGCGCGTCGCCGGACGGCGGCATCGGTGGCCGACGCGGCCGCGTCGAGGCGACTGATGACCTGGTTTCGGAGATAGATGGCCTCGGCCGCACTCTTGAATCCGATTCCCTGCTCGGCCAGTCCCGGTATCGGGAGTGTGCGCGCCACCGAACCAGGACAGATCACCAGGATGTCGTACTTAAGGTCGAAAGGGTCTCCGAGAAGCGGCTGCACGGATGCGGTGCGTCGCTCGTGCGACACCGTCACAACATGGCCGCTGATGATCCGGCAGCCCTTCAGCACCTTGCGTAGCGGTACGACGACGTGACGTGGCTCGAGGTTGCCGGCGNCCGCCTCCGGGAGAAACGGCTGGTAGGTCATGTATGAGTTGGGTTCGACGACGGTGATGGTCGCCTCGTCCCCGTCCAGCTTCCGCTGAAGCCGCAGGGCCGTGTACATGCCGACGTATCCTCCGCCGACGATGAGGATGTGCGGTGCCTGCCCATAGCCCATGCAAAAACGGTACCCGCGGGGGCCGGCTTACACCCGGCAAGGAGCCGGCCGACCCCGCCTATTCCGTGACGCAGGACACCAATACGGACGACCCTTCGGCCCAACTCGTCACCGAAGGAGGAGTGCCGTGGCTCACGTGCTGTGTCCGTGACCACAAGGCGTGGCCTTAGTCGCGCCGCCCGATCACTTCCGCCTGTGCCGCCGCGGAAGCAAAAATCGTGTCCAGCATCACCTCGGTGACGCGTCCGGTGAAGGTGTTCTGCTGGCTCGGGTGATAGCAACCCACGACCCGGACCCCCGTCCCGGGAAGTTCGGCCCGGGCCCCGTGACCGAACCGCACCCTGGGCGCCGGGACGGAGTACCCGGCCCGCGCCAGGGCCGGCCAGAGTGCCGCCCACGCGAACCCGCCGAGAACGACGACGACCCGCAGCGTCGGTCGGACGAGCTCCAGGTCCCTGACCAGCCAGGGGCGACAGGCGTCCCGTTCCGCCGTCGTCGGCTTGTTCGCCGGCGGCGCGCAGCGCACGGCCGCGACGATCCGGGTGGCCCGCAGGCTCTGGCCGTCCCCGGCGGCCTGCGACGTCGCCAGGGCCGCGAGCCCGACCCGGTGCAGCGAGGCGAACAGCCAGTCGCCGCTGCGGTCGCCGGTGAAGATGCGCCCGGTGCGGTTGCCGCCGTGGGCGGCGGGGGCGAGGCCCACGATCAGGATCCGGGCGTCAGCCGGGCCGAACGACGACACCGGCCGCCCCCAGTACGGCTGGTCGGCGTACGCGGCCCGCCGCACCGCCGCGACCTCCTCCCGCCAGGTCACCAGGCGCGGGCAGGCCCGGCAGACCGACACCCGGGCGTCGAGTTCGCCCGTGTCTGCGGCGCCGGCCGCCAGCTCGCGCACCTGCGCGCAGCTCGCCGCGACCGGGGTGGTCGGGTCGGCGAGGTCACCCGGCCAGCCGGCGCCCGGCCGCGCCGGATCGCGCCGCGGGCCGGCCGTCATCCCGCGGCGGGACCGGCCCCCGTCGGCAGGGACGGCGCCGCCGGCGGAGGTGGCGCGGCAGACAGAGACGGCCCGGCGGACAGAGACGGCGCGGCGGACAGAGGCGGATCGGCAGGCGCTGGTGGCAGGGCCGGCGGGGAGGTGGCCAGGGCCAGCGCGATCCCGTCGAGGATGTCCCGTTCGCTGGCGACGACCGCCGCTGCGCCGGTGCGTTCGACCAGCGTGCGCAGGACGAGCGCGCCGGACGCGATGACGTCCACCCGCCCGGGGTGCATCACCGGCAGGGCCGCCCGCTCGTCGTGCGTCATGCCGAGCAGCAGCTCGGTGACGGCCGCCACCTGCTCGGCGCTCGTCACCGACAGGTGGATGCGGTCCGCGTCGTACTCCGCCAGCCCGGCGGCGAGGGCGGCCACCGTGGTGACGGTCCCGGCGACGCCCACCAGGGTCGCGGCCTCGGTCAGCGGCACCGTCGCCGCGGCGAGGTCGAGCGCGGCGTGCACGTCGGCGACGATCGCCGCGGCCTGCGCCGCGGTCGGCGGGTCGTCGCGCAGGTGGCGCTCGGCCAGCCGGACGCAGCCGACGTTGACCGAGCGGGCCGCCCGCACACCGTGCGCGTCCCCGAGCACCAGCTCCGTCGAGCCCCCGCCGATGTCGGCGAGCAGAATCGGCGTGGCGACCGATGACAGGCCCCCCGTGCCGGACAGCCCGATCTTGCCGAGCTGGCCGGACGTTCCCAGCTGGGTGGGCGTTCCCAGCTGGGTGGGCGTTCCCGCCGCGCCTGGCCTGCCGGGCTGGCGGTCGAGTCCTCCGCGCGCGTCCGAGGAGCCGGGATTGCCGGATGCTCCGGGCTGTCCGCGTGTTTCCGACCGGTCGGATGCTCCCGGCTGGCTCGGCGCCCCCACCCGATCCGGCGCTGCGAACTGTCCGGATCCGCCGACGAGGTCGCCGATGGCGCCACCGAACGACAGCGCCGCCTCCTCCTCCCCGCTGATCACTTCGGGGTCGACGCCGAGGATCGCGCGGACGCCGGTGACCAGCTCGTCGCGGTTACGCGCGTCGCGGGTCGCGCTCGTCGCCACCATCCGCACCCGGGTGGCGCCGAGGCGTTCGATCTCGGCGGCGTAGTCGCGCAGCGCGGCGAAGGTCCGCGCCAGCGCCTCGGGCGCCAGCTCACCGGTGCGGTCCACCCCGGCACCCAGCCGGACGATCTCCATCCGGCGGGTCAGCTCGTGCAACCCGGACCCGTCGTAGTCCGCCACCAGCAGGCGGATCGAGTTGGTCCCGCAGTCGATCGCGGCGACGCGGTTCACGTCGGCACCTCCTCCGTCGTCCCCACGGAACCCGCCGCGGCCCCGCCAGCTGCCCTGCTCGCGACGGCCCCGCCAGCTCCGCCGGCTCCGTCAGCTCCGCTCGCCACGGCCACGCACGGACCCCGCCGGCCCCAGTCGTCGACGGCGGCGAGCGCCTCGTCCCCGAAGGGGTTCACTCCCGGGCCCGCCGCCAGACTGTGCGCGACCAGGACGTGCAGGCACTTGACCCGCTCCGGCATGCCACCGGCGCTCGGGGCGCCGGGCAGGACGTCGTGGGCGTCGCGACGGGCGAGGTAGTCCCGGTGCGCCGCGGCGTAGGCGGCGGCGAGATCGGGGTCGTGGGCGAGGCGCTCCGTCATCTCCCGCATGACCCCAGCCCCCTCCAGCCGCGACACCGCCGCCGCGGCGCGCGGGCAGGTGAGGTAGTAGAGCGTGGGAAAGGGCGACCCGTCCGGCAACCGGGGAGCGGTCTCGACCACGTCCGGCAGCCCGCAGGAACAACGGTGGGCGACGGCCAGGACTCCGCGCGGCGCACGGGACAACTGCCGCCCGACGATCTCGACCTCCTNGGCCGNCACCGCCGTCGACACCACGTTCTTCTCCCGCACCGCGACGCTCTCCTCCCCGGGACGGCGACCGCGCACCGGCACCGCCGCCTAGCATCGCAGATCCACGAGCACCCCAGATCCACGAGCACCCCGGACCGACGAGCAGCCCGGACCGACGAGCAGCCCGCATCCACGGTCGGCCCAGGGCTCGTGGNCACCCACCGGTGAGCCGCCTACGGCGTCGCGATCTCCGACCACAGCCGGCCGTACCAGGCCGACCCGCCGGACGATCCNCCGCGTTCACCCTCGTCACCGGGCGCGGGCGTGGGGGCGGCGGGCATCAGGTACGCCCGCTCGCCCGGCCTGATGTAGTGCAGCCGCCGGCGCGCCTCGTCGGAGACCCAGGCCTGGTCGTCGTAGCGCCCGACCGTGGCGCGCAGCTCGTCGACCCGGGCCTGGGTCTGCGCGTTCGTCCGCGCGAGCTCCGAGAGCTTGCTCTGCTGCTTGAGGTACAACCGCAGCGGATAGGCGAGGGTCAGCACCAGCACACAGATCACGACGGCGAGCAGGGTCGCCCTCGTGGTCAGCGCGGCGCGCGGCGGCGGCATGCGGATCAGGCAGGCTGCCCGTGGCGCGGGAAGGCGGCTGCGCCGGCGAAGCGGGCGGCGTCGTCGAGCTCCTCCTCGATCCGCAGGAGCTGGTTGTACTTCGCGACCCGCTCGGAGCGGGCGGGGGCACCGGTCTTGATCTGGCCACAGTCGACGGCGACGGCGAGGTCGGCGATCGTGGTGTCCTCGGTCTCGCCGGAGCGGTGCGACATCATCGCCCGGTAGCCGTTGCGGTGGGCGAGGTTGACCGCGTCGAGGGTCTCGGTGAGGGTGCCGATCTGGTTGACCTTGACCAGCAGGGCGTTCGCGGCCTTGGAGGCGATCCCGCGGGCGAGCCGCTCCGGGTTGGTGACGAACAGGTCGTCCCCGACGAGCTGCACCTTGGTGCCGAGCCGCTCGGTCAGCGCCACCCAGCCGGACCAGTCGTCCTCGGCCAGCGGGTCCTCGATGGAGACGATCGGGTAGGCGCCGACCAGTTCCGCGTAGTAGTCGCTGAGCTCCTCGGCGGTGCGGGTGCTGCCCTCGAAGGTGTAAGAACCGTCCGCGTAGAACTCGGTCGAGGCGACGTCGAGGGCGAGCGCGACGTCCGAGNCGAGGCGCAGGCCGACCTTGTCGACGGCCTCGGCGATGAGGTCGAGCGCGTCCCGGTTGGTGGGCAGGCTCGGGGCGAAGCCACCCTCGTCGCCGACGCCGGTGCCGAGGCCACGCGCCTTGAGCACGCTCTTGAGCGCGTGGTAGACCTCGGCGCCCCAGCGCAGCGATTCGGAGAAGCTGCTCGCGCCGATCGGAGCGATCATGAATTCCTGGATGTCGACGTTCGTGTCCGCGTGCGCGCCGCCGTTGAGGATGTTCAGCATCGGCACCGGCAGCAGGTGCGCGCTCGGCCCGCCGAGGTAGCGGAACAGCGGCAGCCCGCTGGCGGCCGCGGCCGCCTTGGCCACCGCGAGGCTCACGCCGAGCAGGGCGTTGGCGCCGAGGGCGGACTTGCCCGGGGTGCCGTCGAGGTCGATGAGCGTCTGGTCGAGCAGGCGCTGCTCGGTGGCCTCCAGCTCGATGATCGCCGGGCCGATCCGCTCGATCACCGCGGCCACGGCCTTACGGACGCCCTTGCCGCCGTAACGGTCCTCCCCGTCGCGCAACTCCACGGCCTCGAAGGCGCCGGTGCTGGCCCCGCTGGGCACCGCCGCACGGCCCAGCGTCCCGTCCTCCAGGACGACTTCGACCTCGACGGTGGGATTGCCACGCGAGTCAAGGATCTCGCGGGCTCCGACAGCCTCGATGGACGGCACGGCTAGGACCTCCGAATGCGACGACTCGAACGCGACGACACGATGGCAGAACGGACCGCCGCGGACCGCGGCCCAGCGAGCACCCGCAGCCGGACCCCGCGGCACGCCCGACGGCGTGGCGGACCCATACCGCGGGACGAGCAGGGCCGTCCGGACGAACCGGTCGGTGCGAGACTACCGTCGCGCCCCTCTGGGACGGCGCTGATCCCGGCGCGTCGCGGAAGGTTCCGACCNCCCCCGCCGGCCGCGACCGGCCCCGGCCGGCCAGCCCACCCCGGGACGGCCGGCGCGGTGTCACGCATCCCACAGCCCCGCGGACCGCGACCCGCCGCCGCCCGGGCACCCAGGTGGGGCCGCGCCCGCGCGGCCTACCGACTCCGACCCGCCACAGGCAGCCAGCCGCCCGCAGTCGCCCGCCCGCAGCCAGCCGCCCGCAGCCAGCCGCTACCGACCGGCCACGCGCCACCCACCGGCCACGCGCCACGCGCCACGCGCCCACCACGCGTCCCCGCGGGCAGNGGGCCAACAGGCACACCCGATTCCGGCCAGATTGGGGCCAGATCGTGCCGAGGCTTCGGCACGGTTTTGCGGCCGAAAACCGTGCCTACCCCTCGGCATGATTCTGTGCACAGGAGGTCACCGAGAGGCACGAATGAGGTGGCCTGGCGCGGCGCCGAACCCGCGGGCGACGACGACCACCCCGGACGCGTCGCCCGATCAGACCGCAGGGCCACCGGCCACCGGCCACCGNCTACCGGACCGAGTCGTCTAACCGATACGCCCGATCGGCGGCATCATCAGCGGGCCGCCGACGGGCAGGCCGAGCCGCGCGGCCAGCGGAGCCCAGGGTCCCCAGCCGGCGGCGAACCCACCCAAGCCGCCAGCACCACCAGACGCGCCAGCACCACCGAACGCACCGGAGCCCCCGAGCCCGGCGACGCCGAGGAGCCCACCGGCAGCCAACGCCCCGGAACCGCCGGACAGGGCGGCGCCGAGGAGCCCACCGGCACCACCGAACGCTCCGGAACCGCCGAGCAGCGCGCCCAGCAGCCCCGGCCGGGCCGTCGCCGCGGCACCGCGGTCCTCGCTGGACTTCGGCGTCCGGACCCGCTCCAGCACCGACGGCCGGGGTGCCAGGCGCACGCGCGGCGTCTCCCCCTCGGGCAGTCCGGCCCGAGTCCAGGCCAGCCTGAGCGCGTCCGTCAACCCGCCGAGCTCGTCGACCAGGCCGTAGGCGTGGGCGTCGGCGCCCGTCCATACTCGGCCCCGGGCCAGCTCGTGCACCTGATCCCGGGTCAGCCGCCGGGCCGCGGCCACCTTGTCGACGAAGTCCGCGTAGACGCGGTCGAGGAACTCCTCCAACTTCTCCCGCTCACCCACGGTGAANGGACGCCGCGGCGACATCATCAGCGCGTGCTCGCCCTCGGCGACCGCCCCGAAACCCACCCCGACCTTGTCGAGCAGCTCCCGGACCACCTGCTTGCCGGCGAACACCCCGATGGACCCGGTCAGCGTGCCCGGATTCGCCACGATGAGGTCCGCGGCCAGGGAGACGAAGTAGCCGCCCGACGCGGCGACGTCGCCCATCGACACGACGAGCGGACGGCCGCTGGCCCGGAACCGCTCGGCCTCCCGGCGCACCAGGTCCGAGGCGACGTAGGAACCCCCGGGGCTGTTCACCCGGAACACCGCCGCCGCCACGTCCTCGTCGCGCGCGGCGGCCCGGAACGCCGCCGCGGCGGCCTCCGCGGCGAGCACCGGGCTACCGAACGGCCCCGGGTTGCCCGGCCCGAGGATGACCTGCCCGGTGCCGTGGATGAGCGCCACGACCGACCGGCGGGGGTCGCGATGCGGCGCGGTGACCGACGGCGCCAGCGGGACGCCCTGGGCGTCCGCCGTGGCGCCGTCGTCGGGCGCCCCGGCCCGGCCACTCGTCGAGCCGGTGAAGCCGTCGGCGGACCGCTGCTGCGGCGCGGGCGAGGTCTCGCGCAGGAAGAAGGCACCCGGACCACGCGCGGTGAGGGTCGCGACCCGGCGCACCGGGGACTTCTCCCGCCGCTCGGCGAGGCGGCGGTAGGCGGTGGCGTACATCAGCACCGGCTCGGCGCCGGCGTCCCCGGCCTTGGTGGCAGCCGCGCCGCCGGACGGGCCGGCGGCGGCGGTGAGGTCGGTGTCGGCCGTGGGGGCGAGGTCGGCATCAGCCGGGCCGGCGACCGAGGACCCGCCGACAACCGGGGACCCGCCAACCACCGAGGACCCGCTTCCCGCCGGGGATCCGTTTCCCGCCGGGGATCCGCCGGTGTCCGAGGACCCCTCGCCCACCGACGAGCGCCGGACCCGGGCCCGCGCGGCCGCGTACACCTCGTCGCGGTAGCCGAGGCGGTCGACGAGCCCCACGTCGAGGGCGACGCTGCCGGCCAGCGGGCCGAGGTCGATCAGCCGGCGGACGCGGTCTGCCGGCATGCGGCGCCCCTGCGCGATGCCCGCCACCACCTGCTCCGAGCTGGACTCGATGATCCGGCTCACCGCCTCCAGGTGCGCCGGCGTGAAGTCCCGCTCGACGAGCGTGTTGACCGCGTTCTTGTACTCGTAGCGCTGGCCGATCTCGACCGCGACGCCGAGCCGGTCCAGCGCACCGCGCAGGAACGGCGTCTCCATCCCCAGGCCGGTCAGCCCGCAGTCCCCGNACGGGGCCAGCCAGATCTCGTCGAACGCGCAGGCGAGGTAGTACGGGCCGGTGCCGCCGCCGAACTCGCCGAAGGTGTCGGCGTAGGCGATGGCGGTGCCGCCGGCGGCCCGGAAGTCGCCGATCGCCGCGCGGATCTCCTGGATGCGGGCCAGCGGCGTCCCGGCGGCGCCGNTGTGCGCAACCACCACCGACACCCGCGGGTCCTCGGTGGCGTAGCGCAGGGCCTCCACCAGATCGCGCAACGTGGTGCGCCGGTGAGCGAGGGCGAGGGTGACCGGGTCGCTGGGGACGCCTTCGAGCGGATCGACCGTCAGATCGAGTTCCAGGACGATCGGAGCCGTCCGCCGCGCCGCGATCTGGCGGACGTCGGCCAGCGCCTTACGTGGGGTGGCAGCCATGGTCAGAGGCTAGTACCACCGACCGTCCCCGTTCCTCGGTCGTGTCAACCTCACGGTCGTCCCGTCGTCACCGATCCGGCGTAAGGCGGTCACCCGAGCCGGCCGAGGCGACCCAGAGTTCCCGCCAACGCGCGCCGGGCAGCACCCCCGGGGCGGCGCCGTCCACCCGGGCCGCACGTTCGGCGGCGGCCAACCGGTCCCGGAAACGGCGCGCCGACGTGCGCAGGGCCCGCTCCGGGTCGACCCGGGCCGCCCGCGCAAGGGCGACGACGGCGACGAGCAGATCGCCGAGAACATCGTCGGCGGCCACGTCCGGCCGGCCGAGCGCCGCGACGGCGTCGGCCGCGATCGCCGCGACCCGCTCGCCGGCCTCGGCTACCCCGCCGGACCCCGTCAACCCGGCGAACCCCGTCGACCCGCCGGACCCCGTCAACCCGGCGGACCCCGTCGACCCAGCGGACCCCGTCGACCCAGCGGGCGCCGTCAACCCAGCGGACGCCCTCGACCCAGCGGACGCCGTCAGGCCGGCGGATGCCGTCACCTCGCCGGCCGCCTCGTCGGTGACTCCGGCGAGCGCGAGGTCCGCCGGCACGCCGATCCCGCCGGCCCGCTTGAGCAGCTTGGCGGCGAGCGTCAGCGCCGGCTGGGACAGCGCCACTCCCTCGGTCACCGAGGCGCGGCCCTTCTCCTCCGCCTTGATCGCCTCCCAGTTGACGGCGACGTTCGCCGACCCGTCGACGACCACATCGGCGAACACGTGCGGGTGCCGCCGGATCAGCTTCGCGACCAGCCCCGCCGCCACGTCGTCGACGTCCCAGCCATCGCCCGCGCGCTCGGCGGCGACCCGGGCGTGGAAGAGCACCTGCATGAGCACGTCGCCAAGCTCCTCGCGCAGCTCGGCCAGATCGCCATCCTCGATCGCCTGGTAGGCCTCGTAGGTCTCCTCGATCAGGTAGGGGGCGAGGGACTCGTGGGTCTGCTCGGCGTCCCACGGGCAGCCGCCCGGCGAGCGCAGCCGGTCCATCACGGCCACGGCGTCGAGCAGGATCGACCCGGGCANCTCCGCCGTGGCCGCGAGCGTGCCCACCTCGGTCTCCGACTCGGACTCGGACCCGGTCTCCGACTCGGCCAGACGGTGGAGCAGCCGGTCGAGCGGGGTCGGCGCCGCCGGATCCGGCAGCCAGGCGATCTCGGTCACGCCCGGATCGGTCAGGCTGGCGCGCAGCAGCCCCGGCAGGCCGGCCAGATCCCCGACGCCGGCCGGCGGGGGGTCGAGGACGACGACCGTGGCGCCGGCGGCCCGCAGTGCGGCGAGCTGTGGGTGGGCAGGGGCGGCGGTCAGCACGGGCACCCGGCGCAGGAGGTCCCACGCCGCCGCGGTGAGAATGCCCGGGGCGACCCGTGGGCTGGTGAGGACAGCCGTGATCCGCAGCTTCATGACGGCGTCCACTCGCTTCGACTGGTCGGGACCGGGCGGCTACCCGGTCCGCGGGCGGGTCAGGACTGGGTGCTCAGGGCCGGCTGGCCGAGTCCGTAGTCCGGGGGCTCGGGCCGGCTGGCGATCGAACCGCTCACGTCGACGACTGNGAACTGGCCGGAGTTCCAGGCACCAAACCGCGGGTTGATCGAGATCGGGTGTGTCCGCTCGGTCTGCGCGAGGGCCTGGCGAAGCTGCGCCGACCGCTCCTTGGTGACGACGATGCGGGCCAGGTACGGCTTCGCCTGCGCGTAGGTGAGCGGGATCCGGCCGAACTGGGCGACGACGCTGTCGTACCGCTCCCGGGTCTCGGCGTCCGTGGCCAGCAGGTGCGGGCTGATCCGGTCGCTGAGCGCGGACTGCAGCGCCCCGGCTCGCACGATCATCGACACGTCGCGTTGCGCGAAGCCCACGGAGGCCGCCTGACGCTCGAACGCCTGCACGCTGCCGTACTGCAGGATCGCGTACGCCCGGTAGTAGGAGGCGAGGTCCTGCGGGCGCACCGTGATGTTGCGCCGGCGGGCCTCGTCGGAGAGCACGTCGAGCTGCACCAGCGTGCTCAGCGCCCGCACGGCCAGCTTGGCCGGGTCGAGGGCAGGGGGTGCGGTCTGCCCGGGCTGCTGCTGGACGGGGACGGTCCGCGCGGCGGCGAGCCCGCGTTCGACGATGCCGCGCACCTGGGCGGTCTCGATGGACTGCGAGCCGACCCGGGCGGCGTCCCCGGCGGGCGTCGTGNAGGCCGTCCCCGCGGTCCCGACGAGCACGGCAAGCCCGACACCGGCGAGCAGACGGGAGAGCTTCACGGCTCCAGACGCTATCCGCTTGCGTGTGGCGAAGCACACCCCACCCGCCCGACACCGCCGAATTCCCCGCCCCTGCGCCGGGCGAGACCCGCCCCACCCGCCACTCGGCCCCGGCCCCCCTCAGCCCCAGCCCCTGCTCAGCCAGCGGCCGCCGCGGCGACCGAATCGCCGGCGACGGCGGTCAGGAGCTGACCGGCCCACGCGAGCAGCGCCCGATCGCGCAGCGGCCGCGAGCCGATGCGGCCGGTCTCCGTCGGCGCCGGCACCAGCACGATCCGCACCGCGGGCTTCACCACCGCGCCCTTGTACAGGCGGGTCAGCCGCAGGGTCTGGCTCTCCCGCAGCTCCAGCGGCGCGAAGCGGATCTGCCGGCCGGCGGCGGTGATCTCGGTGACGCCGAAACTGCGCGCGAGCACCCGCAGGCCGGCGACGGCGAGCAGGTTCTCCACCGGCTCCGGTACCGGGCCGAACCGGTCCACGAGCTCGCCGCGCACCTCGTCGATGTCGGCGTCGGTGCCGGCGCCGGCGAGGCGGCGGTAGGCGTCCAGGCGCAGCCGCTCGCTGGGCACGTAGTCGTGCGGCAGGCTCGCGTCGACGGGGAGCTCGACCTTGACCTCGGGTGGCTCCTCGACCTTGTCCTTGCGGTACTCGGCGACCGCCTCGCCGACCATCCGCACGTACATGTCGAAGCCGACCGAGGCGATGTGCCCGGACTGCTCGCCGCCGAGCAGGTTGCCGGCGCCGCGGATCTCCAGGTCCTTCATGGCCACGGCCATGCCGGCACCGAGGTCGTTGTGCTGGGCGATGGTGGCCAGGCGGTCGTGGGCGGTCTCGGTCAGCGGCTTGTCCGGCGGGTACAGGAAGTACGCGTACGCGCGGTCGCGGCCCCGGCCGACCCGGCCGCGCAGCTGGTGGAGCTGGGACAGGCCGAACACGTCGGCCCGTTCGACGACGAGGGTGTTGGCGTTGGAGATGTCCAGCCCCGACTCGACGATCGTCGTGCAGACCAGGACGTCGAACTTCTTCTCCCAGAAGGAGACCATCACCTGTTCGAGGGCGTCCTCGTTCATCTGGCCGTGNGCGGTGGCGATCCGCGCCTCGGGGACCAGCTCGCGCAGCCGGGCGGCGNCCCGGTCGATGGACTCCACCCGGTTGTGGATGAAGAAGACCTGACCCTCCCGCAGCAGCTCGCGGCGGATCGCGGCGGCGACCTGCCGGGTGTCGTAGGGGGCCACGGAGGTCAGCACCGGGTGGCGTTCCTCCGGCGGGGTGTCGATGGTCGACAGCTCCCGGATGCCGGTGATCGACATCTCCAGGGTGCGCGGGATCGGGGTGGCGCTCATCGTGAGCACGTCCACCGCCGTGCGCATCTTCTTGAGCTGCTCCTTGTGCTCGACGCCGAAACGCTGCTCCTCGTCGACGATCACGAGCCCCAGGTCCTTGAACCGGTTCTCCCCCGACAGCAGCCGGTGGGTGCCGATGACGACGTCGACGGTCCCGTCGGCGAGGCCGTCGGCGACGGCCTTCTGCTCGCCGGCCGAGTTGAACCGGCTCATCGCCTTCACGATGACGGGGAACGCCGCGTACCGCTCGGAGAACGTCTGGAAGTGCTGCTGGACCAGCAACGTCGTCGGGACCAGCACGGCGACCTGCTTGCCGTCCTGGACGGCCTTGAACGCCGCCCGCACCGCGATCTCCGTCTTGCCGTAGCCGACGTCGCCACAGATCACCCGGTCCATCGGGACCGGCTTCTCCATGTCGGCCTTGACCTCGTCGATCGCGGCCAGCTGGTCGGGCGTCTCGCGGAAGGGGAAGGCGTCCTCCAGCTCGCGCTGCCACGGGTTGTCCGGGGCGAAGGCGTGCCCGGGGGCGGCCATCCGAGCGCTGTAGAGCCGGATCAGCTCCCCGGCGATCTCCTTGACCGCCTTGCGGGCGCGGCTCTTGCGCTTGGCCCAGTCGGCGCCGCCGATGCGGTCCAGGCTCGGCGCGTCGCCGCCGACGTAGCGGGTGATCTGTTCGAGNTGGTCGGTGGGGACGTAGAGCCGATCGCCCCGGGCGTACTCCAGCAGCAGGTACTCGCGCTTCGCGCCGGCGACGGTGCGGGTCACCATCTCGACGTAGCGGCCGACGCCGTGCGCGTCGTGGACGACCATGTCGCCGGGAACCAGGGCGAGCGGGTCGATGCCCTTGCGCCGCCGGCTGGGCATCCGCCGCATGTCCTTGGTGGTGACCCCGCGGGCGCCGGCGATGTCGCTCTCGGTGAGGACCGCGAGGCGCAGCATGTCGCTGGTGAAGCCGGTGACGAGCTGCCCGCGGGTCACCACGGCGACCCCGGCGGCGAGCTCGGCGTCCTCGGCGTAGCGGGCGCCCAGGTCGGCCTCGCGCAGCATCTCCACCAGGCGCTGGGCCGGGCCGTGTCCCTCGGTCACGAGCAGCACCCGCCACGACTCGGCCAGCCAGCCCTTGACGTCGGCGATCACGGCGGCGGTGTCGCCGTGATAAAGCGGCGCCGGCCGCAGGCTCGCGACCACCGTGTCGTCACCCTCTGCGACGAGACCGCCGGCCACGCCCGCCGCTGCGTCGGCCTGGCCGACCTGGTCGAGGCCCCCGGCCTCGGCGCCGGTGAGGGTGGAGGTGAAGGGGCTGACCGACCACCAGGGCAGTCCCAGCGCGCCGGCGCGCTCGCGGACCTCCGCGATGGAGCGGTAGGCCGCGGCGCCGAGGTCGATCGGCGCGCCGCCGCCGAGCGCCGCGACGCTCCAGGACGCCTCCAGGAACTCCTGGCTCGTGCGCACCAGCTCGCTCGCCCGTGAGCGGACCCGCTCCGGGTCGCAGACCAGGACGTGGGTGCCGGCGGGCAGGTCGTCGAGCAGCAGCGACATCCCGTCGACGAGGACCGGGGCCAGCGCCTCCATCCCCTCGACGGGAATGCCGCTCGCGATCGTGTCGAGCATGTCCACGAGCTGGGGGTAGCGGGTGGCCAGCTCGGCGGCCCGGCCGCGCACGTCCTCGGTGAGCAGCAGCTCGCGGCACGGAGGCGCGAACAGGCCGCGCCCGCCGGGGCCGGGCGGCCCGGAGTCGCCCTCGGGCAGCGCCCGCTGGTCGGCGACGGCGAACCGGCGGATGTCCTCCACCTCGTCGCCGAAGAACTCGACCCGCAGCGGGTGCTCCTCGGTCGGCGGGAAGACGTCGAGGATCCCGCCGCGCACGGCGATCTCGCCGCGCCGCTCCACCAGGTCCACCCGGTGGTAGGCCATGCCCACCAGCCGGGCGACCACCTCGTCGAGGTCGGCGGTGTCGCCCGCCGCGAGGCTGACCGGGGCGAGCTCGCCGAGCCCGGCGACCTGGGGCTGGAGCACGGAGCGGACCGGCGCGACGACGATGCGCAGCGGCGGCAGGCCGGTGCTCGCCGGGTGGGCCAGCCGGCGCAGCACGGCCAGGCGTTGACCCACCGTGTCCGCGCGGGGCGAGAGCCGCTCGTGCGGCAGCGTCTCCCAGCTCGGGAAGACGGCCACCACCTCGGGACCGAGCAGACCGGCCAGCGCGGCGGTCAGGTCCTCGGCCTCGCGGCCCGTGGCCACCACGGCGAGGACGGGACGCCCGGCTCCGTGGGCGGCGGCGAGGGCGGCGGCGGCGAAGGGCCGCAGGGCGGCGGGACCGGCGAGGTCGAGCGCGGGTTCGCCCGCCGCGCCGATCGCGCGCCCCAGGGCGGGATCGCCGCCCGGCCGGGCGATCAGTGCGTCGAGCAGCGGCGCGAGAGTCATGGTTGCGTCCGGTGTGCCTCTCGGAAGCGAGCGGGACGGAACAGGCGTGGAGCAGACGCCGCGGCACGAAAACCACCGCCGCGGAGCACGACGACCTGGCGCAACGGGGCCCACCACGGCCCGGACCCGCTCGACCGAGGGGCCGGCCCGCCGTCCGACCCGCCCCCGGGACGACCCGGGCGGTCGGCCGACACCGGCCCGACCCCGTCGGCACAGACGATATGACCAGCCTACGACACCGTTGCCAGCCCCACCGCCGTGCCGACCACGCACCGTCGCCATGATCCCACTCCTGCAGCCCGCCCGCCGCCGTCCGCGCACCCCCACCCGTCGCCGCCCCACCACCCGCACCGCTGCGGACCTGCGCCGACGTCCGTCACCGGCGGCCGGGTGGGCGTCGGACGGGCGGACAGGGCCGAGCACGCCCGGCGGCCGATCGACGTANAGTCGACTGCCTGGCGTCCAGTCCGGCCGCCCGATACCTACGCTGACGTTAGGGTCGAGTTGTCCAGCATGCGCCGCAACGTTTCGAGATCGGACGCGGCCCGCGGCGACGTCTACCAGATCGGGGACGTCGCCGAGCGGGTCGGGCTCTCCCTGCGAACAGTCCGCTACTACGAAGAAGCGGGCCTGCTCATGCCGGTGGGGCGGACCGTCGGCGGGTTCCGCCTCTACGACGTGGACGCGATCGAACGGTTGCTGCTCATCAGGAAGATGAAGCCGTTGGGCTTCACCCTGGAGGAGATGCGCTCCCTGCTGATCCTGCGCGACGAGCTGGCCACGCCCGGCCTGGCCCCGGATACCCGCGCCGCGTTGCAGGAGCGGCTTGGCACCTGGGTGCTACTCGCCGAGGAGAAACTGTCGACGCTGCGGGAGCAGGTGAGCGTGGCGGAGTCCTTCGTCGGCGGGCTACACGACGACGCGGAGCGCAACGGCGGCGACGGAGTGTGACCCCCGCCGCCGGTCGGCGCCCCGCGCGGCCACGAACGGACACGCGGGGCGCCATGGCCCGGTCTCAGCCCCAGAGCCGCTGGTAGACGGCTGCCGAGGCCGGATTGAGATCGGGATTCACCAACGAGGAACGGACGTTGCCCTCCTCCGCGTCGGGGAAGTACGCCTCGTAGGCGAGGATGTCGGCGTTGCGGGAGAACGTCTCGTACATCTTCTCCATGTAGGCGGGGTTGTCCCCCCCGGCGGCGCCGCTCCGCCCGGCCTTCGTGCCCTGCTGGCTGACCACTCCCCACTCGGGCACCGAGAACAGCTTGTGGTGGGTCCGCGCGAAGGTGATGACCTGGCAGAGCCCCGCGTCACCGTTGCACTGGTTGTCGAAGTCGGCGTAGGTGGGGCTGGGCGGGTACTGGTCGTAGCTGTCGATGCCGATGACGTCGACGTACTGGTCGCCGGGGTAGAGGTCGAACGCGCCGACCGGCGTGGTCGACCCGTGGGCGTTGAGATTCCAGTCGATGCGAACCTTCGGGCTGGTCGCCCTGATCGCCGACGAGGCGTTGCGGAAGCACTGGATCCACTGCTGCGGATCCGTCGCCGACCAGGCGAACCACAGGCCGTTGAACTCCCAGCCCAGCCGGACGAACGAATCGCCCCGGCCCATGTTCACCAGCCAGCGCCCGAACTGCCGCCACTTGGCGTCGTAGTTGCCCGCCGCGCAGTCGGCGAGGTTGCCCTTCTCCGGCCCCGAGTCGGGGAAGAGCGGCTGGGTGATCACCCAGGTGCCGGCGTACCCGGAGAAGGTCGACGCGCTGCGTCCCATCCACGGGTTCGTGACGTCGCTCCAGCTCGACCGGTCCGTGTACATCACGACGACGTCGTTGGGCCGGCCGCGGAACCTCGCCCAGGCATTCGCCTGTGTCAGGGTGTGCGCGGCGACGCCGGTCGGGAACAAGCCGGTGGTCGTGGCCCGCTCGACCTGCGGGACGACGGCCGCAGGCACCCCACTCTGGGTGGGCCGGGCCGCAGTGCCCGGCTGCCCGGTCGGCGCCGCGCCCTGCCCGGCGGTGGTGGCGATGGGGTCGGCTCCCCCGTCGCTGCCGGAGGGCACCAGCAGCAGCGCCGTCACCGCGATCAGGGTGAGCACCGCCGCGACCGAGACCGCGATGACGGGCAGGTGTGGCAGGCGGCTGGCGTTCCCGCCCCAGTGGGCGGTGATCCACGACGCTGCCCGGGCGCGCCGCCCGGAGGCCGGCGCCGCGCGGTCGTCGGACCGGTCGATATGACGGGCGCCGGCCCTGGTGGCCCTGGCGGCCCCGGCCGCACGCGCCGAGCCGACCTCGTCGGGCCAGACCTCGTCGTCGGCCCAGGCGGCCCGACCGCTCCGCCCCGATCCACGCTTCTCCGCCGCGCCACGACCCGATCCGACCTGCGCCGATCCGACCTGCGCCGATCCGACCGAACCCGACCGGCCTGAACGAATCCGTTCCGGCGCGATACGACCCAGCCCGACCTGATCCAAGGCAACCCGGTCGGGCACCACTCGGCCCGACCCGGCCCGATCGGACCCGGCCCGATCCGACGCGGCCCGATCCGACGCGGTCCGGTTCGAGGCGATCCGGTTCGACCCGCCTCGATCGCCTCCGGTCCGATCCGAGCCGGCTCGGGACGGGCCCCGCGGGGCCCAGCCCTCGACCGCCTGGCCCCCGGGGCCGCTTTCGGCCTGGTCCGGCTGAGGGCGCATGCCCTCCCCGTCATGGCCGCGGGCCGCCGCGGGACCGTCGACCGGGGCACCGAAGGCGGGACCGGACGCCGGGGACGGCGCCCACCGCCCGCCACTGCGTGGGTCGTCGGCCAGCCAGGCGTCGCGGGCAGCGGACCAGGCGCCGGTGCGCGGTGTCCCCTGGGCGCCCCGGTAGTCGTCCCGTCTCCCGGGGCGACGATCGTCGTGATCCGCGGCGTCGCGGCGACGACCGTCGCGGGGCGGGCCGGGCTCGGACCAGCGCAGGGCCCCCGTCTCGCCCGCCGGGCCCACGCCGGGCGGTGGCATTCGCACCGGCGGCGCCGGGGGCGCATGATCCGGCGCTGCGGACGCGGGCAGGTCTGCCCGATCGTCGCCCGGCCACCCGGGGTCATCGCCGCGCGCACCGGGCCGGCGGATCTGGAACAACGCCGTGCCCTCGTCCCGGTCGGGCGGGACGGCGGGGTTCACCACCCGCCCGGCCGCCGGCCGACCGTTCACCAGGATCGTCCGCTCGGACAGCGGACCGGTCGGCGCGTCGAGGGGCGGACCGGCCGGCCGCCGCCTCGACGGATCGCTCGGCGCGCCGATCGGCGCGTCGGCCGGGGCGCCGATCCCCGGGGCCACCGGCGGATCCACCGACAGCCCGCCACCGGACGACCCCGCGCGGGTCGACGGGTCGCTCGGACGGGAGTCGACGGACCACGGGTCGGCCGGGCGGGAGTCGACGGCCCACGGGTCGGCCGGGTGGGAGTCGACGGACCCGGGGTCGGGCGGGCGGGAGCTGGGCAGGCGGAGGTCCGGCGGTCGGGCTTCGGGCAACCGGGAGCCGGGTGGGCGGGTGCCGGGCAGCCGAGGCTCGGCGGGTCGACCCGCACCGCCCGCGGACCGGTCACCGTCACCGGCCGTCCTCGCGCCCTTCGCGGGAACGGTCATGGACGGAGGGAGGAGCACGACCGGCGGCGTCCGACGCCGGCGCCCGGAACGGCCGGCGCCCGGCCGATGCTCCGCCCGAGCGCCGCCGGCGTCCCCGTCGGGCGGCTGGGCCCCGACGGAGGAGTCGTCAGGGCCGGCGCGACGGGGGTCGGCGGCACGGAACCGGTCGACCCGGTGCCCGCGCTGCCCGCCGTCCTCGTCGAATTCGCCGGACGGTGGCGCGACCCGCTCCCAGTCGCCGGTCGGAGGCTCATCCGACCAGGAGCGCCCGCGCACCCGCATCACCCCAGATCGTGCTCTGTGCCCCATCGAAACATCTCGGCGTAGCCGGCGCGCAACTCTCACCCGCGGTGAGGATTTCTCCGCCCGGCCGACCTGGCAGGAGACTCGTCGGCACCGGCANCGCCACGAGCCGAGGCTCTTTCACCAATCCAGGAGTGACGGACGAACCGTAACAACAACGCGCGAAGAGCGATGTCGGCGGCCTCGGCCTATCACGGACAGCAACGATCATCCGCATCGACACCAAACCCCTTCCGCTCTGGGGGAAGCAGCCGGCAGCCGGCGATCGCCGGCAGGCCGGACGCCCGCGTCATCGCGGGATCCACCAGTCAGGACGCCCTACCGACCGGACGAGTTGCCGGTCCTGCCGAGATCTGGCACCATTTACCGTTCATTCGCCACGAAGGTGGGCCGTGGGGTGCCGTCTCCCCCGCCCGCGCCCGCCGGCTGTCGAGCCGGTCACAGGCCAGCCGGCAGCCCGGCGAGCGGCCCGGTGAAGATCGCCGGCGAGCGGTCTGACCAGCGCAGACGAGTCACGGTGGCGCTCCGGGGGCGACGACGTTCACGGGGGCAGCGCGCGGTGCGCCCGGCGGCGGCGTGGCGGGAATCTCGCGGGGGGCGGTGCCCCCGGTGTGGAGATCACGTGCAGGTCAGGGCGACGACGCGGCGCCAGGCGCGCTGCGAAGGCCACTCCCCGCCATGGCCCGACTGTCGGCCCCGCCGCAGCGGCGGGCTGGTCCGGCGGGCGGCGCGGTCGTGCGGGTCTGCACCAGCTTGGAGGGACTCCCCCGGCAGGCAGAGGGCGGTGCGGTACCGTTGCGACGGCAGTGCCGGGGGGCGCCGATGAAGGCGGTCCGTCGCCGGTATCCACCGAGAAGTGGCAGAGGGGGATCACGCGCCCGCGCGCGCCATGAGCGCGGGCGAGCGAGCGACGTCCTCACGCGCGGGAGCGTGCCCTCCCGCGCACCGGGAAAGACCGGCGGCTGTCCCCGTCGGCCCCGGCATCGGTCGGCGAGTGGCGGCGGGCCGTTACGGGTCACCCGGAATGCACCGCGGTCCAGCGAGGACCATGCCATCAACCCCGCCCCACCGAGCCCGACCGGGGCATGAGCACGGGAGACGCAAGCCTTGAGCACCGAAAGCGCCCGGACCACCGAGATCCCCGACGCTGCCGACATCCCGGTCGTCATCCTCTGCGGCGGGATGGGTACCCGGCTGCGTGAGGCCAGCGAGAAGCTGCCGAAGCCGCTGGTCGACATCGGCGGCAAGCCGGTGCTGTGGCACATCATGAAGACCTACGAGCACTACGGCTTTCGTAAGTTCGTGCTCTGCCTCGGCTACAAGAGCGACCTGATCAAGAACTACTTCCTGGCCTACCGGGCCCAGGTGGCGGACTTCACCCTCACGCTCTCCGACGACCACACGCCGCAGTTCCACAACGCGGTGGGCGACGAGAAGTGGGAGGTCACCTTCGCGGAGACCGGGCTGCTCACCGGCACCGGCGCCCGCCTGCGCCGGGTCGCCCAGTACCTGACCGGCCCGCGGTTCATGCTCACCTACGGCGACGGCGTCGGCGCGATCGACGTCGCCGCCGTGCTGTCCGACCACCTGGCGTCCGGGCGCCTCGGCACCGTCACCGGCGTGCGGCCGTCGAGCCGCTACGGCGAGCTGGAGACCGAGGGCAACGCGGTCACGCTGTTCGCCGAGAAGCCCCCGCAGACCGGCTGGGTGAGCGGCGGGTACTTCGTCTTCGAGCGCGAGTTCATCGACAAGTACCTCGACGACGACCCGGCGCTGCTGCTGGAGCGCCACCCGCTGCAGCAGCTCGCCCGCGACGGCGAGCTCACCCTGCACGACCACGACGGGTTCTGGATGGGCATGGACACCTTCCGGGACTGGACCGAGCTCAACCAGCTCTGGGACTCCGGGTCCGCGCCGTGGCGCGTCTGGGCCGACTGAGAACTCCGGACGGATCCGCGACGATGACCGAATCCGCGAGCGTGGCCGGCCACTCCGGCCACTCCGGCCACTCCGGCCACTCCGGCCACTCCGGCCACTCCGGCCACTCCGGCCACTCCAGAGACGTCGGCGACGCCGGCGACCGCGACGGCACCGCGCTCCCGGCCGACCCCCGGCCGCTGGCTGCACGATCTGGTCGCCGACCTGCTGCCGCCCATGCGCAGCATCACCGGCGAGGGGGTGCGCACCACGCTGCGCACCGTCGCGCGGGCGCTCGGCCCCGACGTGCCGCTCACCGTGCACGAGGTGTCCAGCGGGGCCCCGGCGCTGGACTGGACCGTCCCCCGGGAGTGGAACGTCGACTCGGCCCGGCTGATCGGCCCCGACGGCAAGACCGTTGTCGACGCCGCCGACAATCCGCTGCACCTGCTGGGTTACAGCACGCCGGTGCGCGCCCGGATGACCCTCGACGAGCTGCGCCCGCACNTGTTCTCGATGCCCGACCGGCCGGACTGGGTGCCCTACCGGACGTCGTACTACAACGAGAACTGGGGCTTCTNCCTGACCGACCGGCAGCTCGGCGCACTGCCCGAGGGCGAGTACGAGGTCGAGATCGACACGACGCTCACGGACGGGTNGCTGACCTACGGCGAGATCGTCCTGCCGGGCGAGACGTCCGACGAGTTCCTGATCACCACGCACACCTGCCACCCGGCGATGGCCAACGACAACTGCTCGGGCATCGCCACCGCGACCCTGCTGGCGCGGGCGCTGGCCGCCGGTCCGCGCCGACACACGTTCCGGCTGCTGTTCATTCCGGGCACGATCGGCTCGCTCACCTGGCTCGCCCGCAACCGGGACACCGTCGGCCGCATCCGCCACGGGCTCGTCCTGACCGGTCTCGGTGACCGCAGCGACCCGACCTACAAGCGCAGTCGCCGGGGTGACGCCGCCGTCGACCGGGCCGCCGCGGTGGCGCTGGCCGAGACCGGGCGGCCGCACCGGGTCGTCGACTTCTCCCCCTACGGCTACGACGAGCGGCAGTTCTGCTCGCCCGGCTTCGACCTGCCCGTCGGCCGGTTCGGCCGGGGTCAGCACGGCGAGTACCCNCAGTATCACACCTCGGCCGACGACCTCGAGTTCGTCACGCCCGAGTCGCTCGCCGACTCGTTCGCGATCCTGCGGCGCACGATCGAGATCTGCGAGCGGGACCGGACCTGGCGCAACACCGCCCCCTACGGCGAGCCGCAGCTCGGCCGGCGCGGGCTGTACCGGGCGATCGGCGCGACGATGAACCGCCAGGCCATCGAGATGGGCCTGCTGTGGGTGCTCAACCTCGCCGACGGAACCCGCAGCCTGCTCGACATCGCCGAGCGCGCCGGGCTGCCGTTCGACACGGTCGCCGAGGCCGCGGACGCGCTGGCCGGCGTCGACCTGCTCGCCGACGCGGCCGCCGGCTCCGCCGGAACGACCGATGGCTGACCTCGCCCGCGCCCCGGGCGGACCGGGGGGGACCGAACTGCCGCCGCAGCGGCCCGGCGGCCGCGGACCGGTCTGGACCATCGTCCTCGCGGGTGGCGGCGGGACCCGCTTCGGCGGCCCGAAGCAGTTCTATGACCTCGGCGGCGAGCCGTTGCTCGCCCACCCGGTCGCGGCGGCCCGCGCCGCCAGCGACGGCATCGTGGTGGTCGTGCCCGCGGGAACGACCGGAGGCTGGTCGCCCCCACCCGGCGTCCGTCAGGTGACCGGCGGCACCACCAGGGCCGAGTCGGTCCGGGCCGGTCTGACCGCCGTGCCCGCGGAGGCCGGCGTCATCGTGATCACCGACGCCGCGCACCCGCTGGCCACCCCCGCGCTCTACCGGCGCGTGGTCGACGAGGTCCGGGCCGGGGCCGACGCCGCCGTGCCCGGCCTGCCGCTGACCGAGGTGGTCAAGGAGATCCGGGTGGTCAAGGAGATCCGGGTAGTCGACGAGGACGAGGTCGGGGTGGCCGACGAGATCCAGCCGCAAGCGGGTGGAATCGGTCCCTCCCCCAGGCTGGTCGCGGGGGCGTCGCTGCCGCGGGAGACCCATCGGCTGGTGCAGACGCCGCACGCGTTCCGGGCGGATCTGCTGCGCTCCGTGCACGCGGGGGCCCGCGAGGCGGTGGAGGACTCGGCGATGGTCGCCGAGGCCGGCGGCCTGGTCGTCGTCGTACCGGGCGAACCCGCCAACATCCATGTCACGACGCCGGACGAACTCGCCATGGCCCGGCTTCTTCTCACCCACGTCCGTTCCGAGAGGGAATCCGATGAGTTCGGTACTGGTCGAGTCCACGCTGTCCGATGACGAGCGTCGGACCAAGCTCTACCAGGGCGACCTGTTCGTCTATNCACCCAGGCCGGCGACCCGCGAGTTCNTCGAGTTCAGCCGCGCGCTGATCCGGGAGGCGTTCGGCAGCCTCGACCCGGAGACCGCGCANTACCACATGCCCGTCGAGGAGTACGCCGCCCTGCTCGCGGAGCTCAAGCCGCGGTTCATCCACCATCCGACCTGCAAGGAGCTNCTGCCGGCGATCCTCGCCGAGCATGGCGCCGACCCGGCGAAGACCTACTTCGACGTGCCGCGGCTGCGGACCTCGACGTCGGACGACTACCTGACCTCCGGCATCGCCTACGCCTTCCACCCGCACCGCGACACCTGGTACTCCGCGCCGTTCTGCCAGCTCAACTGGTGGATGCCGATCTTCGACATCGTCCCGGAGAACGGCCTGGCCTTCCACCCGCGCTACTTCAGCCAGGGCGTGAAGAACGGCTCCCGCGACTACGACTACTACGAGTGGAACGCCAAGAGCCGGGCGGACGCCGCGAAGCACATCAAGTCCGACACCCGCAAGCAGCCCAAGCCGGAGGAGGAGGTGGAGATCTTCCCGCAGACCCGGGTGGTCGCGCCGTCCGGCGGGATGCTGATCTTCTCCGCGGCGCAGCTGCACTCCTCGGTGCCGAACGACTCCGGGCGCACCCGGTTCAGCATGGACTTCCGCACGGTGCACTTCGACGACGTCGTCAACCACGTCGGGGCGCCGAACGTCGACTCCGAGTGCACCGGCACCACGATGCGGGACTACCTGCGCGGCACCGACCTCGCCCGCATCCCCGAGGACATCTGCCTCAGCTACGACACCGCGCCCCCGCGGGAGGACGCCGTGCTCGTGTTCTCCCAGGCGTCGAGCGCGTGACGGCCGGATCCGCGGGCGGCCCGGCGGCGGACGCGGTTCCGCTCGCCGGGCACGTCGCCGTCGTGACGGGCGCCTCCAGCGGCATCGGCCGCGCCACCGCGTTGCGCCTGGCCGCCGACGGCGCCACGGTGTTCGCGCTCGGCCGCGACCAGGCCCGGCTCGACGGCCTCGGCAAGGAGGCGACCGGTCCGGGCACGCTGCTGCCGGTCCGGCTCGACCTGACCGACGACGCGGCCGTCACCGCCTTCGTCGCCGAGGTCACCGCCCGCCACGGCCGGGTCGACCACCTGGTGCACAGCGCCGGGGCCTACGCCAGCGCCCGGGTGGACGCGGCGACGCTGGCCGATCTGGACGCGCAGTACCTCGCGAACGTCCGGGCGCCCTACGCGCTGACCCAGCGACTGCTGCCCGCACTGCGGGTCGCGGGGANCGCCGGCGGCGCCGACATCGTCGTCATCAACTCCACGCAGGGCGTGCGTGCGGGCGCCGGCGCGAGTCAGTTCGCCGCGACCCAGCACGCCATGCGCGGCTTCGCCGACAGCCTGCGCCAGGAGATCAACGCCGACGGGATCCGGGTCGCCACGATCCACCTCGGCCGCACGGCCACCCCGCGCCAGGAGACGATCTACGCGCGGGAGGGCCGGGAGTACGCGCCGGCGCTGCTCATCCAGGCCGAAGACGTCGCCGACCTCGTCGACTACCTCGTCCGGCTCCCACCCACCGCCGAGATCACCGAACTGCACCTGCGCCCCGCCAAGAAGAGCTACTAGCCCCGGAGNGTCCCCAGAGCCCGCGGTCGGTCACGCGCGCCGCGAGCGGCCGTGACCGACGCGGGTGGGGAGGGACGCAGCGGACGAAGCGGCTGGTCAGCGGGGTGGTGTGGGCGTCCGGGGCGGTGGGGCGCCGAAGAGGGCTCGGTAGCGCTGGGCGGCGCGGGGATTGCTCGGCGGGTCGATCAGCGAGGACTGCACATTGCCCGCATCGGTCGCGGTGAAGTACGCCTCGTAGGCGAGGTTCGCCCGGTTCGCCTGGAACAGCTCGTACATCTTCTGGACGTAGAACGGGTTGTCCGCGCCACCGCCGGCCGAGCGGACGACGCCCCATTCCGGCACCGCGAACCTCTTGCCATGCTCGCGAGCGAACCGGGCGACCGTGCAGGCGCCCGAATCCAGGTTGCACTGGGCGTCGAAGGACGCGCGGGTGAAGGACGGNGGGTAGGAGTCGTAGGCGTCGATGCTGACGACGTCGACGAACGCGTCGCCGGGATAGGCGGCCCAGATGTTGTCGCCGTTGGGCATCGCGTCCCGGTGGGCCGAGACGTTCCAGTCGATGCGGACGCCGGGCGAGGTGGAGCGGATCGCGGTCACCACCCGCTGGTAGCAGGTCCGCCAGGTGGCGGTGTCGCGCGGGTACCACCAGAACCAGTCGCCGTTGAACTCCCAGCCGAGTCGGACGTAGGCGTCCCCGCGGCCGTTGCGTACCAGCGTCCGCCCGAACGTCGCCCAGTTGGCGTCGTAGTCGCCGCGGGCGCAGGCGGCCTCGTTGCCGTCCTGCGGAAACAGCGGCTGGGCGATGGACACCTTCCCGGGGTAGGCGTCCGGGCGAAGCCCCGACAGCGGCCAGTCGTCGGCGACGATCTTCCGCCAGCTGTCGCGGACGGTGAACACCACGGCGACGTCGGTCCGGCGGCCGAGCCAGCGTTCCCACCCGGCCAGATCGTGGGGCGGGTTGGCGTTGGCGCCCGAGGGCCAGGTGACGCCGCCCGCCGCCGCAGCGGTCGGGTTCGTTCGGCCGGCGCCGCGCTCAGCGCCGCCGCCACCACCGGCGCCGCCAGCACCCCCATCACCCCCGCCACGGAGCGTGACCAGCCCCACGGCACCGAGCACGACCACGAGGATCGCCGCGAGCGCGGTACCGGCCAGCGCCCGTCCGCGCCGTGACGGCGGCCTCCCAGGCCGAAACAGCCGCCACCGCGATCCGCCCGAGCCGCCGATTCCGCCAGACCCGCCAGACCCGCCAGACCCGCCCGATTCACCGGACAGGCCGGAGTCACCGGACGACCCGGGGCCCGTGGACGCGCCAGAGTCCACGGACCCCGAGGTCCGGATGCCCGGCAGCGGCATGGTGCCGGTGTCGGCACCGGGCTGGCCGGGCCCGCCACGCCCCCTGATCGAAACGGCGCGGGTCGGCGAGGTGTCGCCCCGCCGCGGACCGAACCGGTCGGACGGGGGCGGACGCCCTCCCGGCACGATGCCGGAATAGCGCACGTTACACCTCCACGCTGTGGACAGATGGTCGCCTGGCGCCGGAACGACCGGACGTCATCGCGACAGCAATGAACGACCGACCCCGCCGCACAGGTACGAGAACAGGCTTCGGCCGCGGACGATAACGCCACCCCGATACCAGGAACCCGGGTCTTCACCCGGGGAGTTCTCAGGTCGGAGAACCTCTCCGACCGCGGTCGTCCGNCCGACCTGCGTCATTATTCACCCGACCGCGCCAGGTTCCTGGAAGACACCACGAGGATGACTGCGCGCGGTGACGGTTGGGCGACCCTGCGCCCCGGGAAAGGGCCGAAGACCACGGTGGAGGGCGTCCGATCGGCGCCGGTTAGACTTGCCGACGGTGCCGTCCACGCACGGCGCACCGGGCCGCCGTGCGGGGCCACCCGGCTATCGTCCGCAGCGTTCACCGCCGCCCACCCGGCCGCGGTGCGCCCGCCGACCGAGAACGGGGGACGGGGAAGCAGTGGTAACCACCACCCTCACGACCAGGATTCCGCGGTCGTGGGTGATCCCGACCCAGGAGGNGGGCGGCAGCCGGACGGTCAACGACGCGACGCTGCGGCTGCTCACCATTCTGCTGTTCTTCGAGATCTTCTTCCAGCGGATCGCCATCCCCGTCGGCGGCTCACAGGTCCAGGTGATCCTGCCGATCACCTACGTCTGCGCGGCGATCATGGTCAGGCGTGGCGGCCTGAGCCGGAACTCGGGCCGCATGACCGGTTACCTGGTGGCGATGACGGCGTGCTCGCTGTCGGCTCTCGTCTCCTTCCTGCGACAGAAGGACAGCACGTCTCTGACGTCGCTGTTGCTGCTGCTGGCGACGTATGTCCCGTTCGTCTTCGGCCTGCGCCCCGCCGACGCCCGGGCACTGCTGCCCCGGCTGCTCGACCGCTTCCTCATCATGATCACAGTGCTGGCCGGGCTGGCCCTGTTCCAGTTCGCGATTCAGCTCGTCGGCGTTCCCTACACCGACGTGGTCAAGAACATCGTGCCGTCGAACTTCCTGATGCACGGCTTCAACACCTCCTACCCGGTCCAGTACGGATCGTCGCTGTACAAGTCGAACGCCTTCGTCTGCCTGGAAGCGTCGTTCTGCTCGCAGTTTCTGGGTTTCGGCATCGTGGTCTGTGTCCTGCGCAACGGCGGCTGGTGGCGGCTGCTCATGTTCGTGCTGGCGATTCTCAGCACCGTTTCCGGCACCGGTCTGCTGCTGCTGGCCTGCGCGGGTGTGCTGCTCGCCGTCCACAAGGGCGCCAAGTTCGCGTTCACCGCCCTGGTCGGCGTGGGCCTCATCGCCCTGGTCATCAGCTTCACCCCGGCGTCGAGCATCTTCGCGGCCCGGGCGACGGAGACGTCCTCGTCGACGTCCAGCGGCAGCCTGCGGTTCGTCCAGCCCTACCAGCGCACCTGGGAAGCGCTCGGCAGCGATCCGGCGACGGTCGCGTTCGGCTCCGGCTCGGGTTTCGCCGACCGCGACGCGGGCGAGTTCTTCCGTCGCACCGGTCTGCCGCTGAACTACGCGCTCGTGCCGAAGCTCGTCCTCGAGTACGGGGTCCTCGGCACGGTGACGTTCCTCAGCTTCATCGTGGCGATGTTCGTCCGTGGCTCGCAGTCGTTCGTGCTCTCCGGCTCGGTGTTGATCTTCTATACTGTGCTGTCCGGCGGCCTGCTGGCCCCGGTCGTCACCGGTCTCGGCCTGCTGCTCGTCGCCTGGTTCACGGTCGCGCCGGAGGAGTCGCTCCAGCTGGCGGAGGATCCCGGGCCACCGCCGCCGGCCTCCTCGGCCCCCGCGCAGCGCAGGTCCTTCGCCGGCATCTGAGACCGCCTCGCCGGCCCCGCCCGGTGAGCCCGGCGCCCCGAACTGGCGACCATGGAGGTGCCGACCGGTGGACGACGACCTGATACAGGGCTGGCGAGCCGTCGACGACTATCTCGTCGACACCCTCGTCGACGAGGACGACACGCTGCGGCAGGCGCGGGCCGCGAGCCACGCGGCCGGGCTGCCGCCGATCGAGGTCGCGGCGAACCAGGGTGCGTTCCTGGCCCTGCTCGTCCGCCTCGTCTCCGGCCGGCGGGTGCTGGAGGTGGGCACCCTCGGCGGGTACTCGACGATCTGGCTCGGGCGGGCCGTCGGGCCGACCGGCCGGGTGGTCACCCTGGAGGTCGATCCCCATCACGCCGAGGTGGCCCGGGCCAACCTGGAGCGTGCCGGCCTCGGCGCCGTCGCCCAGGTCGTGCTCGGCCCCGCCGTCGACTCGCTCGACGCNCTGATCGCGGCCCGGCCCGAGCCGTTCGACCTCGTGTTCATCGACGCGGACAAGCAGAACAACGCGCGGTACCTCGCCGCCGCGCTGCGCCTGACCCGACCCGGCAGCGCGATCGTGATCGACAACGTGGTGCGCCGCGGGGCTGTCGTCGACCCTGCCCACACGGACCCCGACGTTCTGGGGACCAGGGCCGTCCTGGGCCTCGTGCGGGCGGAGCCGCGGCTGACGGCGACCGCGCTGCAGACCGTGGGCAGCAAGGGCTGGGACGGTTTCGTCCTCGCGCTGGTCGGTCAGCCCCGCTGACCTGACAGGAACTCGCGGCCGGCCCCTCGGCCGCGCCGCACCTGCGCGGCTGCCGCGCCGCGAGGGGCGGGCCCCTGGTACGACCTGTACGGTCCAGGCCTCGAAACCGTACCGAAAGCACCGCACAACCGGCGCGGCCCCGCTCCTGGCGAGGAGCGGGGCCGTTGCTGTCGGTCTGCCAGCGCCGCCGGGCGAGCCGTCCTGCGGAGCTGGCCGCCGGGCGGGGCTGCGCGAGGCTGCCCGGGGCTGCTTAGTGCTGTGCGGGGCGGGTTACCGGGCGGGGCGGGCGTAGCGGTCGGTGACCTCGGGGTCCATGCCGCCGCGCTTGCTCGGCGGGCCTTCGCCGCCCACCGGCGAGTTCGACGTGATCGTGTCGACCGAGGAGCGACGCTCCGGGACGGCGCTGCCGGTCGCCCGGCGGATGCCGGTCCGGCCGTCGTGGACGACGCCCACGACGCGCTCGGCCAGCGCCGGCCAGTCCCGCGGCACCTGCTCGAGCTCCTTGAGGTGCGTCTCGGTGGACGTGATGACGACGACCGCGTCGGCCTGGATCGCCGACGCCGCGGTCATCGGCAGCTCGGCCAGCGCCGAGGTGACCAGGATGACCAGGTCGACGACGGGCGCGCGGTCGGCGAGGATCGGCGCGAGGCCGCCGGGGCGCGCGGCCCGGGCCGGCGAGACCCGGTTGTAGAGGATGTGACCGCGGCCGGTGCCGGACGAGCGCGCCAGGCAGGTGGGCTCGTGGGCCCAGCGCGNCAGCTCCCCGGAGGTCGCCCGGGGCAGGCCCTCCAGCGACGCCCGCACCTCCGACGACGGGGAGGTGTCGAGGATCAGCACGACGCCCTGGTCGTCCGACCAGGCGGCGGCGACGGAGGAGACGAGGTCGGCGGCGAGGTCTCCGCGCGACGCCGGGGTGAACGCGACCACCTTGCTGGTCGGCGACATCACCGCCGACATCGCCGAGACGAGCGTCTCGGCCGCGCTCGCGGTCGTGCGCCCCGGCTCCAGCGCCGCGATCAGCGGGACGCCCAGGGTGTCCGACGGGTTGTGCGGGTCGAGGATGGTCGGCCGCCGCTGGTACATGATCCAGATGGCGGCGATGGAGCCGAGCAGGCCCACGATCGCCGCGACGAGGACGTTGCGCAGCAGGTTGGGACCGCCCTGCCCGTCGGCGACCGGCGGCTCGGCCAGCTTCACCGCGGAGCTGCCCACCGCCGCGGCGGTGCGGGCGTCGGCGATCTTCTGGTTCAGCTGGGAGATCTGGTTACTACGCACGGTGACATCGTTTGCTGCTGCGGCATCCGCGCCCTGGTTGGCCGTGGTCCCCTCGTTGACCAGCTGATCACGAAGCTTGATCAGCGCGTTCACCGAAGCTTCGCTGTTGGCGCCGTAGCTCGTCAGCAGCGTGCTGTAGGCCGTCTCGGNGGACTTGACCAGGGAGTTCGCCGCCTCCTGCGACGGCCCCTTGCCCTTGATGACGAAGAAGTAGCCCGCGTCCGACGGGGAGGTGCTCAGCCGGCTCGACACGTCCGACTCGGACAGCTTGAGGTCCTTCGCGATCACCGCGACCGCCGCCGAGGACTGGGCGAGCTGCGCCTGGGTCTGGACGAACCGGGTGGCGTCGACCGAGTTGGCGCCCAGCGTGTCCGAGGTGGTGGAGAGGAACACCCGCGCGCTGGACGAGTAGGTGGCCGACTGCGCCTTGGAGTAGATCGCCGCCAGCGCCGCGAAGATCACGACCACGATCGCGATGATCAGCAGGCGCGGCTGGATGATGCGGAACAACGAGGGAGCGGACGGGGCCCGGCTGGTCTCGCCACCCGCCTGTGCGTTGCGGCTCATGACGCGCCCGCCTCGGACTCAGGACGGGCGGACCGGGCCCGCACGCGGATCGGAGGGTCGGCGAGCTGACGCATCGACACCTCCAGCAGGACGTGAAGCGGACTCAAAGTGGCCCCCCACAGGAGCATCCGGCCCGATTGCCGGACCACGGTCTAGATCTGACGAACCGATTTGTGAGCATAGCCGATAGCGGATAGTAAACGGTCATAGCTATGACTGGCGCCGCGATGGCGTTCAGGTGTCGCCTCTGCCACGCCGCGGGCCGGTTCCGCGACGATGACCGTCGCGCTGACCTCCCCGGGCGAGACCCCTACCGTCCACATCATCCACCGACCCGATACCTCGCTCGGAATCACCCGACTTCCCCCGCGGGGATGGACGGTCACGATCCGTGCGGACCTGCCGCGGTCGCGGAGGCTCCCGCCGCAACTCTTCCGGGACGTCAGATTTCCGAACTTTTGTCGAGCTATTTCCGTCCCGTCGTTTTGTGCTGGACCTATCACGCCGCGCCGAACCTTCGGTCAACTGCCACCCGCCGGTCATTTCCGCCTCGTCGAACCCGCCGACGGGCGGGCGACTCGCGGCCTGTCGCCGTCCCCCGGAAGAACGATGATCCGACCGTGATCGTCCCCGTTCGGGCGACCAGCCGCCCGCGAGGCCGGCATCGGCGCCGCCACGCGGCGTCCCTGCCGGCACCGGCTCGGCCAACGCCCGCGCGGGCGGCCTCGCGCCACGGTCCGACCACCCTGCGCGGCCGTCACGCCCCTCGCCCGGACGGGGCCGTCGCGACGTGCGCCCACGGGCGCCACCACCGCCGGATTCACCGGTAAGCGGACGCGCCGGATCGACGGCGTCTCCCGACTCCCCCCGCGCCGCGCGCAGCGCCGCCTGCTCGGCGTCGTGTTCGCGACCGAGCCGACGGAGCAGAACGAACCACACCGGAGCGATGGCCCAGAAAGCAATGTTGAATCCGATCACCGCGCCGCGGGCCTCGCCGAGAACCGCCCCGAGGATGGGGAATCCGAGCAGCATCGGGGCGAAGGCCGCGTTCAGCCTGAAGGTGATCTTGGTCTTACCGAGCGCATAGACCATGCAGGCCGGTCCCACCGGGACCGCCGCCGCAAGATAGTGCAGGATCGACAGGCCCAGGATGTCCTTCGTCCCGTCCCAGGTGTCGCCCAGCAGGGCCTGGCCATAGCGCTCCGNCAGGAAGTAGAAGATCAGGCTCCAGGCGGCGCCGATCGCGAGGACCANCCCGGACAGCGCGTACGCCGCCCGCTCCCGGGCGTGCACGTTCATCGAGGTCCGCTTGGAGAACTCGGGGAGCGCGAAGCTGACCACCCCGACCCCGACCACGGTGGTCGGGCCGAGCAGCGTCCGCGCCCCCTGCAGCGCACCGATCGTCGACAGCGACCCGACCGCCCCGATCGCCAGCATCGANGTCTGCAGGGCGCCCTGGACCGTGACGAACTCCGCCGCCAGATAGGTCGAGTCCGTCCTGTTCTCCGCCAGCCAGCTCCTGGTCGCCCCGGGCGACGGCCAGAAGCCGGCCTGGGCGATGCCGATGAGGGCGGCGACCAGGGCCGAGGCTCCCCAGGCCAGCACCAGCGGAGACGACTCGGTCACCCCGCGGTGGACGAGCAGCCAGATCCCGAGCATCTGGACGCCGGCCCACACGAGGTCGTTGAGGAACGCGCCGAACGGCCGGCCCATGGCGAAGAAGACGTACCGCCACGCATCCTGCAGGAGCAGGCCGGGCAGCACGAAGCCCATCGCCGTCAGCGACGATCCGACGGGCCCGCCGACGGCAAGACCGACGCCGACGAACCCGACGCCGATCCCGATACCGAAGACGAACGACGAGCCGGTCGTGGCCGAGGCGGCCGTCCTGAACGACGACGGCGTCGCGCCCGAGTAGTGCATGCTCAGCGGCATGCAGGTCGCGCCGCGACACAACCCGATCACAATGGCGAACAGCGTGTAGGCGATCCCGAACGCGCCATACTCGACATCGCTGACCTGGCGCGCGATGAGGAACGAGATCGCGGCGTTCGTCGCGCTGGAGATGGCCTGGTCAGCGAGGGTCCAGATCGCTTTGGAGCGGGTGCTGGGGCCGCCCTCGCCGGCGCCGGGCCCTCGCTCGACAGCGTCGAGCTCATCGAGATCATCGAGATCGACGCGGTCGACGCGGTCGACGCGGTCGACGCGGCGGCCACGGTCGACGCGGCGGCCACGGTCGTCGACCACTCCGCTGCCGTCGGCCCGGCGCCGCGCCGCGCCACGCGCCCCCGCGCCACGCCGATCGATGAGTCCGGTGGCCGGATCGTCGGCGAGGCCCTCGTGGGCCGCGCCCGTGTCCGACGGATCGGACCGGACGCCGGGGCGCGGCCGGCCGGGCAACGACCCCCGGGCGACCACCTGGGTGGACTCCACGTCCGCCGGGGCGGNTCGGCGGCGGCGCCGGTGCGAACGGGGCGCGGGATCCTCGACCCGAGCGATGACCTCGGTCTGTTCGATGCGGAGGCGGTGCTGCAGGGCGCTCAGGTCGATCGTCGAGGTGATCGTGTGCGGCAGCGGGCTACCGCCCGGCAACCGGCGCAGCCCCGGCAGCGCCGAGGTCTCCGGCGCGCTCGGCCCCGCACCCGCACCGCCCCGGGCGTCTGCCGGCCCCGGCTGGGACCCCGTCCCCAAGCCTGCAGCCGCGGCTGGAGCCGGGACTGAGCCGGGAACCGGAGCCGAGCCGGGAACCGGAGCTGAACCCAGAGCCGGGGCCGGGCCTGGGCCTGCAGCTACGACGGGGCTTGGGTCTGGGGCCGGATAGGTGGGTCCGAACCCGGGCAGGCTGCCGCCCGCCTCGGGACCGCCGGCCTCGGCGGTCCGGCTGGAAGCTCGCGGCGCCGTGCTGACCGCGATCCAGCCCAGACCGGCGGATTCCGCGGGTGTTCGAGCTACCAGTGCAGGCCGCGCCCCAGGTCGAGGATCCGAATCCGACGACGGCCCGGCAGAACCCGACGGCCCGGCAGAACCCGACGGCGCACGGCCTTCCCCTGACCCGCGCGGACCCGAAGGAGAGCCGGGCGCCGACGACCCGGCGGAGGCCGGCGGGACGGAGCGCACGCCGGGTTCCACGGTGATCGCGCAGGGCGCCCGCCCCGTGGGCGGACCATCGGGTGGCCCTGGGGGGCCTAGCGGATTCTGGCCTGGCCGATTCTGGTCCGGTCCGGTCTGGCCTGGCGGATTCTGGCCCGGTCCGGTCTGGCCTGGCGGATTCTGGCCCGGTCCGGTCTGGCCCGGCGGATTCTGGCCCGGTCCGGTCTGGCCCGGCCGGGTCTGGCCCGGCCGGGTCTGGCCCGGCCGGGTCTGGGCCGCACCCCAGCTCGGCGGAGTCTCGCGCGGCGGAAACTGGTCCCGCGTCGGGACCGGCGGAAACGGCCCAGGCCTGACGTGGCCCGATCTGGCCTGGCTTGCCGGGGCGTGACCCGAGGAGGTCTGCCCTCCTGGCGCCTGGCCCGGCGGGTAGCCGGCCGGCGGCGACGTCGGGACGCGGCCCGCCGTGGGGATCCGTCCCCGCCGAGCTCCGTCCGGCGGCGACGGCCGACCAGCGGAGGTGCCCGATCCCGCAGGGCCGCCGTTCGGCGACGCCGGTGGCCGGTGGTCCGTGGCAGGGGGCCCGGCCGCCGGGTGGCCGGCGGGCGGCGTCCGACGGGCGGCGGGCGGCGGCGTGGGAGCCCGGTCAGGGGGCCCGGCGCCGGACGTCGGGGCCGGCGGGGTCCGACGGGGGCCGGACGGGCCGCCGCGCAGTTGTCCCCCCGTGGGCTGCTGCCCCTGACCAGACGGTGGGGGCCACGTTCCGGACCCGGTGAACTGGCGTTGCGGCGACGCGGGCGGCTGGCCCGGCCAGGCCGGTGCGCCGGGCGCCGGCTCGGGCGTACCCGGGTGCCCCGGGGGCCGGTGGGGCTGACCCCACGGTCCTGCGCCGGGGCGGTCGGGTTGTCGCCCGCCCGGGGCCGGTCCCGTTCGGTCGTGGGGCGGGCCCGCGGGGCCCGCCCCGGAGCGCCCCTCCGGTCCGGTTCCCCGGCCGGGGCGGGAACCCCGGGAATCCGCACCCGCAGGGTGAGCGGGTAGCGCAGGGTGAGCCGGGGGGACAGGGTGAACCGGGGGGACAGGGTGAACCGGCGGCGCCGGGGGCGGCGCGGGCGCGGCCCAGCTCTGCGGCGGGATCGCCGAGGACACCTCGAAGCCCACGAACGCCGGATCGTGCGCACGCGCGGGGCCGCGCTGGCCGCCGGCAGCCGGCGATCCGTCCGCCGCCGACGCGCCCGGCCGGGGGGCGTGCGGGGTCCGCTCGACGGAGTGAGGGTCCTCGGGCGGCGGATCGCCGGGCCAGCCCGAGGCCCGTACGTCCGGATCGATGTCCGTCATGCTCGCTCTCCCGACCGACGACGCCGGCCCGGCGCCCGCGACCCGGATGGCCGCGGGCGGAGATGACGACGACCCCATACCACGATGCAGGACCCGCCTACAGCACGACCGGCCGGGGTACCGGCACGATGAAGGAACCGCCGCGCTCGGCGTACTCCGCCTGCTGGGCGATGATCTCCTTCTTCACGTTCCAGGCCAGGAGCAGCAGGTAGTCGGGCTGGCGCTCCAGCAGGACGGCGGGGTCGAGGATCGGCAGCCGCGCCCCCGGGATGTACTTGCCCTGCTTGTGGACGTTGCGGTCGACCACGAAGTCGAGGAGGTCCGTGGTGATGCCACTGGAGTTCAGCAGCGTCGCGCCCTTGGCCGCGGCGCCGTAGGCGGCGACCGTCTTCCCCTCGGCCCGCAGCGACCGCAGCAGCGCGACCAGCTCCTCCTGCACCGTGCGCACGTCGTCGCCGAAGGTGGCGTACCGCGCGAACGTGTCGAGGCCCGCGGCCCGCTCGGCGCCGAGCACGGCGGCGACCGACTCCGTCGGCTCGGCGGCCGCGGCGTGCTGCATGCTCCAGCGCAGCGTCCCACCGTGCAGTTCGGGGAACTCCTGGACGCCGACGAGCGCGAGGCCGTGGCGGCGCATGAGGGCGTCCACCGCGATGGTGGAGAAGTAGCAGAAGTGCTCGTGGTAGACCGTGTCGAACTCGGTGTGCGCCAGCAGGGCGCCGACGCCGGGGTTCTCGACGTCGACGAGCCCGCCGTCGGNGAGCAGGATCGAGAAGCCCTCGACGAAGCTGTTGAGGTCGGGGACGTGGGCCATCACGTTGTTCGCGATGATCACATCGGCCCGCAGGCCCTCCGCGACGAGCTGGCGGGCCAGCTCCGCGCCGAAGAACTCCTCGCGGGTCGGCACGCCGGCCTCGCGGGCGGCGGCGGCCGGACCCGGCGTCGGCTCGATGCCGAGCACCGGGATGCCCCGCTCGACGAACGCCTTGAGCAGGTAGCCGTCATTGCTCGCNACCTCGACGACCAGGCTGTCCGGGCCGAGGTTGCGACTGGCGATCAGGTCGATGACGTGCTTCTCGGCGTGCCGGACGAGCATGTCCGAGAACGACGAGAAGTACGGGTAGTCCTCGTCGAAGATCTCCGACGCGGGCAGCTCGTGGGTGAGCTGGACCAGCGCGCAGGACTCGCAGAAGCCGACCTCGAGTGGGAACGACGGGTCGGTGGCGTCGAGGGCGTCGGCGCGCACCAGCCGGTTCGCGATGGGCGTCGACCCCAGGGAGAGGAACAGCCGCGGGGCGGCCCCGCCACAGGACCGGCACGCGGTGACCGGCGTGGCGATGCCGCCGGAGGCGGCCGGCGACTGGTTCGCGTCGGCCGCGACGGTTCCGCTACCGCCCTGGGCCGGGTTTCCGGATGACATGCGCTCCCCTTGGTGAGATGTCGGCATCGATCTGCCCGCGTCGGTGCTGGTGCACGACCCGACGGGCCGGACGCGGGGGTACCGGCCGGCCCAGCGGGCCGAGCGGCGTTGAGTTTCGCAGGCCCGGGGAGTGATCAGACAACGGGGGGCGGTTACGACGACAACGGAGTCAGACCGCCGACGCCGGTGAGCAGCGGCCAGGCCCGGTCCTTGTCGGAGATCACGGACACCGGCAACGGCCAGGCGATGCCCAGGCGCGGGTCGTCGAAGCGCAGCCCGCGGTCGTGCCCCGGGGTGAAGGGGACGTTCATCTGGTACGTCGCCTCGGTGGCGTCGGCCAGCGTCTGGTAGCCGTGCGCGAGCCCCGCGTCGATGAACAACGCCCGGTGGTTGTCGGCGGACAGCTCGACCGCGACGTGGCTCAGGTACGTCGGCGAGTCGGGCCGGGGGTCGACGACGACGTCGAGCAGCGCGCCGCGGGTGCAGCGGACCAGCTTGGTCTCGCGCACCGGTTCGCCGGCCCAGTGCATCCCGCGGATCGTGCCGGCCGCGGCGTTGAAGGCCACGCTGCACTGGGCCACCTCGACGGCGAGCCCCGCCGCCGCGAACTCCTCGGCGCAGAACGTCCGGGCGAACAGGCCCCGGGCGTCGGTGAACGCCTCGACGTCGACGATCCACACCCCGGCGATCGACGTCGGGGTGACGATCACGGATGCGCCCAGAACAGGTCGGCGTCGAGCTGCCCGGTACCGATCAGGTACTGGAGCTGCTTGAGCCGGGTGTGCCCGCGGCCGGTGAAGGTCTCCGCGTCGAGCTGGATGCGGCTGAACACCTCGTGGAGCTGCTCGGCGCCGCGCAGGGCGTTCCAGTCGCAGGAGAACCCGGGCAGGGTGTTCGCGATCTTGTCGAAGGACACCCGGTAGCTGCGGTTGTCGCCGCCGTTGTCGCCGAAGCTCAGCTTGCATCCCGTGAAGACGCTGGCGACCGCGTCGGCGATCTCCTTGACCTGGTAGTTCTGCTCGCTGTCGCCCACGTTGAAGATCTGGTTGTGGACGACGTCGCGCGGCGCGGCCAGCGCGAGACGGATCGCCTTCGCGATGTCGAGGCCGTGGACCAGCGGGCGCCAGGGGGTGCCGTCCGAGGTCATCGCGATCTCACCGGTCGTCCAGGCGACGCCGGCGAGGTTGTTNAGCACGATGTCGAACCGCTGCCGCGGCGAGGCACCGTAGGCGGTGGCGTTGCGCAGAAAGGTCGGCGAGAAGGAGTCGTCGGCCAGCGGGGCGACGTCGCGCTCCACGTAGACCTTGCACTCGGCGTACGGGGTCTGCGGGTTGACCGGCGAGGTCTCCGTGACGTCCTCGCCGGTCGCCACGCCGTAGACACTGCACGAGGACATGTAGACGAACCGCTCGACGCCGGCCTGCTTGGCGAGGTTCGCCAGCCGCACCGAGCCGAGGTGGTTGACCTTGTACGTGACGTCCGGCGCGAGCGCGCCCAGNGGGTCGTTGGACAGTTCGGCCATGTGCACCACGGCGTCGACGCCGGCGAGGTCCTCGACGGTGAGGTGGCGCAGGTCCTTGTCGAGGGTCAGCGGGGTCCGGTCCGTCCCGCGGTACAGCCAGCCGTACTTGTAGTAACCGGTGTCCACGCCGATGACCTCGTGGCCATCGCGCATCAGCTCGGGCGCGAGCAGGCACCCCAGGTACCCCTCCGTGCCCGTCACGAGCACCTTCATCCGCGAGTCCTCTCCCATTCGGCCGCGGGGTGGCCCGATCGGGCCAGACGGTCCGGCCTCAAACCGTACCGACCCGGTGCGGGCTCGCGTCCCGCGACCCGACCGCCGACCTCCCGCGCCAGCCCTCGTCCCACGAGCCCGGCCCGCCCGNCCACCGACCGCGCAGGACCTCGTCATCCACCGTCACCGAAGACTGACGGGGGAAGGCCCCGACGGGTCGTCTGCGGTCAGGTCGACCGTCGCCCGCCCGCCCGCTCAGCCGAGGCGTGGCCGACCGCGGTGCGCTCTGCACGGTCTGGACTCGCAAACCGTGCGCTTCGCACCGCAACTCTCACAGCACGCGACTGGCCGTGAGCGGGCCTGCCGATCAGCCACGGGAGTACTCCGGCGTGATCGGGGCTGTCCGGGGACTCGCCCCTCGTCTCGCTCTGCGTAACCGGCCTGCGATCCGTCCGTCAACCCAGCCCCCGCGGTCCCGCTACCTGATCGTGATGTCCGCGGAACCGCACCACGCACGACCGCAACCACCGACCGGTGATCCAGATGTTCCGCGGAACCGCGCCGTTGGGCCGAGCGGCATCTCACCGGGGTGCGGTGATCAGGGGGTGGGGGGCTTCATGACGCGGGCGGGGGCGGCGAAGACGGTGGAACCGGCAGGCACGTCGGTCATCACGATCGAGCCGGGGCCGATGCGGGCGTCGTCGCCGATGGTGATCGCGCCGAGGAGGTGGACGCCGGGGGCGAGCTCGACTCGGGCACCGATCCTGGGCACGTCCCGTGGCGACGCCGAGCCGCCGGCGTAGCCGATGGTCAGGTTGTGCCGCAGCGTGCAGTCGTCGCCGATCTCGCAGAACGGCGGGATCAGGATCGTCTGGTGATGGCCGATGTGGACCCGCCGGCCGAGCCGGGCCTTCTCGGAGAGCTCGACCCCGTAGAGGTTGCGGATGACGAGGTTGTTGAGCACCTTGTAGACCACCGTGAGCGCGGCGCGCAGCGGCTGGCGCCGGGTGCGCCGCCACTGCCCGAGGCGGTAGACGGCGAGCACGTGCAGGCCCGGGTGGGCGAACGAACCGTAGTGCCGCCGGAGGTCCTCCCGCAGGATCTCCCGCAGGCCCAGCTCGGACGCCTCCCGGCGGTCGGTCTCGGCAGCACCGCCCGGGGTTCCCGGGGCGGGGCCGTGGGCGGTGGAGCCGTTGGGCGTGGGCGGGGGGCTCCCGGGTTCGCGGGGGGCCGTTCCGTTGCGGGCCGCGCCGGCCTCAGTGGACACCGCTGAGCTCCTCGATGTGCTCGCGCATGTCACCGACGGTGGCGAAGCTGGCGAGCCGGTCGTCGGCGATCTGGATCGAGAACTCCCGCTCGACGGCGTAGATCAGGTTGATGTGCGCGAGCGAGTCCCAGCCGGGGACGTCGTCGGCGGTCATCGTGTCGGAAACGATGAGGTCGTCGTCGCTGAAGATCTCCCGGAAGATCTGCTGGAGTCGGTCCTGCACCATCACCTTTGCACCCTTTCCCTTTCCATCCTGCGGTCCTGCGGCCGCGTCTGGGCGAACACGTGGGGAGGCAGCGAGGCGGGCGGCACACCCGGGACGCCCGCACCCGGGACGCCCGCACCCGGGACGCCCGGTGCACCCGCCTGGTCGGCACCGTCCGGATCGACGCCGGTCGCCGCCACGACGACGCGCATCAGGGCGGGTGGCGCGTACGGCGCGTCCGCGGCCCGGGACCAGTGGGTCGCGCCCGGCGCGGACGGATCGCCCGCTCCGTCCGGCCCGTCCACCCGGGTGAAGCCGAGGCGTTCGTAGAGGCCGGCGACGAGGGCGTTCTTCGCCGACGGCCGGTGCTCGCCGACGACCCGGGCGAGCCCGCGCCGGCGCGCCTCGGCGAGGATCAGCCCGGCGACCTCGTCCTCGAGGGTCCGGCCGATCACCCGGCAGCTCATCAGCCAGGTGTCGACGGTCAACGCGTCCCCCGCCTCGACCGCGATGACCACGGCGACGAGGCCGTGGTCGGCGAACCGGTCGGCGAGGCGGACACAGAGCACGGCCGTGCCGGGGTCGGCGGCCAGCCGGGCGATCTCGTCGGCGCTGCGGCGGCGCCCGGTCAGGTTGAACTGGTTGGTCTTGCCGACGAGCTGGGCGACCCGAGGCAGGGTCAGCTCGTCGAGCCCGACGACGGTGGCCGTCATGTCCAGCCCGCGGTGGAACTCCGCCAGCGAGCCGGCAGCGGCCTCGGCGGCGGCGAGTTCGGCCCGGGCCCGGTAGGTCGCCGTCCGCGCGGTGTCCTCCGCCGTGAGCGCCGCCGTCTCGAAGAACGGGTAGTCGGCCAGCGCCCGGACGTAGCCGTGCGGGTCGGCGGGCAGCGCGAGGACGTCGACCTCGCCGACGAGCTGGCGCACCGCCTCGCGCTCGGCCGGGTTGTCGTCGACGAAGACGAGGGCGTCGAGGCCGAGGCCGAGAGTGGCGGCGATTCGGCGAAGCTGGGTCGGCTTGTCGTCCCAGCAGGCGCTGAACATCGCGATGTCGGCGAGGCGCAGCCGCATGCCGGGGTGGCGCTCGAACGCCTCCCGCGCGTCGGCGTCGTTGTTCTTGGAGCAGACGGCGAGCACGACGCCGCGGTCCTTCAGCTCGACGACGTAGTCCTGGAAGGCCGCGAAGGCCTCGCCGACAGGGCCGTCGCCCAGCGCGATGCCGGCGAGCCCCTCCTCTCCCAGCACGCCGCCCCACAGGGTGTTGTCGAGGTCGAGGACCAGGCACTTGCGGCTGACCCCGAGCTGCGCGCCGATCACCGCCGCGGTGTGCCGGGCGAGCAGCGGCACCTGCGCGAGCGACACCGCCTGCTTGGAGCGGTGCCAGTAGCGCGCGTCGAACCAGGCCCGCTTGCCCACGTCGGCGGCGAGGCGCTCGCAGTCGACCAGGCCGATCCCGTCTCCGGCGGCCCGGCCGAGCTCGGCGTTGACCCGGGCGAGCAGGGTCGGGCGGGCGCCGCCGGTACGCAGCGCCAGGTGCCCGAGGGCGACCTCGCCGGGTATGGCGAAGGTGTGCTGGACGACCCGGGCGCCGCAGCGTGCGCGGATCGTCTCCCACAGCGCCGTCCAGCGGCGCACCTCGGTCGCGACCGCGGCGTCCGCCGGATCGACAGTCCCCGGCACATCGCCGGATGCCGGCATCTCCCCGAAGGTCGGCAGCGCCGCCTCGCCGGCGTGCACGGCGAGCACGACCACGTCCGGCGCGAAGCTGTACAGCCCGCTGGCGGGGTCGAGGATCTCCTGGCGGTACTGCCCGTAGCCGCACTCGTAGGTCTCGATGGCAACGCCCGCCCGCGCGGCCGCGAGCGGCAGCAGCGCCGCGAACTGGGACGTCGTGTAGCTGCCGAGGACGGCGACCCGGGCCGAGCGCGGCAGCGGCGCGACGGAGGGCAGGCAGCGGCGCAGCACGCCGGCCGCCGCCGACCAGGCGCCGAGGTCGGCGTCGGTGTCGGTGAGCGCCAGCGCCCAGCGCACCGCCCCGTCCGGGTCCCCGGCGCGCTCGTGCGCGACGGCGAGGTCGCGGCACAGCGCGGCGGTCGGGATCTCGCTTGCGGCGGCGAGCGCGGTCAGCTCGGCGATGCGTCCGTCGCGCGGCGCCGGCCGGTCCGGCCCGACCTCCGCGCCGGTGTCCCCTCTTTCGGTCATCCCTGTGGCCCCTCTCGTGGTGGCCCGTCACGGCCACCGCATCCGGCCACCCAAACTCTACCCTCACGTGAGAGTTGGTTCGAACGGAACGGTGGGGTCGGGCGGCGGTGATATCCGCCGGATATCCACGGCGGTCGCGGCCGCGGCGACAACCGGAACACCACGGATGTTCCACCCGAAATCCGGCATCCTCGGCGGCTTGGGGCGGTCCACCGGAGGCGGACGTAACCGCGCCGAGCCGCCGCGACGGGACGGCCGAGGCGGCCAATCCGAAATCGTAATCGCCACAACACAGATTGTGGTATCCGTTCCGCCGCAACGGCGCCGCCCCTCCGCGTCCGGCTCCCCGGCGCGCCTCGGGCCGATCCCGAGACGCGCCGACGTTTGCGCCGCACCAGGTCAACTGGGGTGTATCTGTTTACTTTCCGACAACGGCGCGGATAGGGCCGGCACTATGGAAAACTGCCTCACACGGCGATGCCGATCGCGCCTTTCCACCCCGGCCGCCCGTGATCCCCCTCAACGCGCCGAGTGGCACGTCCCGGGAGGCAGGACCCCCCTCATGCAGCACCGCGCCATGACCCGCGGTCCCGATGGGACGGAGCCCCGCGGTCCCGGCGGGACGGCCGCGCCGCGCCGCGCCCGCCGGGCGGTGCCGGTCGTCCCGGGCCTGCCCTGCGTACCGGGCCTGCCGGCCGTCCTGGCGCTACTGACCCTGGCCGTCCTTGGTGGGCCGCTGCTCGCCGCGCCCGCCGTCGCCGACCCGGCCGCCGCGGGCCCGGGTGTCGTCCTTCCCGCCCCCGTCGCCCCCGCACAGGGCTCGCAGTGGTACCACGCGGTGCTCGGGCTCGCCCAGGCGCAGCAGGTCAGCGAGGGCGCGGGGGCGGTGGTCGCGGTCATCGACGGCGGGGTGGATGCCGGCCACCCGAAGCTGCAGGGCCAGGTCCTGCCCGGCGCCGGCGTCGGGCCGGGGGCGGCTCCCGACGGGTGGCGTGACGACGACCCCGACGGCCACGGCACCGCCATGGCGGGCCTGATCGCGGGGCGCAACGACAACGGCCGGCCCGAGGTGCGCGGCATCGCCCCGGCCGCCCGGATCCTGCCCGTCTCGACCGGGGCCGAGGCGGACTCGGCGGAGGTCGCCCACGGCATCCACCGGGCCGTCGACCTGGGTGCGGACGTCATCAACCTCTCCCTCGGCTCGGCCGGGGCCGCGACCGGCGACGAGCGGGAGGCAGTGGCCTACGCCTTCGCCCACGACGTGGTCGTGGTCGCCTCCGCCGGCAACGTCGAGACCGGTGACAGTGAGATCAACTCGCCGGCGAACATCCCCGGCGTCGTCGCCGTGACCGGATCGACCGCGCGGGGCGACTTCTGGCGCGGCTCGTCGCGCGGAGCGCGGGCCGTCATCGCCGCCCCGGCCCCGGGCATCCGGGCGCCGGTGCCGACGAGGGTGTCCCCGGACGGCCTGGACACCGGCGCCGGCACCTCGAACTCGGCCGCGATCGTCTCGGGCGTGGTCGCGCTCATCCGATCGGCCTGGCCCGACCTGGACGCACCCAACGTCATCGAGCGGCTCATCTACACCGCGCGTGACGCCGGGCCGCCGGGCCGCGACGTCGAGTTCGGCTTCGGCATCGTCGACCCCGCCGCGGCGCTGACCCGACCGGTACCGGCCGTCGCCGCCAATCCCCTGCTGGCCACCCCGACCCGTTGGGGCACGGCCGGCCAGCCACCCGCCGGCGCGGACCCCGCCGGGGCCGGGTCGGGCTCCGGCAGCCCCGGCGGCACCACCGGAGACGGCGGTTCCGTCGGCTCCGGCGGGGCCGGCCGCGCGGACGGCTCCGGGGCCGGTTCGCACGGCGGCGGTGATCTCGGCTCGTCGGCCGCCGCGGTGCCGCCGACGGGGGCCGATGGGCGGGCGGAACCAGCGGACGGCGCCGCCACGCCGCCGGGCCTGACCGCCGGCGCCCCCACCGATCCCGCGGACGGCCGCGAGCGCGGGGCGGCCGCGGGTGGCGGGTCGGGCCAGGACCGAGCCGGCGGCTCGCTGGCAGCGGCCGGCGGATCCGGCGGGTCCGGCGGCCCGGGTGGCCGATCCGGCCTCCTCGCCGCGCTGGTGTGGGTCGGCGGGCTGGCCCTGGCCGTCTGGCTGGGCGGCCTGCTCGGTGTGAGTGCGCATCTGCTGTCCGCCCGGCGGGCCACGACGCACGGGGGCCCACGCGGCCACTCCTAACATGGCCACATGACACACGCGCTCCTGGACGAGCTGTCCTGGCGTGGACTCATCCACGACAGCACCGATCCCGCCGAACTACGGGACCACCTCGACAGCGGCGGGCGGCGTTGCTACATCGGTTTCGACCCGACCGCCCCGTCGCTGACCATCGGCAATCTGCTGCCGATCACGCTGCTGATCCGGGCCGCGCGGGCCGGGCTCGGCGCCGTCACCCTGTTCGGTGGCGGCACCGGGCTGATCGGCGACCCGTCCGGCAAGTCCGCCGAGCGCAGCCTGCTCACCGTCGAGGACGTGCGGGCCAACGTGGCCCGCCACCGCGAGATCATGGAGACGATCTTCGGGCGGGCGCTTGCCGCCGAGGAGATCCCCGCCTTCGTCGACAACGGCGACTGGCTGGGCGGGCTCGGCATGATCGAGTTCCTGCGGGACGTCGGCAAGCACTTCCCCGTCACCGAGATGATCCGGCGGGACTCGGTTCNCCGCCGCCTCGACGACCCCGACGTCGGCCTGACCTACACCGAGTTCAGCTACTCGCTGCTACAGGCGTACGACTTCCGCCGGCTGTGCGAGGACCACGGCGTCACGCTCCAGATGGGGGCGTCGGACCAGTGGGGCAACATCGTCGCCGGGATCGACTACGTGCGCCGGGTGCTGCGCACGCAGGTGCACGGGTTGACCTGCCCGCTGCTGCTGCGCGCGGACGGCACGAAGTTCGGCAAGTCGGAGAAGGGCGCGGTGTGGCTGACGGCCGACCGCACCTCGCCGTACACGCTGTACCAGTTCCTGATCAACCTGTCCGACGACGAGGCGCGGCGGTTCGCGCTGTTCTTCTCGCTCACCGACCGCGAGCCGCTGGAGCGGCTGTTCGCCGAGCACGCCGAGGCGCCCGGTCGCCGCGCGCTGCAGCGCCATCTCGCCCGGGAGATGACGGCCCTCATGCACGGCCAGCCCGCCGTCGACGCCGCGGAGGCCGCGTCCGCGGCGCTGTTCAGCGGCGACGTGAAGGCGATCGGGGCGGACCTGATCTCCGACGTCTTCGCCGACGTGCCGACGGTCACCGAGCCGCTGGCCCGGCTCGCGGCCGACGGCGGCTGGCCCGTCGTCGACCTCCTGCTCGCCACCGGCCTGGCCAGCAGCCGCCGCGACGCCCGCGAGCACCTCGGCAACCGCGCGGTGCTCGTCAACGGCGACCGGATCGACGCCGAGGCGACCGTGACCGAGAAGGACCTGCTGCACGGTTCCGTCATCCTCGTCCGCCGCGGCCGCCGCGAGTGGCGGGTCGCCCGCTTCACCTGAGCGCCCGCCTCGCCCGGCCCCAGCCACGCCGGGCGGGGCCTCAGGAGGCGGGCGGGCCTCAGGGGGCGGCCCTCAGGGGGCGGGTGGACCGACGAGCAGCCCCTTGATGTAGGCGGCGTGCTCGTCGGCCACCGCCTTCCTGCCACGGGCCCGGGAGAGCACCGTGCGCCCGGCGTACCCGGCCACGAGCATCGAGCGCATCACGTTCACCCGGGCCGGGGCGTTGTGTTTGCGCAGGTAGCGGACCATGGACGCGCCGCGCATCTGGAGCATCCAGGTCTTGCCCGCGCCGCTGCCGCCGGCGCCGTGGGGGACCAGCAGATCGGTGTGCAGCTTCTGGCGCAGGCCGGCCTCGCGGATCGCCCGGCCGAGCGCCATGTCCTCGTTGTAGACGAAGAACGTCTCGTCGAAGCCGCCCAGGTCGAGGAACGCGGCGCGGCGCACGGCCATGCAGGCGCCGGTCAGCCACTCGGGGTTCATCGGCCGACCGGGGGTCGGGCGCGCGAACAGCGCCGAGGTCGGTGCCACCTTGTGCGCGCCGAGGACATGCAGCAGCACCCGCCGCGGCGTCGGCTCCCACCCGCCGTTGCCCAGCTCGGGCCTGTCGTCGTGGCCCTTCATCGTCGCGGCGCTGGTGACCAGCTCCGGATCGGCGATGAGGTCGTCGACGAGCACGTCGATGACGTCGACGGTGGGCCGGCTGTCCGGGTTGCCGAGGACGATGTAGTCGTACCTGGACGAGCGGATGCCCATGTTCGNGGCCTTCGCGAAGCCCTTGCCGCCGCCGGAGTCGAGGTAGCGGCTGTTCGGCCGCTCCGCGAGCAGCTCGTCGACCCGGTCGGCACCCTTCGCGTTGTCGATGACCACCACCGGCATGTCCAGCGGCAGCGTCGCGAACAGCTCCTCGAGCTGCTCCCGGCTGTGGTAGCTGACCAGCACGAGCTCGTACTGCCACGTGGACCGCTTGGGTTGCTCGACCGACACGGCGGCACGCTCCTCACTGCGTGTGTTCACGCGAACTTCCGATGCACCGTACGGCGCGGCTGCCGAGGGTGCTGCCATCCTCGACTCAGCCGCCGGCCGAGGTCAGCGCGCTGGACGAGCTGGAAGGGCTGGACGAGCCGCCCGGGCTCGCCGGGTCGGCGCCGGACGGCACACCGGCACCGGCACCGGACGCCGCGGCGACCGGCTGGCGATCCGGCTTCGGCCACACGGCCGGACGGTCCCGGGCGGCGAAGCGGCGCACGCCGCCGAGCGCGACGGCCTGCAGGAAGAAGACCTGCGCGACCAGCCGGCTGGGCCCCGGCGGCGTCCGCCCGGTCATCAGGGCGCCCGCGCTCGCGGCGCCGGCGGCGTTGCCGGCCAGGAACACCCGGGCGGCCCAGCTGTGCCGGGCGGCCGGGACGGCCAGGCCGACGAGGACGACGTGGGCCATCGGCCCGAACGACGAGCGGACCAGGCGGTGCCCCCACAGCTGCGGGGTGACCGGCAGCGCTCCCGGCACCAGCGCCGCCCGGCGGCGCCAGAGCATGTCCAGGTTGCCGGCGACGATCCGGGTCCGCCGCTCCCACTCACCGCTGTAGTCGGGGGCCGCCGACTCGATCGAGTACGCCTCGGGCTCGTAGACGACCCGCAGTCCGCCCTCGAGGATGTCGAGGGCCAGCCAGGCGTCGTCGACCGCGGTGTCGGCGGGCAGCGGCCGGAACGCCTGGCGGCGGAAGGCCAGCATCTCGCCGACGACGCCGATCGTCGCCCCGGTCGCCGACTCGCAGCGCTTCAGCCACGACTCGAACTTCCAGTAGAAACCCTGGGCGCCGTCGGGGTCGTCGACCTGCTTCTCCCCCGCGACCGCGCCGACGGTCTCGTCGGTGAAGTGGCGGGCGGCGGCACGCAGCGCGCCGGGGGCGAGCACCGCGTTCGCGTCGGTGAGCACGACGATCTCGTGGGAGGCGGCGGCGACGCCGCGGTTGACCGCGCGGGCCTTGCCCAGCCGCTCCCCCGAGGACAGCACCCGCACGCCGGGCCGGCGCGAGGCCTCCGCGGTCTCCGGGTCGTCCGCGACGACGATGACCTCCATCGGCCCGGGATAGTCCGTGCCGGCAAGTTCATCAAGTTTCGTGCCGATAACCGCGGATTCCCGGTACGCGGAGACGACGACGCTCAGGCCCGGCCAGATCTCAGGTTCCGGCGGTGTCGTCGGTTCCAGGCCACGGCTGCGCAGTCCGATATAAACCGGATACAGAACGTGACCGTAAACAGTTACGGCTCCGAGCGCCGCGACGGCGGCTCCTCGACCGATGGTCCGGACACCTGTCATGACAGTAACCGTAGCGTTCCGCCGGAACGCCACGGCGAACGGCTCCTGGCCCGTCGGGTCACGCGATTGACCCCATGACGCTGCGCGGCCGTGATGCACGGCCCGACCTGCGCGGCAGTCCGGTGCGCCCCGCGGCCCCGCGGCCGCGCGAGGAGGGCCACGGGAAACCGTCCGGTCTATTCATCGCACTACCTGACGCCATCGTGACCACCCGGCCACGCGACGCATTCCTCGGCCGGGTGACCGGGCCGACCCTCCCCCATGCGGGTGAACCCGGGTCGTTACAGTGGGACCGGTGAGCGACTCCACGCGCTGGATCGTCGTTGTCGAGGAACCGTTTCTCCCGGCGGACGCCGGCGGCCGGGTGGAGACATTCAGCTTCCTCACCGCGGCCTCCGCGGCCGGTATTCGGATGNAGATCCTGGTCCCCTCGCGGGAGGATCTGGACATCGCCGCCTACGAGGAGGCGGTTCCCGGTTCGGCGGTCATCCGGCTGCCCCGGGACGACAGTCCGCGCGCCCACCTGACGCCGAGGCCCTTCATGCACGCCTCGCGGCCGGTCGGGCCGCTGCGCCGGGCGTTGGAGTCCACGCCCCCCCGCGCCGACGCNGTGATCAGCTACAGCTGCCGGTCCTCGCATCTCGGCGAGGAGATCGCCCGGATCTGGAAGCTGCCGCACCTGGTGCGCGCGCACAACGTCGACTCGGAGTTCTTCCGGGTGCTCGCACGCAGCAGCTCCGGCCCGCGGGCCGTGGCCTACGAGCTCGAGTACCACAAGCTGCGCCTGGCCGAACTCGCGATGCACCATTCCCCCCTGGTCACCTGCATCGCCGACATCTCGCTGGAAGACCACGAGTGGCGGCGCACCCGGGCGAGCGTGCCCACGTTCCACCTGCCGCCGTTCCTGCCTGTGGGGGCGCTGCGGGCGAGCGCGTCCTCGTCGGGCGAGCTGTCCGCGGCGGCCGGCGCGGTCGTGGCCGGCAACCAGCGGCTGATCTTCGTCGGTTCGCTGGACACCCCGACGAACATCGAGGCGCTGCGCTGGTTCCTCGGGGGATGCTGGCCGATGATCCGGGTTCACCACCCGAAGGCCACCTTCCAGGTGGTGGGGCGGCGCCCGGAGGACGGCCTGGCCGCGTGGCTCGCCGGCTTCGAGGGCGTCGAGCTGCACACCGACGTGCCGAGCGTCGCCGGCTACCTCACCGCGGCGACACTGTCGGTCAACCCGATGCGCTCCGGCTCCGGCGTGAACATCAAGGCCATTGAGGCGATGGCGACCGCCACCCCGGTGGTGAGCACCCCGACCGGCAGTCGTGGGTTGGACTGGGCCCCCGGCACCGACCTGCTGGTCGCCGAGGAGCCGGGCGCCTTCGCCGCCGCCGCGTGCGAGCTGCTGGACAACCCGGTGCGGGCGGCCGAGATCGGGCTCGCCGGCCGGGCGTTCGTCCGCCGGGAGCTCGACCACGCGGCGCTGATCGGTCGCATCCAGGAGCACCTGACGCCGTCCTGACCGCCGGGCCGGGGGCGGTCAGAGCGAGCAGAGCCGGGGGCGCGGTCAGAGCAGGGCGTGGTAGCGGTTCTGCGTGGGCTCCAGGCCGTCCGTGATGAGCATCTCGACCGAGTCGGCGGAGTGCTCCAGCAGCAGCGGCAGCTCGCGCCGCTCCGCGGCGGCGAAGTCCCGCAGGACGTAGTCGGCCGGGTCCATCCGGCCGGGCGGGCGACCGATGCCGACTCGGACCCGAAGGTAGTCGCGGGTGCCGAGGGCGGAGGAGATCGATCGCAGCCCGTTGTGGCCGTTGTCCCCGCCGCCGCGCTTGAGCCGGACGCTCCCGAACGGGATGTCCAGCTCGTCATGCACGACGATGACCCGGGCCGGATCGATCTTGTAGAAGGTGCGCACCGCCGAGACGGGCCCACCGGAGAGATTCATGAAGGACAGCGGGCGGGCCAGGATCGCCCGCGTGCCGGCGAGGCGNACCTCGGCGACATCCGCCCGGGACCGGTGCGACTTCAGCCGTGACCCGGCCCGCTCGGCGAGCAGGTCGACGACCATGAATCCGGCGTTGTGACGGTTGCCGGCGTAGCCCGGACCCGGATTGCCCAGTCCGACGACGAGCCACGGCCCGTCGTCGGTCGGCACGTTCGTCATCGACAGCTCATCCGCAGGTCATCCGGCAGGTGCCGGGAGTCGAGGGGGTCGACGGGGAGAGCCGTCCGCCTAGGCGGACGCGCTCGCCGCGCCGGCCTCCTCGGTCGCCTCGGTGGTCTCGCCGAGCTCGGCGTCCTGCTGGGCGACGGTTCGCTTGGCCAGGCACTGCACGACGGCCAGGTCGGGATCGGCGTCGAGTTCGGCGCCCTCGGGCAGCGCCAGCTGGCGGGCCAGCACCGCGGTTCCCGGCTCCAGGCCGGTGATGTCCACTTCGATCGCGTTCGGCAGACGCGAGGCGTCGGCCCTCAACGCGATCGAGGTGACCTGCTGGTCGACCAGCGTGTCGGGGTGGGGCTCGCCGACGACCTGCACCGGGATGTCAGCGACGACCTTCTCGCCCCGGTTCACGAGAACCAGGTCGATGTGCTCGAAGCTGCCCTTGATCGGGTGCCGCTGGACGTCCTTCGCGAGCGCGAGCTCGGTGCCGTCGGCAAGCTCGAGCGTCAACAGGACGTTCGTGCCGGCGTCGGTCTTGAAGGCGTGCAGCAGGTCGTGNGCGGGCAGGGCGATGTGGCGCGGCGGCTTGCCGTGACCGTAGAGAACAGCGGGTACCTTGCCGGCGCGGCGGGTGCGACGAGCACCGCCCTTACCGAACTCGGTGCGCGGCTCCGCGGCGATGCGGACCTCGGACATGGCGGCGCTCATCCTTTCCAGAACATGGGATTCCATCGCCGGAGGGCGGGAGGACCACCGCGGCGCGGTCCTTCACAGTACCGGACGCTTCGCGAGAGGTGGACGGCCACCCCGATCTGTCAAGACCCAGCGCAGATGCGGACCGCCGCGGGGCACCGGTCCCGACCGGACCGGCGCATCAGCGGACGCGGGGCCGGCGCCGGGCCACACCGACGGGCCGGATGTTCACCTGAGCGGGCAGGTCGGGGCGGCCGAGGGCGCGCCGGGCCCGTCCCAGCACCGGGCCGCAGACCTCCCCGACCACGCCGGGCACGTCGGTGCCCCGGGTCACTCTGACCGCGATGTCCAGCGACGGTTCACGCCTGCCCCGCAGCTCGGCCCGCGCGCCCTCGACGCCCGCGATCGCGGCCACGTCGTCCGCGACGGCGTCGGTCAGCGCGGCCGCCGGCAGGTGCACGTCGCCGAGGGCATCGTGGGTCACGTCCAGCCCCGGGGACCTGTCGGTACGCGCCTGCTGGGCCAACCAGGCCAGTGCCAGCAGGGCGACCAGCCCACTGGCGACCCCGACAACCGGCCAGAACCAGCCGTGCCCCGCGGCGAAGCCACGGACGGTCGGGTCGAGAACGGGCTGGTCCGACCGGCTGTCACCGAAGACGCCGACCCCGACGAGAAGCGCCAGCACGCCGGCCGCCGTGAGCAGCACCCCCAGAGCGGCAAGGATGACCCGGTTGCGCCGGTCGGTCGGCGGCACGCGCGGCCCAGGCCTGGTCACGGCGCCTCGCCTCCCCGCCGCGCCGCGGCACCCACCCGGCGGGTGCCGTCCGGTCCGGTCCCGACCGCCCGCCGTGACCCGTCCGCACCACCCGACTCGTCCGCACCACCCGACTCGTCCGCACCACCCGACTCGTCCGCACCACCCGAGGCGGGCCGACCGTCACCTCCGGAGGGTCCGGCGTGCCCACCCGGACCGCCCCACCCGGCCGGGCCGTCATGCCTAGCCGGCCCGTCGACGGCGGCCGGTTCGTGCCGGCGCCCGGTGGAGGTCGCCCGGATCGTCAGATCGGGCGACTCGACCAACGCGAAGGCGTCGAGCTCCTCACTCAGCACGGCGGCTACCCGCCGCGGGGTGTCGCCGGCGACGCGGGGGCGCAGGCGCAGCCGGACGTCCGCGACGCGCCGGTGCACCCGGACCCGGGCCCGGTCCACTCCGTCGACGGCGAGCGNCGTGGCCCGCAGGTCCCGTGCCAGCCCGCGCCGGTCCACGAACACTCCGGCCCGCGGGCATCCCCAGCGAGTTCGCAGCCGGGCCGGCGTGCCGCTCCGAAGCGCGATCCCGATCAGCAGCAGCCCCACCAGCGCGACGAACCCGGCGGCCAGCAACGCCGGCCCCCGGGACCAGGCGGTGTCGCTCAGGCCGTTCGCCCAGCTCCGCCAGTTGATCAGGACCTGGCCTTCACCCACCGCCGCCGCGATGATCTCGACGACGGCGATCACACCGGCAACCGCGATCAGTGTGGCGAGCAGCCCCGCGACGACCCGGCGTCCCATCCGCACGATGTCCACCCCCCACCGAGTCCGCCCCCGTCTACTACTCGTGCCCACGCGCGTACGAACAGACACCGTCTCTGGTCGGTCTCGCCGCCGGAGCGAGTTGCGGTGCGTTCTGCACGGTCTGAGTCCGCAGACCGTGCGCATCGCACCGCACACGCCTCACGTGCACCGCGGAGCGGACGAGACCTGGTCGGCTCTAGAACGGTTCGCCGCCGCCCGGGCTCAGGGAGGGCACCTCGATGTCGAGATGGGCGACGCGCACACCGGCCAGCGCCGCGACCCGCTCCTGCACCTCGCCCCGCACCCGCTCGGCGGTCTCGCCGACGGGGTTCGGGTAACGCACGGAGAACGTCATGGTCAGCCGCGCCGTGCTGCCCTCGAGCCGGGCATCCACCCGGGGCCGGCGGGCATGGCCGCGCCACCGAGCCCCGCCCCGGCGGGCGCCGCCGCGGCGCGAGAGCCGCCGCGGCGGCCCGGTGACCCCGGGCACCTCCGCGGCGGCCATCGCGGCGATCTTCTCCACGACCCGGTCGGCGACGCGCAGCGATCCCGCTCCCCCGCCGGCACGCCTGGTGCCGGCCGGCTCGCCCGCATCGGCGGAGGCACCGGGCCGGGACGGCGTGGTCACCGTCGGCTCCGGCGCCGGTCCCCGCCCACGTAGCGGGTGATGTCGAGGTCACCGTCGACGACCTTGCCGACGACGAGCCCGATCGCCCCGAACACGAGGACGATCAGGAACTCGCTGAACCCGCCGAAGGCGAGCGCGAGCCCGGCGATCAGGCCGGTGATCAGACCAAGTGCTGCTGCTCGCATGGTGACGTCCCTTCCGGTCCGACCCGTCCAGTCGGGTGATACGTCCGGTGTGCCCCTCGGACGGGCCGGGAAGGGGCAAGGGGGGTGATCGTCACATGGGGTGAGGCGCCGCCACGCTCCACGCGGGCGGTGTCGGGTCACNGGACTCGAGGGCCACGCTGTGCTCTCTGGGCCTGTCGTCGGTGTACCCATCGGACACCGAGCCGACGGCCCCATCGCGCTGTGACGACCTGCCGCCGCGCCGCACCGCGCCATCCTCGGCCGCGCTCCGCCAGCCAACCGGCGAGGTGCTCGGCCACGGTGCGCCGGCGGTAGGCGGTGGGACCGGAGTCGGCCTCGGCCCACCGGCCGGTGGTCGAGCGGCCGGTGGTCGGCTGTCCCGCGCGCAGCGCCCGCAGGCCCTCGGCGAAGGCGTCGGGATCTCCACCGCGGTCCGGGTGGTGCGTCCGGACGAACGCGCGTATCTCCGCCCGGCGCCGGGCCGCGTCGGCGTCAGCCCGGGAGTCCGGACGGGCCGCGTCACCCGCCTCCTGCGGGGTCACGGTGACCAGGCCCACGGCTGGTCACCATCCCCCACCTGCGCCGGACCAACCGAGCGCCGTTGATCGCCCGGGGCAGCCGGGTCGACCGGGGCAGGCCGGTCGACCGAGACCAACCCGTCCGGTGGATCCAGATCGCGGATGATCACATCCACCCGGGGGCAGTCGGGTGCGGCGCGCAGCACCGCGGCCCGGACTCGGTCGGCGAGATCGGCCAGCCGCGGGCCGTAGCGGCAGTCGACCTGCACGAGGATCCGGTCGGCGCGCACTCGCACCCCCGCGACCCGGCGGCCGGGCAGATACGTCGCCACCTCCGCCACCTCGAGGCGGTCCCGCGCCGCGTCGTCCACCCCGCGCTCCTCGGTCACGACCCCCCCGCCGTAATCGGCCGCCTCCACCCCACGGTCCTCGACCGCCCCGCCGGAACCGGCGGCGACCGCCGCGTCAGGCCCGTCGGGCAACGGCCAGCCCGGGCGCTCGGGGATGCGCAGGGGCGAGGGCGTCGGGGCGGCGACCAGTCGGGTCACCTCTGGACAGGCGGCCACCGCGGCCGCCACCCGGTCGGGATCCCAGCGGAACCAGGTGGTCACGTCACCCGTCCCGACCAGGTTCACTCGACCCGCCGGGTGTCTTCCTGGCCGTCGTCGCCGATGAAGACGTCGTCGATGGCGACGTTGACCTCGGTGACCTCCAGCCCGGTCATCCCCTCGACGGAGCTGACCACGTTGCGCCGGATCGACTGCGACAGGTCGANGATGGAGACGCCGTAGTCGCAGACCACGTCCAGGTCGATGGCGGCCTGCCGCTGGCCGACCTCGACCGCGACGCCCTGGGCGACGCTCGCCGACGCGCCGGGGATGCGGGCCTTCACCGAACCGACCGCCCGGGCGCCGCCGGTGCCCAGCTTGTGCACGCCGGCGACCTCGCGGGCCGCCACCCCGGCGATCTTGCGGACCACGGCATCCGCGATCGACGTGCGGCCTCGCTCGGTGGTGAGCTCCGTGGAGTGCTTCCGGTCCGGCACGGTGGTCCGGTTGGCGCCACCGGCGCCGGTCGCCGACGAATCGGCCTGGCCGGTGCTGGTCGAGGTTCCGGCACCGGTGGTCGCGGTTCCGGAGCTGGTGGTCGTGGTCATGGTGGTCCCCTTCGTGGTTTTCGGCGCCCCCCGAGTGGGCCGTGGTCGCGGGGCACCCGCCGTCAGGCCGCGGCCCGCTGGGGTCGGGTCCGACCGGGTCACCGCGGGTCAGCTGGGACGCGGCGGCGACGCACGTGCAGGCCGGACGTCAAGGAAGCCTGGGGAAGGTGTGAAGGGCCAGGTCCAACCGGGCGAGGGGGCATCACGAAGCACGTGCGGGCCCTNTCCGACGGGGTCACCCACGCCGCGAGTCGCCCGATTTCACCAGCCAGGCATCCCGACCTCTCATGTACCCCGCGGGTGGACGGTCATACGCTCCGGACCCGCGGATAGGTTGGGTTCGGCCGGTTGCCCCCGCCCGGACGGGCGGTGCCGCTCAGCACGCGTAGCAACGCTGAGCGTGTGGAACCGCCGCACGAGGACGACCAGCACGAACACGACCGCTATACGAGCCCGACCGCCACGTGAGCACGACCGTCACACGAGGACAACCGCCCGCACGAGGACAACCGCCCGCACGAGTACGACTGCCCGCACGAGTAGAGGCCGCCCGCCCGAGTAGAGCCGCCCGCACAGACCAGCCTGAGTGAGTCCGAGCGAAGGAGCATCCGCTGCCTCGATCCCACCCGGGCCCGCGCCAAGGCGCGGGAGCCGGCATCGCCGCCGTGACCGTCCGGGCCCCGGCCAAGGTCAACCTGCATCTCGGCGTCGGGCCGCTGCGGCCGGACGGCTACCACGACGTGATCACCGTGCTCCAGGCCGTCTCGTTGTTCGACGACCTGACCGCCACGACGCTCGACCCCACGGCGGCCGACCCCACGGCGGCCGACCCCACGACCATCGACGGGGTGCCCTCCGGCGACCAGGACGGGGTCGTGGTCACCGTCGAGGTCTCCGGCGAGGGCGCCGACCCGACCGCACGCGGCCCGGCCACGACCACCCCCGACGTGTCCATCGTCCCCACCGGCCGCGACAACATCGCGGTCCGGGCGGCGCACCTCGTCGCCGAGGCTGCGGGCATCACCTCGGAGCGGGTGCACCTGACCCTGACCAAGGGCATCCCGGTCGCCGCGGGCATGGCCGGCGGCAGCGCGGACGCGGCGGCGGCGCTGGTCGCCTTCGACGCGCTGTGGCAGGCCGGCCTCGACCGGGTCGCCCTCGCCGGCCTCGCCGCCCGGCTCGGCAGCGACGTCCCGTTCCCGCTGACCGGCGGGACCGCGCTGGGCACCGGCCGGGGCGAGCAGCTCACCGACGTCCTGGCCACCGGCGAGTACCACTGGGTGTTCGCCCTCGCCGACGGCGGCCTGTCCACTCCGGCCGTCTACGCCGAGTTCGACAAGCTGTCCGAGGGCCGGCTGCGCACGGGGCCCACCCCCGCCGACGACGTGCTGGCGGCGCTGCGCACCGGCGACCCCGCCCAGCTCGGGGCGGCCCTCGTCAACGACCTGCAGCCGGCGGCACTGCGGCTGCGGCCGGCGCTGCGCCGGGTCCTGGAGACCGGCCGCGAGCTCGGCGCCGTCGGGGCCATCGTGAGCGGTTCCGGGCCGACCTGCGCCTTCCTCGCCGCCGGGGCGACCGAGAGCGTCGAGCTGGCCGCGAGCCTGGCCGGCATGGGCGTCGCCCGGGCCGTGCGCCGGGCGTCCGGGCCGGCGGCCGGTGCCCGGGTGCTGGAGGGGCCGGACGGCGCGGACGGGTCGGGCGGCGGACCGTGAGCCCCGTCCTGGTCAGCCTGGAGAACATCGACGCCGCCTTCGGCACCCGCACGCTGCTGGACCAGGTGAGTCTCGGCGTCGGCACCGGCGAGCGGATCGGCGTGGTCGGGCGCAACGGCGCCGGCAAGTCCACCCTGCTGCGGATCATCGCGGGCGAGGCGGAGCCGGATGCCGGCCGGGTCGTCCACGCGGGTTCGACCCGGGTGGGCTCGCTGGCGCAGGCGGACGTGCTGCCCGCCGACCGCACGGTCCGCGAGGTCGTGGTCGGCACCGGCGCGGAACACGAATGGGCGGCGGACCCGCGCCGCCGCGGTGTGCTCGCCGGCCTCGGCCTGCTGGACCGCCTCGACGACGTGCTCGGCCCGATGTCGGGTGGCGAGCGGCGGCGGGTGGCGCTGGCGCGACTGCTGGTCCAGGACCTCGACCTGCTGATTCTCGACGAACCGACGAACCATCTCGACGTCGAGGGCGTCGCCTGGCTCGCCGGCCACCTCGCCGGCTGGCGCGGCGGCCTGCTCGTCGCCACCCACGACCGCTGGTTCCTCGACGAGGTGTGCGGCCGGGTGTGGGAGGTCGTCGACGGACGGGTCGACGCCTACGAGGGGGGCTACTCCGCCTACGTCCTCGCCCGGGCCGAACGGACCAGACGGGCGGATGCGACGGAGGCCCGCCGGCAGAACCTGCTGCGCAAGGAGCTCGCCTGGCTACGCCGCGGGCCCCCCGCCCGGACCAGCAAGCCGCGGTTCCGCATCGACGCCGCCAACGCCCTGATCGCCGACGAGCCGCCGCCCCGCGACACGATGGCGCTGCGCAGCTTCGCGGCGTCCCGGCTCGGCAAGGACGTCTACGACGCCGAGAACATCACCGTCCGGATCGGGGACCGCACCCTGTTCGACGGCATCACCTGGCTGCTGGGGCCGGGGGACCGGATCGGGCTGGTCGGCGTCAACGGCGCCGGCAAGACGACGCTGCTGCGCACCCTGCTCGGCGAGGTCGTCCCGGACGGAGGGCGGGTGAAGGTGGGGGCCAGCGTCCGACCGGCGCTGCTGTCCCAGGAGGTCGCCGAGCTACCGGCGTCGCTGCGCGCGCTGGAGGCCGTCGAGCAGGTCGGCCGGGTGCTGGAGGTCGAGCGGGGTCGGGAGCGCAGCGCCGGGCAGCTGCTGGAGCAGTTCGGCCTGCCGTCGTCGCGGCAGTGGACCCGGGTCGGCGACCTCTCCGGTGGCGAGCGGCGCCGGCTGCAGCTGCTGCGCCTGCTCATGGCCCGGCCGAACGTCCTGCTCCTGGACGAGCCGACGAACGATCTCGACACGGACACGCTGACCGCGCTGGAGGACCTGCTGGACTCCTGGCCCGGCACCCTGGTCGTGGTCAGCCACGACCGGTATTTCCTCGAGCGGACCTGTGACGTGACGCTGGCTCTGCTCGGCGACGGCCACCTGAGGATGCTGCCCGGCGGCATCGAGGAGTACCTGGCCCGCCGAGCCGCCGCCGGCTCGGAGGCCGCCACCTCGGCTCCGCCGGNCCGAGCAGCCACCGCGGGCGGAACGAATGGCGCAGGTAGACGAAGTGGCACGGATGGCCGAAGTGGCACGGGTAGCCGAAGTGGCACGGGTAGCCGGAGTGCAGCGGGTGGCGCGGACGGGACCGCGCCAGGTGTCCCCGCCGCCGCCACGGCAGCGGCCGGCACGGCCGGATCCGGCACGGCAGCGGCCGCCATCGGCGCGACGACCGGACCGTCCCGATCCGGCAGCGAGCTGCGGGCCGCCCGCAAGGAGCTGACCCGCCTCGAACGTGCCCTCGATCGGCTGACCCGCCGCGAGCAGGAGCTCCACGTGGCCCTCGCCGAGGCGGCGACCGACCATGAGCGCCTGCTGGCGCTGGACGCCGAGCTGCGCGCCGTCGTCGCCGACAAGGACGCCACCGAGGAGGCCTGGCTGACCCTCGCCGCCGACCTCGAAGGCTGAGCCGACCGAGGTGGCTCAGCCTGCCGAGGCGGACCAGTCAGCCGAGGCGGCTCAGGCCGTAGCGTCGGCGGTGACGCGTTTGGTGGCGAGGCGGGCCGGGTCGGGCCAGCGCACGTCCCAGACCAGGTGGAGCGTCTCCATCAGCTTGATGATGTAGAAGCTCGTGTCGATCTGCCAGGGGCGCACGCCGTGGCGGGCCGAGGTCGGCTCGGCGTGATGCAGGTTGTGCCAGGACTCCCCCATCGACAGCAGCGCCAGCGGCCACACGTTGGCGGAGCGGTCCCGCGAGCGGTACGGCCGGGAGCCGAGCACGTGGCAGATGCTGTTCACCGACCAGGTGACGTGGTGGAGCGTGGCGACCCGGACGAGGNCCGCCCAGAAGAACGCCTGCACGGCCGCCTCGAACGAGCCGCCCCAGAGGCCGCCGATGATCGCTGGCGCGGCGAGGCTGACGAAGGCGCAGCCGGCGAACGAGCGGCTGACCTTCACGATGTCCGGGTCGTCGAGCAGGTCGGGGGCGAAGNGGCGCTGGTCGGTCTGCTCGACGTCGAACAGCCAGCCGACGTGGGCGTGGTAGAGGCCCTTCATCATCGACCATGTGCCGGGGCCGTAGCGCCACGGCGAGTGTGGGTCGCCCTCGGCGTCGCTGAAGGNGTGGTGGCGCCGGTGGTCGGCCACCCAGNGGATCACCGGGCCCTCGATCGCCATGTTTCCGGCGACGGCGAGCGCGATGCGCACCGGCCGGGACGTCTTGAATCCACGGTGGGTGAAGTAACGGTGGAATCCGACCGTCACCCCGTGCCCGCTGATGGCATAGAAGATCAGGGCAAGGACGACGTCATGCCAGGAGATCCACCGGCCCCACAGGGCGGGTATCGCGGCGACCACCGCGACAAGCGGAATGATGATCGTCGTCACCATGATGATCTGTTCGGCCCGAGCCTTCGCCATCGACCTGGGCCTGGTGGCGTTGCCCCGGTTGTTGGCGGGATCGGCGCGGCCGAGCCCCGCAGTCGTTTCCCGGTCGTCATCCGGCGCCCGATTGTTGCTCGGTGTCACCGTGTCGGTAGCGGTCATCGCCTCGTCCCGTCCATCGCGGCAGGTCCACTGCGCCGGCACTCCACCGGCCACGGTAGCCCGCCGATGTGACAACAGTCCCCATTGCNGGCGTCCACCACGCAAACGGGCCACTCGGCAGGGCGGCCCAGCCTGNCGGCCTGCCGGCATCGCTGTACATCGCTGTATGCCCACCGGCCGGCACCCGCCCGAATGGTCTACGTCTCGTGGGGGTACCCGCCCCACCGAGGTCACCACCCGGGCCACCCCGACGGGCATCCCGCAGAACGTGCTCGGACCTCGCCCGGCGACCAGCACGGCACCCGACACCGCTCACCTCGGGCGGCACGCCCCGTAATGGCGCCGCGGTGGTGTGGTGCGCCCCGATCGCCGCGGGCGCCCGATGCATCGGGCTGTGCGGGGTCGGCGGGGACCGCGGCGCGGCCCGACCCGCGGGACAGTGGTCCGCGACCCTGCTTTTACCATCCGCGCCACCCCACGATGGTAGAGTTGGCATGTTTTCCCCGCGGTCCGCCGTAGTGTAATCGGCAGCACAGGAGATTTTGGTTCTCTTAGTCCACGTTCGAGTCGTGGCGGCGGAGCACTACTGGAGTACCACCAGTAATACCATCACAAAGAATCGCCGGGAAGTACCGCCGCGCCGGCCGGACCGCCATCGCGATCCTTTCTCCGCGAGCGGCCGAACGCTTCGGCGGGGACCGGTCGGGTCGTTCCCCGCCGGCCGGTCGAGGCCCTCCTCCGGTGACGGCGCCCGGCGTGTTACCGGCCGCCGTCACCTCCCCGGGCCCGGTCAGCAGGTCGCGGTAGTGTGGTGCCCGTCGCCCCATCGTCGTGCAGGCCGAAGATCCGGGAGATCGCGTGACTTCACCACGTCCGGCCGCCGTCATCATCCTGGCTGCGGGCGAGGGTCGACGGATGCGCTCGACGACACCGAAGGTGCTGCACAGTATCGCTGGGNGAACCCTGCTCGGGCACGTGCTGCACGCCGCCGGCACCCTGGCCGCGCCCCGCACCGCCGTCGTCGTGGGCCACGGCCGGGAGCAGGTCGCGGNGATGCTGGCCGAGCAGGCCCCGACGGTCGTCCCCGTCGTGCAGGACCGTCAGCACGGTACGGGCCACGCTGTTCGGGTCGCCCTGGCGGCGCTCGACGGGCTCGCCCCCGACGACTCGGTGGTCGTGCTCCCCGGCGACACCCCGCTGCTCACCGGGGAGACGCTGGCCGCCCTCGCCGGCCATCACCAGGCCCAGCGCGCCGCGGCGACGGTGCTGACCGCCGTCCTCGACGACGCCACCGGTTACGGCCGGGTCGTGCGCGATGCCGCAGGTGGGGTCCAGGCGATCATCGAGCATCGCGACGCCGACGCGGCCACCGCCGCCATCCGGGAGATCAACACCGGGGTCTACACCTTCCGCGCCGGCCCGCTCCAGGCGGCNCTGGCCCGGCTGACCAGGGATAACGCCCAGGGCGAGGAGTACCTGACCGACGTCGTCGGGCTCCTGGTCGGCGACGGCAGCCCGGTGGCGGCGCGGGTCGTCGCCGACCCGGCCGAGGCCGCCGGGGTCAACGACCGGGTCCAGCTCGCCGCCGCCGGCCNGGCGCTGCGCGACCGGATCGTCGTCGCGGCCATGAAGGCCGGGACCACCGTCGTGGATCCGCCCACCACCTGGATCGACGCGGACGTCACCCTGGAGCCGGACACGACGATCGCCCCCCACACCTTCCTGCACGGACGCACCCACCTGGCGAGGGGCGCCACCGTCGGCCCCGAGTGCACCCTCACGGACACGATCGTCGGCGCGGAGGCGAGCGTCGTGCGGACCACGGCCGACCGCGCCGAGATCGGCGCCGGCGCCACCGTCGGCCCCTACAGCCACCTGCGCCCCGGCACCCGGCTCGGCCGGGAGGGCAAGATCGGATCCTTCGTCGAGACGAAGTCCGCCGAGTTCGGCGACCACACGAAGGTCCCCCACCTCGCCTACGTCGGCGACGCCGTCGTCGGCGAGCGGAGCAACATCGGCTGCACGACCGTCTTCGTGAACTACGACGGCGTCGCGAAGCACCGCACCGTCATCGGCTCCGACGTTCGCATCGGCAGCGACACGATGCTCGTCGCCCCGGTCACCGTCGGAGACGGTGCCTACACGGGTGCCGGGTCCGTCATCCGGGAGGACGTGCCGCCGGGCGCGCTGGCCATCCGCGAGGGGCGCCAGCGGATCATCGAGGGCTGGACGCAGCGGCGCCGGCCCGGCAGCCCCGCCGCGGCGGCCGCCGCGGCCGCCGCCGGTGCCTCGCCGGGGCCCGCCGTCGCCGACGCGGCGACGCCGACCGACCTCCTCCCGGCCGAGTCCCGCCCAGGCGACCCCATCCCGGCCGACCCCATCCCCGCCGACTCCATCCCGGCCGACTCCATCCCCGCCGGCCCCATCCCGGCCGACTCCCTCGCAGCACAGGCGCACGGGGTCGGCACGCCCGATGCCGGCCCGCATGGTCGGGGTGACTTGACGCACACCGGCAGCGGNGAGGCCGGGATCGCTGGCGTTCCCGGAGCGGGAAGCAGAACGTAGAGGGGTCGGTCCCAACCTTCTGACCAGCGGGGGGATGCACANCGCCCCATCGGTCCGGCCGCGCCGGCAGGCCGCGCGGGGCAGCACCTCTGCGCGCGCAGGCACGCCGCCGACGGCACCCCAGCCTGATCATCCGTCCCGTCCAAGGAGAACGCGGTGGCCTACCAGACCGAGAACCGGCGCAACCTGATGCTCTTTGCGGGACGCTCGCACCCCGGCCTCGCGGCGGAGGTGGCGGCCGCACTCGACGTCGAACCCGTGCCGACGAACGCCTACGAGTTCGCCAGCGGCGAGATCTTCGTTCGCTTCTCCGAATCGGTCCGCGGCTGCGACGCCTTCGTCCTGCAGTGCCACTCGGCGCCGGTGAACACCTGGCTGATGGAACAACTGATCATGGTGGACGCCCTGAAGCGGGCGAGCGCCAAAAGGATCACGGTGGTCGCGCCGTTCTACCCGTACGCCCGCCAGGACAAGAAGCACCGCGGCCGCGAGCCGATCTCCGCCCGGCTCGTCGCCGACCTGTTCAAGACCGCCGGCGCGCACCGNCTCATGTCGGTCGACCTGCACACCGCACAGATCCAGGGCTTCTTCGACGGCCCGGTGGACCACCTGTTCGCGCTGCCGCTGCTCGCCGACTACATCGAGAACAAGCTGGACACCTCGGAGGTCACCGTCGTGGCCCCCGACTCGGGCCGGGTCCGGGTGGCGGAACGCTGGACCGACCGGCTGGGCTGCCCCCTGGCCATCATCCACAAGCGCCGCGACCCGGACGTGCCCAACCAGGTGAAGATGTTCGACGTGGTCGGCGAGGTCCGCGGCCGCACCTGTGTCATCGTCGACGACATGATCGACACTGCCGGCACCATCACGAAGGCCGCGGAGTCGCTCAAGGAGCACGGCGCGACCGACGTGATCGCGGNGGCGACGCACGGTGTGCTGTCCGGGCCGGCGGCCGACCGGCTGAAGAACTCCGAGATCAGCGAGGTCGTCCTCACCAACACGCTGCCGCTGCCCAGCGAGGCACGGATCGACAAGATCACCGAACTGTCGATCGCCCCGCTGCTCGCCGCCGCGATCAAGGCGGTCTTCGAGGACGGCTCCGTGACCGGCCTGTTCGGCGGGGACGCCTAGACAGCCCCGCCGCGACGCGCGTCCCGGGCACGTCCCGGGACGCCTGGGTCCGCGCGACGCGGGTCGGCACGGCGCCGGCGGTCCGCCGCTGCGGGTCGCCTCCGTAGACTGCGCAGGCATGGCAGCGCAACAGCCGAAGGTCTCGCTGACCGGCATCAAGCCGACGGGCGAGCCGCATCTCGGGAACTACATCGGAGCGATCCGGCCCTCGCTGGAGCTCACGTCGACCTACGAGTCGATCTACTTCATCGCCGACTACCACGCCCTGACGTCGATTCGCGACCGCAGGGAGCTGGCGAGCTACACCCGGTCGGTGGCGGCCACCTGGATCACGCTCGGCCTCGACCCGGCGCGCACGGTCTTCTACCGCCAGTCCGACGTCCCCGAGATCTTCGAGCTGTCCTGGGTNCTGTCCTGCGTGACCGGCAAGGGCCTGATGAACCGGGCGCACGCCTACAAGGCCGCCCGCGACCGCAACGCCGAGTCCGGCGTGGCGGATCTGGACGCCGGGATCAACATGGGCCTGTTCAACTACCCGATTCTCATGGCCGTCGACATTCTCATCATGAACACCGACGTGGTGCCCGTCGGGCAGGACCAGTCGCAGCACGTCGAATACGCCGCCGACATCGCCGGCTCGTTCAACCATCTCTTCGGCGACGTGTTCAGCCTGAGGATTCCGGAGGGAATTTACCCCGCCGGCAGCTCGGNCCGGACCCTACCCGGCACCGACGGCCGCAAGATGAGCAAGTCCTNCAAGAACACGATCCCGCTGTTCGCCCCCGAGAAGCAGCTACGGAAGCTCATCCGCGGCATCGTGAGCGACAGCACACCGGTGGAGCAGCCGAAGGACCCGGACGCCTCGGCGGCGTTCGCACTGTTCGAGAACTTCGCCACCCCCGAGGCGGTCAAGGACATGCGGGCCCGTCTGGAGCAGGGCGGCACCGGCTGGGGCGAGCTGAAGAACGCCCTGTTCGAGACCGTCAACGCCTGGTTGTCGCCGCTGCGCGAGCAGTACGAGGCCCTCGTCGCCCCCGGCAGCGAGCTCGACGCGATCCTCGACGCCGGCGCCGAGCAGGCCCGCGACCGCGCCCGCCCCGTCCTCCAGGGCGTCCGCCGCGCCGTCGGCATCTCCCCCCTCTGACCGACTCCGCTGCCGCTGCCGGGGCGTCCGCATGCTTATCCAGAGGGATAAATCGGGCACGGAACCCTCTGGACAAGCAGGGAACCCGGCGCGGTCCCGACGGCGCGTCCTCGTCAGTCGGGCGGACCGGGCTCGGCGGCAGGGGCCCCGGCAAGCTGAGTAGCCGCGGCGGGCTCGGCGACGGCGGCGCGGCGGGCGGCGGCGAGGCGGCAGAAGGCCTCGACGTCGAGGGTCTCGCCGCGGGCGCCGGGATCCACCCCGGCCGCCTCCGCCAGGGCCGTCGCGGCGTCGCGCGAGCCGGCCCAGGGGACCAGGGCCGTGCGCAGCGTCTTGCGGCGTTGGGCGAAGGCGGCGTCGACGGCGGCGAAGACCTCGGCGCGCAGCTCCGCCGGCGCCGGCGGGGTCCGGCGGGTGAAGGCGACCAGCCCGGAGTCGACGTTCGGCTGCGGCCAGAAGACCGGGCGGGGCACGCCACCGGCCGGGCGGCTGCGCGCGTACCAGGCCAGTTTCACACTGGGCGCGCCGTACACCCGGCTGCCGGGCGGCGCCGTGAGCCGGTCGGCGACCTCCGCCTGCACCATCACCAGGCCGCGGCGCAGCGACGGCAGCCGTTCGAGCACGCCCAGCAGCAGCGGCACCGCGATGTTGTAGGGCAGGTTCGCGGCGAGCACGTCCGGGGCGGGCACGCCCGCGGGCAGGTCCGCCGGTCCCAGCCGCAGCCCGTCGGCGAGCACCACGTGCAGCCGCGCCGCGGCCTCGGCGGGCAGCCGGGCGGCGACGGTCACCGGCAGGGCGGCGGCCAGCGGCGGGTCCACCTCGACGGCCACGACGGCGCCGGCGGTGCCGAGCAGCCCCAGGGTCATCGAGCCGAGACCCGGACCGATCTCCAGCACTGTGTCGTCCGGGCCGACCTCGGCCAGCCGGACCAGCCGGCGCACGGTGTTCGCGTCGACGAGGAAGTTCTGCCCGCGACGCTTCGTCGGCCGTAGGTCCAGCGCGTGCGCCAGCGCCCGCAGCTCGGCCGGCGCGAGCAGCGCATCGGTGCCTACCAGGGCCCGAACACCCGCTCGGCGTTGGCCGCGATCGACGCGCCGAGCTCGGCGACGCCCACGCCCCGGGTCTCGGCGAGCGCCCGCAGCGTCAGCGGGATCAGGTAGGGGCCGCCGGGCCGACCCCGCCAGGGCACCGGGGTGAGGAACGGCGCGTCGGTCTCGACCAGCAGCAGCTCGGCCGGCGCCACGGCGGCCGNCTCGCGCAGGTTCGCCGCGTTCNTGAAGGTCACGTTGCCGNCGAAGGACATCACGTAGCCGGCGTCGGCGCAGACCTTCGCCATCTCGGCGTCGCCCGAGAAGGCGTGGAAGACGACCGTGTCCGGAGCGCCCTCCTCGGCGAGGATGCGCAGCGTGTCCTCGTGCGCGTCCCGGTCGTGGATCATCAGCGCGCGGCCGGTCTCCTTGGCGATCGCGATGTGCCGGCGGAAACTCTCCTGCTGGGNGGCGTGCGCCTCCGGCGGGGTGCGGAAGTAGTCCAGCCCCGTCTCGCCGACGGCCCGGACCTTGTCCCGGCGGGCCAACTCGGTGACGGCGGCGAACGTCTCCTCGCTCACCCCGTGGGCGGCCTCGTTGGGATGGATGGCCACGGCGGCGTAGAGCTCCGGGTGGGCATCGGCGACGTCGGCCTGCCAGCGGCTGGTCGGCNGGTCCACGCCGACGGTGANGGCCCGGGTGACACCCACGGCGACCGCGGCCGCGATCGCGGCATCCACCTCGGTGTCCATGAGGTCGAGGTGGCAGTGGCTGTCGACGACGGCCACCGGCAGGGGATCGGGCGGCGGCGGTGGATCGCCCGCCCGGTCAGAGTTTCGCGCCACCTCACCCATCCTTCCGCGTCCGGTGAAGTCTACGGCCGACGCCGGGCGCGCCGAGGAATGCGCCCATCAAGCATGGGACGCTTATCTCGTGAGCGACTGCGAGGATTCCTGNCGATGACGACGCCGTTGACCGTTGCCCTCGTCACCCCGCTGACCGGGCCGGACGCCGCCCAGGGCCTCGCCGGTCTGCGCGGCGTCACCCTGTGGGCGCGCGACGAGCGCCTCCCCGCGCCCTGGGACGAGGTGAGCCTCACCGCGTACGACGCCTACCCCGACCCCGCGGCCGCGATGCGCGCCGCCGTCGCCGCCCGCCCGGACGCCCTGCTCGGGCCCTACGGCCACCGGGCGGCCCTGGCGGCCTGCGCGGCGACCGACCGGGTGGTGTTCAACACGGGGGCGCCGTCGACCAGGTTCGTCCGGCAGGCCTTCCCCAACATCGTCAACATCGCCGCCGCCACCTCGACCTGGCCGCGCGGGGTCCTGGCGGCGGTGCGGGCGGCCGACCGGCGGGCCCGCAAGGTCGTCCTGCTCGCCTCGGGCGACACCGCGGTCGAGATCACCTCGGTGGCCAGGGCTGCCGCCATCTCCCAGGCGTTCGAGGTCGCCTCGCACGTCTTCGCGCCGGGGAAGGCCACGCTCGCCGCGACCCGGCTGCCCCCGGGCGACGTCCTCATCGTGCATGCGAGCCCCGACGACGAGCTGGCCGCGGCGAACATCCTGCTGCGCCGGCCGTGGCGGGCGGCGGCGTTCTCCACCGCCGTCAGCGCGCAGGCCACCGCCAGCCTCGGCGACCTGCGCGAGCAGCTGCTCGCCCCGGGAAGCTGGATGCCGGAGAGCACGCAGCCGACCGCCACCGGGCCGACGGCACGCGAGTTCACCGCCGACTACACCGCCCTGCACGGCGTTGCGCCGACGGAGACGGCCGCCTGGGCCTACGTCACCGGTCTGATCCTGGGGCGGGCGATCCGGTTCTGCGGGGGCGTGCAGGACGCCTCGGTGCTCGCCGCCGCCCGCGGCATCGACACGACGACGCTGCTCGGCCGGTTCCGGCTGGACGAGGCGACCGGGCTGCAGGTCGGCCACCAGATCCCGATCGTGCAGTGGCAGGACGGCGCGTCGCGCACCGTGTGGCCACGGGAGGCCGCCCGGGCCACCTTCGCCCACCCCCGCCGGATCACCAGCCGGCCGGCCTCGGCGCCCCCGACCGCCCGGCCGACCTCCACCACCCCGTCGACGTAGGCCGACGCCGAGGTAGGACGGCGTCGGCGTAGGACGGCGTCGGCGTAGCGGCGGGTTGCGGCGGGTGCGCCCGCCCGGAGCGGGTGAGCCGTGGTTGGCTCGGGTCACGCGGTGGAACGAGGCTCCACGACGGCCACGGCGGCGTCGTGCCGCCGCGAAGGGAGGTCCATGGCGGCGGGTCCGCTCGAGCGCGCGCCGGCCGGTACATCGCGCCGCCGGGCCATCACCATCGCCCTGGTCGGCGTCCTGGCGGTCGCGTTCACGGCGGCCACCGCACGGCTGTTCGTCTTCCCCCATCGCGACCGGCCGGCGCCGGTCGACGCGATCGTCATGTTCGCCGGCAGTCCTGGCCGGCTCGAACGGGCGGTCGCCCTGGCCCGTGCCGGTTACGCCCCGGTCCTCGCCGTCTCGACCCCGACCGCCGACGATCCCTGTCCCGGCACCATCCCCGGCGTGGAGGTGATCTGCTTCGCGCCCAGCCCCCTGACGACTCAGGGGGAGTCCCGCTGGGTGGGTGCCGCGGCGGCCCGGCGCGGCTGGCACTCCCTGATCGTGATCACCTCCACGTCGCAGAGCACCCGGGCCCGGCTACGGCTCGGCCGCTGCTATCCCGGCGAGGTCCGGATGATCGGGGTGCCGCCACCCCGCCGCATGTGGCCCTACATGATCACCTACGAGTGGGCGGCGATGGGCAAGGCCCTGCTGCTCCAGCGAGGCTGCTGACCCACGCCGCGACCCCCAGCCCCAGCCCCAGCGATCTTGGGGTTCCGCGGAACCGCGCCCCTACGACGGTCGACCTAGCGGGGGCGGTCGGTCGGGGCGGGGCGGGGCTCGCGGGCGGCGAGTTCGGCGGCGTAGACATCGTTGCGGGATACGCCGTAGTCGGCCGCGACCGCCCGACGGGCCTCCTTGCGCGGCATGCCGGCGGCGGTGCGCCGGACCACGTCGGCAGCCAGGACCCGCGCGTCCACTGTGTCGACGGATCCCACCTCGAAGGCCCCGCTCTCGGCCGCGGGGTCAGTGCCGGCAGCGGAGCCGGAACCGGGCGCAGACCCGGAAGCGACCGCGGGGTCGGCGGCAGAGCCGCCCTCGGCCGCAGAGCCGGAATGGAGGTCGGCGGCGTAGTCGGGGTCGGCGGCGTAGTCGGGGTCGGCCGCGGACCCGGAATCGAGGTTGGCCGCGGGGGCGGGGTCGGCCGCCGCCTGCGCGGGGGCGAAGTCGACGGTCACCGGGCGGCGCCCGGCGCCGCCGGCGATCACCAGGGTGAACTCCCCGCGGATCACGCGGCCGTCGGTGGCCCAGGCGAGCAGGGCCGCGAGATCGCCGCGGACGATCTCCTCGAAGGTCTTGGTCAGCTCTCGGCAGAGCACCGCGGCGCGGCCGGCACCGAAGGCGGCGATCAGGTCAGTCAGGCCCGCGGGGAGCCGGTGCGGGGACTCCAGGAACACCATCGTGCGGGTCTCGCCGCCGAGCTCGCGCAGCCGGGCACGCCGGTCGGCGCCCTTGCGCGGCAGGAAGCCCTCGAAGGTCCACCGGTCGGTGGGCAGGCCGCTGACGGCCAGGGCGGCGGTCACCGCGGACGGACCGGGCACGACGGTGACGGCCATGCCGGCGGCGGCCGCCGCGGCGACCACGCGGAAGCCGGGATCGGACACCGCCGGCATCCCGGCATCGGTGACCAGGGCGACCGTGGCCCCCTCGCGCAGGTAGTCGGTCAGGAGGGCGGCGCGGGCGCCCTCCACCGCGTCGTAGCAGGACACGATCCGGCCGGAGATGGTGACGCCGAGGGCGTGCGCCAGCCGGAGCACCCGCCGGGTGTCCTCGGCCGCGATCACATCCGCAGTGGCGAGGATCTCACCGAGACGCGGACTCGCGTCCCGGACATCACCGATCGGAGCGCCGCACAGCACCAGGGTCCCGGACACCCGCCCAGTGTGTCAGGAGCCAGGACCTACCCTGATCGGTGTGACGGCGACGACGGCCCACGTGCCCTGGAGTGCGAGCGGAGGAGGCGACACGCCGCCGGTGACCGGTCCGGACCCCCTCGGTCCACAGCGGACGCGGGCCGAGGCGTTGCGCGAGCGGCTGTGCCCGCCGATGCCGGGCTCGCCGCTGGCCGGCTGGCTGGCGACCCTGTCGGTCGCGGTCCTGGCCGGGGTGCTGCGGTTCTGGAACATCACCCAGCCGCGCGGGGTGTACTTCGACGAGGTCTACTACACCAAGGACGCCTGGGGCCTGCTCACCGCCGGTTACGAAATCAACTCGAACGACTGTTCCGGGCCGGCGTACGTCGTCCATCCGCCGTTCGGCAAGTGGCTGATGGCCGCCTCCGAGGGCCTGTTCGGGTACACGAACTGTTCGGGAGTTCCGCACGGCGACCCGGAGCTCGGCTGGCGGTTCTCCTCGGCGTTGTTCGGCACGCTGGCCGTGCTCGTCCTCGCCCGCGCCGCCCGGCGGATGTTCCGCTCGACCCTGCTGGGCTGCTTCGCCGGCCTGCTGCTCGCCATGGACGGCCTGGAGTTCGTGCAGAGCCGGATCGGGATCCTCGACATCTTCCTGATGACCGGGGTCGTCGTGGCGCTGGCCTGCCTGCTGCTCGACCGTGACGACGGCCGGGCCCGGCTTGCCGACCGCCTGAACGCGGCCCTGGCCCGCGGCTCGGGTTCACCGCCCCCGACGGCCGACGGCTCGCCGGGGGCGGCCTCGGCGCAGTCCGTCACGACGGCAGGCACGGCGGTCACCGCAAGCACCGCGGTCACCGCAAGCACGGCGGCCGCAAGCGGGGCGGTCTCTCCGGCCACGGCGGCCACGGCGGGCTCCGAGGCCTCGACGGCCACGGCCGGCCGGCAGGATCGGCTGCGCGAACTCTACGGGCCCCGGCTGGGCTTTCGCCGGTGGCGCCTGGCCTGCGGGGTGGCGCTCGGCCTGTCGATGGGCGTGAAGTGGAGCGCGCTCTACACGATCATCGGCCTCTCGGCGCTCGCGATCGCCTGGGACATCGGTGCGCGGCGCACCGGCGGCGCGCAGCGGCCCGTGCTGGGGGCGCTGCGGCGGGACCTGCCCGCGTGGGCGGCGACGTTCGTCGTCGTCCCGATCGGGGTGTTCCTGGCCACCTGGACGGGCTGGTTCGTCACCGACGGCGGCTACTACCGGCANTTCTACGGCAACGGGTTCGGCGCGGCGTGGCACGGCTGGTGGAAGTACCAGATGGCGGTGCTGAAGTTCCACGAGGGCCTCGACCAGGGGCACGCCTTCGCCTCGCACCCGATGAGCTGGCTGGTGATGGNCCGGCCGGTGGCGTACTACTACTCGTCGCCCGCCTACGGGACGTCCGGTTGCCATGCTCCGGCCGGCTGTTCCCGGGAGGTGCTGGCGCTGGGCAACCCCGCGGTGTGGTGGGTGGGCACCGCCGNGTTGCTCGGGATGCTCGCCTGGTGGGTGACTCGGCGGGACTGGCGGGCCGCCCTGGTGCTGGTCGGGTTCGGCTCGGCGTTCCTGCCGTGGCTGCTGTTCCCGAACCGCACGATGTTCTTCTTCTACGCGCTGCCGTGCCTGCCGTTCCTCGTGCTCGGGATCACGGCGCTGGCGGGGCTCGCGCTCGGCCCGCGGGAGGCCTCTGACGCCCGCCGGCTGACCGGCGCGCTGACGGTCGGGATCTACACGATCGTCGTGGTCCTGCTGTTCGCGTACTTCTACCCGATCCTGGCCGCGCAGGTGATCCCCTACTCCTCGTGGCGGGCCAGGATGTGGTTCCCCGGCTGGATCTGAGCCGGGAGCCCCCCGTGCGGGCGCACTGACCGAGCAAAGTGGGCTCGATGTGATCTCTCTCACGAGAGCCGGCCCAACTTCCCCCGCAGCCACCCAGAGCGATGCCATCCTCACAAAGGGGCGTTCCCGCCCGGATCGGCACGCAGGCACGGGGGCAAACGAAGTTGACTGATCACCCAGAGTCGGAACAGCACACCGCTAGCAGCCTCACCGGTGGAGGCGACAGGGGGGGTCACGTACGGCGCGAGATCCCGATCGGGGATGGTGGGGCGGTCACCATGCCCCGAGGCCGCACGGCAGGCAGCGCCCGTGCGGGTCTCCCTCCGACCTCCAACCACCGGAGCCGGGTGTCGGGCGGACCGAGACTGGGAGGAACCACCATGGCCGATGTGTCGGTGCGCTTCGCAATGACCGATGACAGCGAGATCGTGCTGAACCTGTCCCTCACGCAGGCGATCCGGCTCACCGAGGCGATCGCGTCGAAGGTGAGCCAGGCGATGACCGAGCAGCCGCGGGCCGGGATGAACGGCAACGCCTACGGCCCGGGCGGAGTCCGCCCCGGTCCGTACTCGACGTCCTGACCCGCCCGGCGGCGCCCGTCAGCGAGGCTCGGGCGCACCCCCGGTGAGCTGCGCGATCAGGGCCCGCAGCAGGTCGAGGTCCCGCCGACGCAGCTCGGCCGCGGAGGCGGGGTCGGGCCGCGCCGGGGTCAGCGCCGCCCTGACCCGGCGCAACTTGTCGCGCAGCGAGTCCACGACCGCGGGCGAGACCAGGCCGTCGCGCAGCACCAGCACGACGTGCCCGCCGTGCTGCACCACATCCACCGGCTCGGCCATCGGCAGGGTGACGACCCGCACGCCGACGGGGGCCTCCTGGTCGTAGACGAGGCAGAGCTGATCCTCGGCCAGCACCTCGGCGCTGCCGTCGTCCCAGAGCACCGTCGCCCGCGCGGTGACCGGCGCCGCGCTGCGGGTCGACTCGACGCGCACCGGCCCGGCCTGTTCGGCCGGCTCACGGCGCCCGGCCGCGTGCACGGCCAGCACGGTGCCGCGCCGCGACCAGATCCCGCCGCCGAGGTCGTCGACCGGGAAGACCCGGTCGCCCCGAGCGAACATCACCAGCGCGGCACGACCGTCCTCGGCGGTCGGAGGGTGGGCGGCCATGGCGTGATCGTAGGTGGCGGCCTCGGACGCCCGCGCGGCGAGACCCCCACCGGGGTGCGAACGCCGGTCCCGCCGCCGCCCGCGGCCACCGCGGACCGCCGGTGGCGACGGGGGTTCCACCCCTCCCGTGCCCTCCGTCGAGGCAGTGTGGACCCAGCGCCGACGCCTCGCCGACATCGCGAGTTCACACGGCGGGTCGGGCCCTAAATTCGGCTATCGGCGGTGATGGGCGTGGACCGCCCCGGCGGGTTACCTTCGCCTGGTTGCCATCGCTCGGGTGGCGACCGGCGGCGGCCGGGAGGACGCGAGCGGCTCGGCGTCGGGTTGTGCTCGCGCGGTGGCGTCCTCCCTGGTCCGTCCCCCGCAGAATCCCTGGTCGGACCCTCGGCCAGCCACGCCTCGCGGAGCCTACGAATGCCCGACACCNACTACCCGCCCATCGAGGAGCACGCGGTCATCGGCGACCTGCGTACCGTGGCCCTGGTCGCCACGGATGGCACGATCGACTGGTACTGCCCACAACGCTTCGATGCGCCGTCGGTCTTCGCGAGCCTGCTCGACGCCGACCGCGGCGGGTCGTTCCGCATCCACTGTCCGGACTCGCGGGCGAAGCAGCTGTACCTGCCCGACTCGAACATCCTGATGACCCGGTTCCTCACCCCGCGGGCGGTCGGCGAGGTCGTCGACTTCATGGTCCCGGTGGACAGCGACGTCGCGGAGACGCCGCACGTCGTCGTCCGCCAGGCCCGCGCCGTGCGCGGGACGGCGACCTTCCGGCTGCGCTGCGACCCGCGGTTCGACTACGGGCGGGCCGCGCACACGGTGACGCTGATCCCCGGCTCGGGTGCGGTGTTCGAATCGGTCAAGGGCACCCTCGTGCTGCGCACCTCGCTGCCGCTGCGGGTCGACGGCACCGCCGTGTTCGCGGAGTTCGACCTGCCCATGGGCGAGACCGCCGACATCGTGCTCGAGTGGAACTCGACGATCCGGCCGCTGATCATCGGCGAGGCGGACACGCTGTTCACCCGGACGTTGAACTACTGGCAGGCGTGGCTGCGNCAAAGCCGTTACCACGGCCGCTGGCGGGAGATGGTCCTACGCAGCGCGCTGGTGCTGAAGCTGCTGGTCTACCGGCCCACCGGCGCACTGGTGGCGGCGCCGACCACCTCGCTGCCGGAGGAACTCGGCGGGGTGCGCAACTGGGACTACCGCTACACCTGGATCCGGGACGCGGCGTTCACCACCTACGCGCTGATGGCCCTGGGCTTCACCGACGAGGCCGCGGCGTTCATGGACTGGCTGGAGCAGCGCTGCCACGAGGCGCCGAAGGACTCCGGGCTGTACGTGCTGTACAGCGTCGACGGCAACGCCCACCTGGACGAGATCGTCCTGGAGCACCTCTCCGGCTACCGCGGCTCGAAGCCGGTGCGCNTCGGCAACGCCGCCGCCGAGCAGCTCCAGCTCGACATCTACGGCGAGCTGATGGACTCGGTCTACCTGTACAACAAGAAGGTCCCGATCTCCTTCCAGCTCTGGGAGGCCCTCGGCCGCCAGCTCGACTGGCTGGCCAAGCACTGGGACACCCCGGACGAGGGGATCTGGGAGACCCGCGGCGGGCGCCAGCGCTTCACCTACTCGGCGCTGATGACCTGGGTGGCCTTCGAGCGGGCCTGCCGCATCTCGCGCCAGCGGGGCCTNCCCGGCCCGACGAACGACTGGAAGGACCTCGCCGGTCAGGCGTACCGGTTCGTCCAGAACGAGGCGTGGAACCCGACCCGCGGGGCCTACATGGAGTTCCCCGGCTCACCGCGGCTGGACGCGTCCCTGCTGTGCATGCCGCTGGTGAAGTTCTCCGGGCCCACCGATCCGCGGTTCCTCTCGACCCTGGACCGGTTCGGCGAGGACCTCGTCAGCGACAGCCTGGTGCGCCGCTACGCCGCCGACGGCAGCGACGGGCTGACCGGTGACGAGGGCACGTTCAACCTGTGCTCGTTCTGGTACGTGGAGGCACTGACCCGGGCCGGCCGGGTGAGCGAGGCCCGGATGGTCTTCGAGAAGATGCTCACCTACGCCAACCACGTGGGCCTCTACGCCGAGGAGATCGGCTCCTCCGGCGAGGCGCTCGGCAACTTCCCGCAGGCGTTCACCCACCTCGCGCTGATCAGCGCGGCGATCAACCTGGACCGCGCGCTGGCCTGACCGCCGCCCCGCCCTCGACCACCCGGCGGGCGGGTGGCGCGCCCGCGGCGCGCGCTCGCCTGTCGGGACCCGGACAACGCCGGCCACGGTAGCGGTAAGGCGGTACCAGCCGGCCCGCGGGCACGGCAGGATAGGACCGTACCGGACGGGCCGCACCGAGCGGCGAGGATGTGCCACGAGGCCGCCGGCGGTGATGACCGGCGCGGCGCGGGGTGTGGGGACGAGGGGCGAGGTCATGGCGGGACTGGACCATTTCCGGGTGGTCGTGGAGTCCGGGCACCCGGATCGGACCGGGGTGGTCGTCCGGCTGCCCGGCGCGCTCATCGTCGCCCGTGCCGGCCGGCCCGAGACCGCCGAGATCACCAACAGGCTGCTCGGGCTGTGCGCCGAGGTGGCCGCGGAGGTGGGCACGACCGCGTCGACCATGGGTCGCCGGCTCGTGCGCCGGGTCGCCGGGCTCCTCGCCGACGCCGACCCCGACCGGGTGCCCGACTTCAGCCTGCTGACCACCGTCAACGACCGCGTCGCGGCGCTCGTCCACGGGGCGATGGACGTCGTGGCGTCCGGCACCTCCGGGGTGACGCTGTCCGGCGTGGACTCGGCCACCTGGGTCGACCGCCTGCTGCCGACGGAGATCGCCCGGATCGACGTCGGGCCGACCGGCATCGTCGGCCCGACCGGCTTCCCCGGCGGCCTCGGCGACCTCGGCTTCCCTCTCGACCTGCGGATCGGCGCGGTGCCCGGGATCGGCGCGAGCCTGTCGCTCAGCGACGCGCCCGCGCTGCCCGCCCCCAAGGCGTCGGCCGACCAGCTGCTCGCCGGCTTCGATCCGCTGCGCGACCCGATGACCGGCGCCGCGCCGATCCCCACGCCCGGCTCGCGTGCCCCCGACCCGATGTCGACCACCCCGCCGGCGCTGGCCCCGCTGCTCAGCGAGGAGGAGGAGGCCAGGCGTCGCCGGGCGGCGGCGGAGCCCACCCAGGCCGCCGACCTCGACGAACTCGACGAACTCGACGAGGACCCGCCGACCGAGCTCGCCGGGCGCGAGGCGCTCGGCCACGCCGCGGTCGACTCCGGGCCGAACGGCCATCTCCGTCAGGGGCTCGGCCCGCTCGGCGGGCACGCCGAGCCCCTGACGGACAGCCTCGGTGGCGGCCTTGGTGACGGGCTCGGCGACGGGCTCGGCGACGACCTCACCGACGACGAGCACGACGCCATGACCCAGCTTCCCGGGCAGACCTTCACCGTCTCCGACCTCATCGAGGACGACGAGGCCCCGACGATGCTGCCCAGCGGATCCGAGCCCCAGGTCGAGGGGGTGCTGTGCGCGAACGGGCACTTCAACCACCCGCAGGCGCCCTACTGCGCCGAGTGCGGCCTGTCCCTGGCCCAGCAGAGCTCCCGCACGGTCTGGGGCCCGCGTCCGACGGTCGGGGTGCTCGTGTTCGACGACGGGCAGACGATGAACGTCGACATGGACCTGGTCATCGGCCGTCAGCCCGACCGGGACGACGCCGTCCGGGCCGGCAAGGCGCGGGCGCTGCCGGTCGAGGACGGCGAGAGCGCCGTCTCCCGGGTGNACGCCGTGATCACCCTGACCGGCTGGGACGCCGTGATCACCGACCAGGGTTCGGCCAACGGCACCTACATCGCCCCGCCCGAGGCGACCGTGTGGACTCCCCTCAACCCGCACCAGCCCGCCCCGTTGGTGCCCGGCACCCGCGTCCAGGTCGGCAAGAGGACCTTCGTCTTCAACTCCCACCTACACGTCTGAGGCCGCCCGCCCGGCCCGGTGATCTGCGCGACGCGAGAAGTCCGGCGGGGGTGGCGCGCGAAACGTCGGCACCTACGTCAGACTTGACGGACGATGAGCGATTCAGAGCTGCGCGCCGGGGGTGGCCTGCCCGCCTCCCCCAGCGCGCCCGCAGAGGCCCCAGCCGAGCCGCGCAGGCAGGACGACCGGCCCGCACGCGACGAACCCGGCCCCGCCAGAGCCCGACCGGGCGTGTCCGCACCGGATGCGCCCTCGCCGGGCGAGGCCGACGCCCCGCGTCGGCGTCGCCGGGGCCGGGCGGCCCTGTGGTGGACCCCGGTCGTCGTGGTGCTGGTGGCCGGGCTGCTGGCCGCCGGCGCGGCGCTGGGCGACCTGCGCGACCGCCCGCCCGGCGAGAGCTCCGTCGACGTCGGCTTCGCCCGCGACATGTCCGAGCACCACGCGCAGGCCGTGCAGATGGCGATGATCGAGTTCGACCGCGGCGGCGACACGTCGACCCGCAGCGTCGCCCAGGACATCGCGCTGACCCAGCAGCGGGAGATCGGCGTCATGTCGGCGTGGCTGTCGGGCTGGGGGCGGGCCCAGAGCGCCGCCGGCGCGCCGATGCGCTGGATGGGCGGCACGGGCGCGGCGGCGGGGGGCGGCCACGACGCGCACGGCGACACCGGCTCGGCGGCCATGGCCGACATGGCGGGCATGAACGGCACCGTCGGCGGCGCCGCCTCGGCCGGCGACACCGCCCGGATGCCGGGCATGGCGACCCCGAACGAGCTGCGACGGCTCGCGACGATCCACGGCCGCGACCTCGACGTCCTGTTCCTCACCCTGATGGTGCACCACCATCGTGGGGGGCTGGCGATGGCCCAGTACGCGGCGCAGCACGCCGGGTCCGACCGCACACGCAGTCTGGCCAAGGCGATGGTGCTCAACCAGTCGATCGAGATCGACCAGATGCAGGAGGCCCTGGCCCGGCTCGGGGCGCCCCGGGCATGACCGGCCGAACCCGGCCAATGCTTCACCGAACCCGGCCATCGCTTTACCGAACCCGGCCATCGCTTTACCGAAACTGACTTTGTATCGTCAGATCCGATTAACCGGACCGTACCGCCGGTCGTGCACCCGAGGCGTGGGGAACGCCGCCCCACCGTCGTTCCCAGGGCGATGATGCCGCCACGCCGCGTTTCCCCCGGGGATCCGTCGTGTCTGTCACAGGTGCGCCGTCTCCCGCTTCACGCGTCGCCGTCCGATCGATGCATCGCGGGGTGGCGACAGGCGGCGGGCGAGTAGGGGTCCGGTCCCGCCACGGCGGCTTCGGCGCTGAGCCGACGCCGCCGTCGATCCTCGAGGTCCGCTTCCATGACAGGTGTTTCCCCCCGCGAGGCCGCCGGCGTGGTGGCCGGGAGCGGTCGTGCGGTCGTCGGGGGACTGCGCCTGCCCGCGCTGGCCCGACGCTGGCCGGGCGCGCGCTACGTCCGGGTGGAGCTGCTCGCGGGCCTGGTGACGGCGCTCGCGCTGATCCCGGAGACGATCTCGTTCTCGGTGGTCGCCGGGGTCGACCCGAAGGTCGGCCTGTTCGCGTCGTTCACCATTTCGGTGATCATCGCGTTCACCGGTGGCCGACCAGCGATGATCTCCGCCGCCGCGGGCTCGATGGCCCTCGTGGCCGCGCCGCTGGTCCGCGAGCACGGGCTGAACTACCTGCTCGCGACCACAATCGGCGTCGGGTTGCTGATGGGTGTCCTCGGCGTGCTCGGGGTCGCGCGGCTGATGCGCTTCGTGCCGCGCACCGTGATGATCGGCTTCGTCAACGCNCTGGCCATCCTGATCTTCACCGCCCAGATGCCGCACGTCATCGGCGAGTCGTGGAAGGTCTACGTCCTCGTCGCGGGCGGACTGGCGATCCTGCTGACGATCCCCCGGGTCACGAAGGCGATCCCGGCGCCGCTCGTGGNGGTGGCGGTCCTCACGCTGGTCACGTGTGGTTTCCACGTCTCGGTGCCGACGGTCGGGGACGAGGGCCGGCTGCCCAGCTCGCTGCCGGTGCCCGGCCTCCCCGACGTCCCGTTGACCTGGGAGACCCTGCGGATCATCGCGCCCTACGTGGTCGCGCTGACCGCGGTGGGACTGCTGGAGACGCTGCTGACCGCCCAGATCGTCGACCGGATGACCGACACCACCCACGACCCGAACCGCGAGTCCTGGGGCCTGGGCATCGCCAACGTCGTCAACGGCTTCTTCGGGGGAATGGGCGGCTGCGCGATGATCGGCCAGACCATCGTCAACGTCAACTCCGGNGGTCGCGGCCGGCTGTCGACCTTCGCCGCGGGCGGCTTCCTGCTGATGCTGGTCGTGCCGCTGCGCGATCTCGTCCGGCACATCCCGATGTCCGCGCTGGTCGCGGTGATGGTCCTGGTCGCGGTGATGACCTTCGAGTGGCGCAGCGTCGCGCCGTCCACCCTGCGCCGGATGCCCCGCGGCGAGACCGCCGTCATGGTCGCGACGGTCGCCGTCGTGGTGCCCACCCACAACCTGGCGTACGGCGTGCTCGTCGGCGTCGTCCTGTCCGCCCTGCTGTTCACCCGCCAGGTCGCCCACCTGGCCCTGGTGACCAGCGTGNTCGACCCGGAGGGCGGTGAACGGATCTACGCCGTCCGGGGCACGCTGTTCTTCGCCTCGACGGGCGACCTGGTCAACGCCTTCGCCTACGNCCGCGACCCGGCTCGCGTCGTCATCGACCTGTCCAAGGCCGACGTCCTCGACTCCGCTGCGGTCGCCGCCCTCGACGACGTCCGCACGAAGTACCGCGAACGTGGCACGGAGGTGACCATCGTCGGGTTGAACCCGCGCAGCGCCGACCTGCTGCGGGAGCTGTCCGCCGAGCCGCCACCCGAGANGACTACCGAGACGACTACCGAAGCGACCTCCAGGGCGACAGGGAGTGTCCNCAGAGTCGATTGACGCCCACCTTCACCCCTCCGTGAATACACTCCGCCATCAGATACTCACAATGAGGATGGTGGCGGCATGGGCGAGAAGGGCCTTACCGGTGGTCTGGTCGACTTCGCCCGACNCCAGCCAGCCGTGGTCGTCATCGTCGTCGTCCTCGTCGGGCTGTACCTGTCCAAGGCCAGTTCGGGCGCCGCGACCCGGGCCGTGCTTGTCCCCGGCGTCGACTTCTCGGCGCCGTCCCTGCTGACCCGCAACCGGACGACCTACGCCGTCGGCGTGGACCCACGCACCCCCGACGCGATCAGCCTGCTCTCCAGCCGGGACCGCCGGAGTTGGACCACCCTGCCCGACGCCCTGAAGACGCCGCCGGGCTGGGCCGACCCGGGCGGCGGCCTGGGACCGGCGGCGATCGGCACGTTCGACGGCTCGTACGTCCTCTACTACACGACGACCGTGCGCGGGCTCGGCATCCGCTGCATCTCGGCGGCGACCTCGGCNCACCTGGACGAACCGTTCGTGGACACGTCGCTGGCCCCGTTCGTCTGCCAGACCGACGAGGGGGGCAGCACCGACCCGAGCCCCTTCGTCGACGACGCCGGGCGCGCCTACCTGACCTGGAGCAGCCCGGGACGGTCCGGCGGCGCGGGCCCGACGCTGTGGGCCCAGCGGCTGCGCTCGGACGGACTGGTGCTCACCGGCGAGCCGGCGGTGCTGCTGCGCCCCAGCCTGCCCTGGCAGCAGAAGCGGGTGGCGAGCCCCTCGATGATCGTCGATCAGGGGAACGACCACCTGGTGTACTCGGCCGCCCCGGAGCTCAACGGACGCCAGGTGGTGGCCAGCGCCTCGTGCACCGGTCCCCTCGGGCCCTGCCACCCGGCGCCGAAGCCGATGCTGACCGGGGGCAAGGTCGGCTTCGGCCCCGGGGGCGCCCACGCCTTCACCGACTCCCGTCATCGCTGGTGGCTGGGCCTGCACAGCTGGGACGCGCCGCCGGCGGGCGCCTACCTGCCCACCGGACGATTCGTCGTGGTCCCCCTGCGGGTGCGCGACGACGAGCTGTCCGTGCAGGTCAAGTCGCTCACCCAGGGCCGGGTCCGCCCGCCCGAGCAGCACGACTCCCACCTCGGCGACCACGAGACCCGCGACGACCACGAGACCCGCGACGAAGAGACCCGTCACGAAGAGACCCGTCACCACGAGACCCGTCACCACGGGACCCGCGACCACGAGACCCGCGACCACGAGACCCGTCACCACGAGACCCGCGACCACGGCGACCACGCCCGCGAGCAGAACGCCACCGACAGCGGCGGTCACGCCGGCCCTGGGATGACCGCCGGCGGCTGACAGGCACAATGGCCCTCTCGACATCGTTGTCTGGACAACCATCAGCAACGAGTCTCAGCGACACCCGTCGCCGAGGCCGACCGCGAGGGGGACGACCTTCCGATGACCGAACCCGAGGCCCCGGCCGCGCGGTCCCNACGACGGCGGCCGCGGCTGCTCGTCGTCCTGATCGGCGCCGTCGTGGTGCTGGCGATCCTGGTCGTGGGCGGCACCGCCCTCTACATCAATGTGATCAAGAAGGACGCACCGGAGGAGTTCTCCCTGGCCCAGCCGGGCGGCGACGAGACGGTGGCGCCGACCGGCTCGCTGGCCGGCACCTGGACGATCGCGCCGGGCTCGGAGGTCGGCTACCGCGTCAAGGAGATCCTCTTCNGCCAGAACACGACGGCGGCGGGGCGGACGAAGCAGGTGTCGGGCTCGCTCACCATCGACGGCTCGCGGGCCTCGCAGGCATCCTTCAGCGTGCAGATGGCCACGGTGGCCAGCGACGAGGCCCGCCGGGACAACCAGTTCCGCGGCCGGATCATGGACNCCGACACCTTCCCGACCGCCACCTTCACCCTCGCCGAACCGGTCGACATCGGCGCCGTCCCCACCGACTCGAAGACCACCCGGGCCGTCGCCGCGAAGGGCGATCTGACCCTGCGGGGCAAGACCAGGCGGGTCACGATGACGCTGCAGTCCCGCTGGGACGGCACCTCCATCCGCACCGTCGGCCANCTCCCGGTCGTCTTCGCCGACTACGACATCCCGAACCCGAGCTTCCCCGGCATCTCCACCGAGGATCACGGGATCATGGAAGTCTCCCTGGTCTTCACCCGCTCCGCCGCGGCCCCCGCAACCACCGCCGCCAGCCCCTGATCCACACCACTGCCCACCGTCCCACCCCCCTCCCCCGCATCCCCCGCTTATCCAGAGGGATAAATCGGGCACGGAACCCTCTGGATAAACGGGGCGCACGGCGGACGGACGACCGCACCGCCGGTCGGAGTGGCTGACCGGCGGTGCGGCGGGGTGCCGAGGCGCCCGCAGGCGGCGGTTCCGGCCGCCCAGGCGGCCCAGGCGGCCCAGGCGGCTCAGGCGGCTCAGGCGGCTCAGGCGCCCGCGGGTGCCGAGGTCGCCGGCTTGGGGCCGGTCGCCGAGGTGCTGGGCGCGGGCGCGGTGTCCGGGGTCGGGTCCACGGCGGGCGGCTTCGTGGCGTCGGCGGCCGGCGCGACCTCCTCGGGAGCGCTGCGCCGCGTCTGCGACGGGATGCCGTGCTCCCGCTCCAGCGCGATCTCCTCGGCGTCCGGCACCCGCGGCGCGGGCCTGGTCAGCGCCCAGGCCACGCAGACCACGGTGAGGAACAGGTAGCCGAGAGCAACCTGTCCGCCACCCGCATCCCACTCGACCTTCTCCGCGTGGATCAGCCCCACGAAGGACAACACCGCGCCCAGGGCCGACGCGATCGCCGCCGAGACGAACCGCTTGTCGATGATGAACGCGACGATGGAGCCGAGCACCAGGCCGGCCAGCACCGCTCCGTCCCCGAGCAGGTGCAGGCCGTGCAGCAGCACGCTGTTGCCCTCGAGGTCGGCCTCGGTGACGTTCAGGTTGACCGCCGGGTTCATCTTCGACGCCACGCCCACGGCTGTCGTCACCGTGTTGTCGATCTGCCCGGCCGCCCAGGAGGCGATGTTCGGGATGATCGCGGCGATGACGGCGGCGCCGTGCGCCTTCGGCGAGGCCTGGAACGCCTGGGCGCCGATGAGCAGCCCGATGTAGAGCAGGATCGGCACGATCGCCGGCAGCGGCAGCACGNCATTGAGCAGGCCGAACAGGCCGAGAAAGNACAACACCGCAATGACGACGCCGGTGGCCAGGGAGTAGCCGGTGCGACCGCCGGCGGCCTTCCAGCCCGGGTGACCGATGTAGACGGCGGGCGGGAACGGCGAGCCGAGCGCCGAGCCGATGATGGCGCCGAAGCCGTCGGCGAGCAGGATCGGCCGCAGGTTGTAGTTGTCCCCGGCGGACGCGGCGCTCTCCACGTTGGACATGCCCTCGGTGAAGTTGTAGACGCCGAGCGGGATCGCCGTGGCCAGCAGCGGCGAGATGTCGGACAGGCCGTGGAACAACTTGTCGAAGTGGAAGGTCGGCAGCGACACCGCGATGTCCTTGGCCGCCTCCGACACCGCCGGGGTGTCCATGAACCCACCGATCCAGCCGATGGCGGTGCCCAGCGCCAGCGCGACCGCGCCGATCGGCAGGTTCCACGGCAGCTTCAGGTCGGTGAGCAGGCCGACGAGCAGCAGGCCGAAGACGGGCAGCGCGATCCAGGCGGNGTCCCACATCTGCGCGGCGGGCCGCATCGAGATGAACGCGATCGAGATGCCGGCCAGCGTGCCGAGCATGGCCGCCCGCGGCGCGTACTTGCGGATCATCGGCCCGACGAACGCGCCGATCACGACGATGATGCCGATGATGAACGCCCAGGCGAGGCCGGCCTGCCACGCCTCGACCGGGTTCTTCGTCTTCAGGTAGATCGGCAGCATGATGACGAACACGACGATGAACATGTGCGGGACGCTCGGCCCGTACGGCATCGCCGTGACGTCGTCCCGGCCCTCCTTCGCCGCCAGCCGGCGACCCAGGTAGGCGTAGAACAGGTTGCCGAGCANCATCGCGATCCCGAGCGCGGGCAGGATCGCACCGAAGACGTCGTCCTTGGGAATGTTGACGACGAACAGGCACAGCGAGCTCAGGACGATGACGTTGACCAGCACGTTGACGCCCAGGCCGAAGAAGGCGTTGGTGTCGCCCTTCGTCCAGTAGGGCAGGGCCGGCGCGGACGACGCCGGTCGATTCCCGATCTTGACCATGGTGGGACCCGTCCTCTTTCAGGAGGCCGTGACGGCGGGTGCGGGCAGGGNGGAGTCGGCCGCGGGGGTCGAGGCGGCGAGCGCGGCGAGGAAGTCGGCGGAGGGGGCGACCCAGCCGAAGATCCCGCCCTGGGCGGCGACCATCTCCAGCGCCACCCGCTGGAACTCGGGAAAGTAGGAGCCCACGCAGTCGCTGAGCACCAGGCACTCGAAGCCGCGGTCGTTGGCCTCGCGCACGGTCGTGTGCACGCAGACCTCGGTCGTCACCCCGGCGACGACGAGGCTGGTGATCCCCTTCTCGGCGAGGACGTCACCGANGGCGGTGGCGTAGAAGGCGCCCTTGCCGGGCTTGTCGATGACGTACTCGCCGTCGACCGGCGCGAGCTCGTCGATGATGTCCTGCCCGTACTCGCCCCGGATGAGGATGCGGCCCTTGGGACCGAGGTCGCCGATGCGGAGCGCGGCGTCGCCGCGGTGCAGCTTCGCCGGCGGAAGGTCGGACAGGTCGGGCAGGTGGCCCTCGCGGGTGTGGATGACGGTCAGTCCCGCGGCCCGCACGGCCGCCAGCACGGCCTGCAGCGGTTCGATCGTGCTCCGCAGCTGGCTGACGTCGTTGCCGAGACTCTCCCCGAAGCCACCCGGTTCNAGGAAGTCGCGCTGCATGTCGATGACGACGAGCGCGGTGGTTGCGGGGTCGAAGGTGAAGTCGTACGGTCGGGCGCTCACGGTCAGGGGCGCGGTCGGGGTCGGGGTCGTTGCGGTTTCGCTCATGCCAGCTCTCGCCATCGGAGTCCACAGGTTTTGGATCCGCGCAGGGTCGGATCCGCGCGTCTGGAGTGCGTCGAGGGAGCTCGCCACNCCCGGCCCGATCGTCCGGTGCCTCCCCCGCCTTGTCTGGAGACGAGGGTCAGGGCACGTCGTTTCAGATCACCGCCCGGTACGTAACACGGCGATGAACTCTGTATCCCAGCTCGTATCCGGGCCCGTATACAGATCATGAGAGTGATCGACGCGGAGAATTGCGGCATTTGTGCTGGTCGGCGACTCAGGGGGACGTGGCATACGCCACTGCAAGGCGCCCACAGCGCCGAACGGGTCGATATTGGCCCGCGGGGCTCCGCGCCGGGCGGAGTCGTGATCCACGCGCGACGGACCGCCGGCAGGCGCGGCGACCGGTCACCTGCCCGCGCCGAGCCGCGGCGCGGAGCGATCGCGTCCCTCGCGGCCCTGCCCACCGGCCGTCGCAGAAGAGGGGTGCGATGTGGGTGGACGGTCCGTGGAGACCATCGATCCCCAGCGGGACGGTTCGCCGTCCGCACGGCCCGATCCGCTGGTACCGGTCAACGCCCAGGCGCCTGGCGTGTTTACGCTGAGCGATCTGCTGGCGGTGCTGGACCTGGACGGGGNCGTCCCGCCGGTGCCGGCCCGATGTCTGGTGAGCGCACACGGCGGGATCCTGGGCGCGCAGCTGCTCGGTCAGCAGATCGTCCTCGCGGAGCGCCTGGCGCCGGGCAAGACGGTGCACTCGCTGCACACGATCTTCTCTCGCCCCGGGGACTGCCGGCAGCCGCTCTGGGTCGACGTCGAACGTCTCGCGCACGGCGGTTCGATCGACGCGCTGGCGCTGTCCTTCCGGCAGGGCTCGCTGCACATCTGCCGGGCGGACGTGATGCTGCGGGCCGCGGAGGCCGACTTCCTCAGCGTGCAGGCGAGCCGGGTGGACCTGCCGGGGCCGGAGGCGGGGGTGCCACGCCCGGACCGACCGATGATGCCGTGGGAGGTCAGGGTGCTGCCGCGGGCGGAGCCGCACCGGCTCGACCAGTGGCAGCGGATCCCCGATGCCGGCGCGGATCCGACAGTCTGGCGGGCCCTGCTGGCCCATTCCTGCGAGTTGCTACCGCTGGCCGATCTGCTCGCGGCCGCGGGGATCCCGCCCCTGCCCGGCGAACGACCGCAGGTCGCCGCGGCGGTGCTGTCCCAGACCGTCACGTTCCTCGATGACCTGGACGTCCGGGACTGGCACCTGTTCCAGGTCCGCACGGTGCACGCCGGCCACGGCCGCGCGGTCGGCCGCATCGAGGTCTTCGGCCCGGACGGGGTGCAGCGGGCCGCTGCCGAGGTCGTCGGGCTGCTGCGCCCGGCCCGCCCCTGACCTCACCTCCGGCCGGCCACCCATCCCGCCGACCTCGTTTCCCCGATCTCATCCCGCCGGCCCCGAGGCCGCCGTGGGACGTTCCTTGTCTTTCCAGAGGGCGGTGGCTTTTTGTCCCTCTGGAAAGACAAGGCCGGCGCCGAGGTCAGACCTCGGCGGTGCGGGCGACTGCCTGCTCGTCGTCGCTGTCGGCGGTAACGGTGTCGGCGGTGGCGGTGGCGCTCTCAGCGGTGAGCTGCGCCGACGGCGACGACCCAGCGGCGGCCGGCTCGGGCCGGCGCAGCCGTGGCAGGAGGAACGCCACCGGGACCCCCACGGCGAAGACGCAGCCGCCGATGAACAGGCCTAGCGCGTACCCGGAGGTCAGGGCCTCGGGCTGCCCGATCCCATGGCGAAGCCGACCCTCGGTGTGGTGCGTGGCGATCGTCGTCACGGCGGCGAGNCCGACGGCCGCCCCGATCTGCCGCCCGGTGTTGATGAGCCCGGAGGCGAGGCCGGCGAGNCGGATCGGCACCCCGGCGGTGGCCGCGGAGACCATCGAGACCATCGTGGTTCCCATGCCGAAGCCCATCACCGCGAGCGGGCCGAACACGTGCGTCCAGTACGAGCCGCCCGGCGTGATCGCCGACAGCCACAGCAGGCCCGACGAGCCCACGGCGGCGCCGAACATGACGATCGGTCGCGCGCCGAGCCGACCGATCGTCCGCGTGACGAGCTGCGACGCCACGATGATCATCAGTGGCATCGGCAGCATCGACAGCCCCGCCCGCAGCGGGCTGTAGTTCTCCACCCGTTGCAGGAACAGGGTGAGGAAGAAGAACACCGCGAACATCGCCGCACCGAGAAGCGCCGCGACCACGTTGGCGACCGCAATTCCCGGATAGCGGAAGATGTTCAGCGGCACCAGCGGATTGGCCGTGGTGGCCTCGATCGCGACGAAGGCGCCGAGGAGCACGACCGCAGCGGCCAGCAACCCGATCGTCAGCGGCGAGCTCCAGGACGAGGTCTCCGTGCGGACGATGGCGTAGACCAGCAGGACCAGGCCGCCCGTCACGGTCAGCGTGCCCGGCAGGTCGAGGTCGCGCACGCGGCTGACCTGCCCCCGCGACTCCACGAGCACCACGCGCGCCGCGACGACGAGCGCCACCCCGATCGGCACGTTGACGAACAGCACCCACCGCCAGTCGGCGACGTCGGTGAGAATGCCGCCGACGACCGTTCCGAAGGCGCCGCCGCTGGCCGCCGTGGCGCCCCAGGCGCCGAGCGCCCTGGTCCGCTCCCGGCCCTCCGCGAACGAGGTCATCAGCAGGCTCAGCGTCGCCGGGGCCAGCACGGCGCCGCCGAGGCCCTGCACCGCCCGGGCGATGATGAGCTGCGTCTCGGACTGGGCGAGGCCGCCGGCGAGGCTTGCCAGCGTGAACAGCACCAGCCCGAACACGAAGACCCGGCGCCGACCGAACAGGTCCGCCGCCCGGCCACCGAACAGCAGCAGCCCGGCGAAGGCCAGGGTGTAGGCGTTCACCACCCACTGCAGACCACTGGCCGACATCCCGAGATCGGTCTGCATCGCCGGCAACGCGACGTTCACGATCGAGATGTCGAGCACCACCATGAACTGGGCCAGGCANCACACTGCCAGCACGGCCCACTTCGCCCGGGGGGCCGACGGCGCCGTGCCGACCGCGCCCCGCCCACCCTCGACGGAGGCCTCGACGGACACGGTGCCCCCGGACACCCCCGCCGCCTGATCGGGACCGCCGACGCCGCCTGCGCCCGTTCCCTCCGAATGTGCCATTCCCAACATCCCCTCCTAGCAGCCGTCGTACACCGTACGAGGACTAGGGGCCACCCTACGCCGTACGATGTACCAACGGCAAAAACTGCTGTTCGGCAGCGTGTTCGGAGGTGACGAGGTCATGGCCGCGCCGACGGAACCGGCCGTCGGGCCGGGCGGGAGGCGCCGGGCGGGGCAGGCTCCCCCACCCGGGTGCCGAACCAGCCTGAGCCCCGAGCGGCTCGCGCTGGCGGCCATCGCACTCGCCGACGCCGAGGGGTTGGCGGCGGTGTCGATGCGCCGCCTCGCCGCGAGCCTGGGCGTCGGGACGATGACGCTCTACTACCACGTGCGCGACAAGGACGAGCTGCTCGATCTGATGTGGAACGAGTTCCTCGGCGGGCACCTGCTCGACGACATCCCCGCTGACTGGNGCACGGCGCTGACCGAGATCGCCCGGCGGATCCGNCAGTCCTTCCAGCGTCATCCGTGGGCGCTGGGCGTCGCGGTCCGCCCCGCCCTCGGCCCCAACAAGCTGCGCTACCTCGAGCAGTACCTCACCGTCGCATCGCGCATCACCGACGATCCGGACGAACAGCTGCGCATCATCCACTCCGTGAGTGACCTGGTCGTCGGCTGCACGCTGCGCGAACTCGGCGGCCAGGCGTACCGCGACCCGGACGAGCCCGCGGGCGAGCATGCCGATGGTCCTGCGCCGCTGCTGGAACCGCAACCGGGTTTCGACGCGATCGTCGCCGCCGAGGAGCTGCCGCGGCTGCGGTCGCTGCAGACCGCCGGGTGCCGGCTGCTGACGCCCCGCTTCGAGCAGGCCCTGGGCTGGCTGCTCGACGGGATCGAGGCCGCCCATCCGGGGGCCCGGCAGGCCAGCCCGCGTTCCGTCGAGGCGGCCACACCGGCCCCGGACCTCGTGGGCACGGCGGCCACGACCCGGATGCTTCCGAAGAAGGGGGCGTAGCAGCCTTCACGGACACGACCTGAGTAGCTACCGTCGGAGAGGTCGCACGCCGCCGGCCATCCGCGAGTCGCATTCGGGGCACCCACCATGACCGCTCGACTACCTCGCCACGTCGCACCGCTCGCCGCCGGCGAATCCTCGGCGCTCGGGCCCTACCCGCTGCTCGGCCGTCTCGACGCGGGCATCACGGGCATCGTCTACCTGGGCCGCGCGCCGGGCGGCGCACAGGTGGCGATCCGTGCGCTGCACCCGGGCGACGCCCTGCGTGCCGACATGCGGGCCCGCTTCGCGGCGGCTGTCGACCGGGCCGGCGTGCTGTCCGGCCCGCATACCTGCGGTGTGCTCGACGCCGCGCCCGACACGGACCGCCCGTACGTGGTCACCGAGTTCGTCGGCGGGCCGACTCTGGCACGNGAGCTCACCGAGCGGGGGCCGCTGTCCGCCGACGAGATCGACCGGCTCGCCCGCACCCTGCTCGAAACCATCGACGCGGCCCACCACACGGTCGGCGCGCTGGGCGACCTGACGGCCACGGACGTGGTTCTGTCGGTCGTCGGCCCCCGCCTGGTCGACCTGGGGATCGCCGCCGCCCTGCGCCCGCTGCTGCTGTCCACGGCCGCCGCCGGGCACGGGGCCTCGGCCGGACCCGCGGCCGGCGGCGGCTACGTGCCCGGGTACGGCTACGGGCCGGCGGCGGGCGGCTGGGACGGCCCGGCCGCGGACATCGTGGCCTGGGCCGGCATCGTCGACCTGGCCGCCACGGGCAAGGCGTCCGGCTCGGTGGAGCCGGCGGGCCGCGGCGGCTGGCGGCGCGGACAACGGCCCGAGCAAAACGACCCGACCAGCCCCGGGGTGGCTCGCGCGCTGGCCCGGGTGCGGCAGGCCGACGGCGCCTCCTTGCCCGACGTCTCCGAACTGCTGGCCCTGCTTGCCGGCACACGCCCGCGCTCGGGCCGCGCCGGGCGCGATCGCTCCCGCGCGCTCCCCCGCCAGCAGCCCGTCGCACCCGAGCCCCGACGGGGGGTGCGTGGGGACAGGCTCGTGGGTGGGGTCGCCGGGGGCCCGGCGACGGCCCCGTCCCGATCCGGCGGTGGGAGCGGGGAGGCCAGGCCGGCCGGTGGTCGCCACAGCGTGGCCCGCGCGACCAGCCTAGAGGGCGCGCCGGACCGGCGCGGCCCGCAGATCCGGGGTGGTCGGCGAGGCGACACCAGACCCCGCGGCGATGTCGGACCACGCGGCGATGTCGGACCACGAGGGGAGGCTGCCAGAGGCGGCCTACCGGACCTGCCCGGACTTTCCGAGGCCAGCCTCGCGCTGCCCCCGTTGCCGACTCTGCCGCCGCCGCCGGTGCTCCCCCCGTCCCCGTCTCCGGTGCCGGTGCCGTCACCGGCGCAGCGGCCGGCGGGGCGTGGTCCCCGCCGGTTCGCCGCGGCCGACGGCTCGGAGCCGAGTACCGGCCGCAGGCACCCGACGCTGACTCTCCCGCCCGTCCCGGACGCCGCGGCGGGCGGCGACCCCACCCCGTCCGCACGTCCGGCGGCCACGGCGGGAGTGCGGCGGTTGCCACCGAACTCGCCGGGCCCGCAGGAGCAGCGCCGACGCCGTCCGCGGGTCCGCCCGGTCGCCGCGCTCGCGGTGGCGGCGGCGGCCGCGGTCGCGGCGGCGGCGACCGCGGCCGGGCTGGGCGCTTCCAGCGACGACGTGACCACCGGCGCGCAGGCGCCCCTGCACGAGAATCGCTCCGGGGATGGCTCGGCCGGGAGTCGGTCCGCCGACCGGGTCCCGCCCGCGCACCCGTCCGCCGCGCCCGCTCCGGCGGACCCCGCCGACTCCACCGACCCCGTCGCCCCTGCCGATCCCGCAGGCGCTGCCGATCCCGATGGCGCCACCGACCGCGGTGCCCCCGTCGATCCCGCCGGGACGGGCACCGGCGCTGCGACCGGACCCGACGGCGCGACGGTGCTCGCCCCGACCGAGTACGAGCAGCAGGAGGATCTCGCCGCCGAGGACTTCGCGCTGCACACGTTGCGGCTCGCCGCGGCCGGCCGCGCCGGGGCCGCCGACGTGCCCGGCGCTCCGTCGGCCTCGGCCGGTCGCCATCCCGCGCAGGGCGCCGGGCAGGCCCCGGGCAGCGCCCCGGACCCTTCCGTCCAGCTGCCCGAGGGGCTCCTCGTCACTCCCCTCACGCCGACCGGACGGCCTGCCGCTCAGCCTCCGGCGTCTCGGGAGACCGCACCGACGGGGCAGCCCGGCGCGACCACGCCGGGCACGGCCGGCACGGACCGCGTCCCGGCGGTCCCGGTGGCCGCCGCGGCGGCACTGCCGGTAGCCGCGGCGGCCCTGCCGGCCGCGAGCGGCGGCGCGGCCCCGGCCGCCCAGCCGCAAGCCCGGAAGCCGGCCCGGCCGCAGGGTCAGAGCCAGGCCCAGACCCGGGCACAGGGCCAGCCCCAGGCACAGACCCAGACGCCGACCCAGACTCAGGCGCAGACCCCAGCGCAGCCCCAGACGCAGCCACCGGGCCAGCCGCCCGCCGCCGGTACCTCCTCGGCTGCGCCCAGGAGCGGNCTCACCCCGGTCCAGGTGGGCATCGTCCCGCTCACCCCCCGCTGACGGTGCCNCCGGCCGGGCGGCGAGATCAGTCCTCGGCGCCGGGCTTCGGCGTACGACGCACGGCACCGGCCGGCCAGATGATCTCTACGGCTCGGCGCCGCCGCCGGGCGTAGTCGACGACGTCGGCCGTGCCCCCGTAGCCGCGGGCCGGCCGACCGTCCCAGACCGCGATGATCCGGTCTGAGGCGTCGACGAGCATCCGGCTCGCCGCCATCAGGCTGGCCAGGTCCGGGGTCGGGCNGTCCTGTCGACGGATCTCGGCGGAGCAGCGCAGCAGCCGGTCGAAGTCCCGGCGGTGCGCGGCGGGTTGGAAGTCGCGGTACCCGTCCGCCGGGATCACGGAGATCAGCCGGCCGCCGAGGGCCAGGATCACGTCGGCGACGATGGTGTCCGCTCCCTCGGCGAGGCAGGTGATCCCGGCGAAGCCCGCGTCGGCGAGAGGCGTGAGCAGCCTGCGCGCCTGCGCGGCCACGTAGCGGGCCTGATCCCCGGTGAGCCCCCGGTGGCCCGTCACGCCGACGACGACCACGCTCAGCCGGCCGCGCCCAGGGCAGCGACCGCCCGGGTCAGTGCGGGGGCCAACGTCCCGTTCGCGACGACCTCGATGCGGTCGAGGCCCAGCCAGCCGGCGAGCGCGGCGAGTTCGGCGGCGAGTTCGGCGGCGACCGCCGCCGGACTGCTCGGATCGGGACCCTCCGACGCGGAGCCGCCAGGATCCGCACCCTCCAGCTCCGCACCCTCCAGCTCCGCACCGCCCAGCTCCCGATCGGCCAACTCCCGATCGGCCAGATCGACACCCTCCGGATCCGCACCGGCGAGCACTCGATCGGCCGCGACGTCCGACGGCCGACCTGCCCGACCTGCCCGACCGGGCCGCCCCGGACGGCGCGGGGCCGGGATGTCCGAGCCGGGATCGGGTTCGTGCCAGGCGGCCGCGACCCGCAGGACCCTCGCCGCCCGGTCCGCCTTGAGGTCGACCCGGGCCGCGAGCCGATCCCCGAGCAGGAAGGGCAGCACGTAGTAGCCGTAGCGCCGCTTCGGCGCGGGCGTGTAGAGCTCCAGGACCACATCCATCCCGAACAGGCGACGGGTGCGGGCACGCTCCCAGACCAGCGGGTCGAAGGGGGACAGCAGGGCACGACCGGCGGCCCGACGGGCGACGGTGAGCCCCGGGCGGGCGTACGCCCGCGCGGACCAGCCGACCACCCCCACCTCCACCAGCTCCCCGTTCTCCACCAGCTCGGCGAGGCGGGGCCTGGCCACCGCGGCGGGCAGCCGGAAGTAGTCGGCGAGGTCACCCGCGGTTGCCACCCCGAGGCGGTCGGCGGCGTGGCCGAGCAGGATCCGGACGGCGTCGTGCGGGTCGGGGGTCGGCAGGCCGAGAACGGCCGGTGGGATCACCCGCTCCGGCAGGTCGTAGAGGCGCTCGAAGGAGGGGCGGCGGCCGGCGACGCAGAGCTGCCCCGTCCACATGAGGTACTCCATGGCCCGCTTGCCGTCCGCCCATCCCCACCAGCCACCACCACCGCGGCCGGGTTCGGCCAGGTCGGCGGCGGCGAGCGGCCCGCGGTCACGGACCTGGGCCAGCGCGTCGGCCACGTAGTCGGCGCGCTCCCGACCGAACGCGGCGATCCCCCGCCACATGCCGTCGCCGGCCAGCGCCGCCGCCGCCCGCCAGCGCAACAGCGGTTCCCAGGCGACCGGGACGAGGGAGGCCTCGTGCGCCCAGTACTCGTAGGCGTACCGCTCGACCCGAACGAGCCGATCGAACATCTCCCGGGAGTACGGTCCCAGCCGCGACCAGCCGGGCAGGTAGTGTGCCCGGGCCAGAACGTTCACCGAGTCGATCTGCACGACCCCGACCTGGGCGAACAGNGCTCGCAGGTGCCGACGATCGAGCCGGCCGGTCGGCCGCGGACGGGCCAGCCCCTGGGCCGCGAGGGCCGCTCGGCGCGCCTGGGATCCGGTCAGCAGCGCCAGCGCGTCGCCCTTCCTCCGCACCGCCATCCACGCCACCCTACGACCCCCGCCCACCCCTGCCGAGGCCCCTGCGGAGATCACCGCGTGGTCCGGGAAGCGGGCCCGATCCGCGGGCGCAGACCAGGAGGCACGATCCGCGGACGCGGGCCGGGAGGCACGGGCCGGGACGCACGGTGCGGCGGGTTTCAGGGGAGCAGGACGACCTTGCCCGTCGTCGCGCGGCCTTCCAGGGCCGCATGTGCCGCGGCGGCCTCGGCCAGCGGGAAGGTCTGCACGGCTGGTACCAGGGTGCCTGCGGCCGCCGCGGCGAGCGCGGCCTCCTCCAGCGCCGCCAGCCCGCCTGGCCGGCGGAACATCCGTGGGCCGAGGACGGAGGCGACGAGCAGTCCACGCTCCGTCACGTCCTCGGTGGTGATGGTGGTGGGCGACCCGGCCGCCCAGCCGAACGTGTAGTAGCGGCCGGCCGGTCCGATCAGTTCCAGGGCGGCGCGGCCGGCGGGGCCGCCCACCCCGTCCAGGGTGACGGTCACGGTGCGGCCGTCGAGGGCGGCCCGGACGGCGTCCGGCCAGTCGGCGAGGGTGTAGTCGACGGCGAGGTCGGCGCCGAGGCGGCGCGCCGCGGCGACCTTCACGGCTCCCCCGGCGATGGCGACGACGGTCGCTCCGACGCCGCGGGCCGCCTGGACGAGCAGGCTGCCGATGCCGCCGGCCGCGGCGGTGATCAGGACGACGTCCTCGGCGGTCAGTTCGGCGACGTCGAGGATGCCGATCGCGGTGCGACCGGTACCGATCATCGCCACGGCGGCGGGGGCGTCGAGGGTGGGCGGGATGGGATGGACGTTGTCCACCTCGCGGACGGCGAGCTGGGCGTACCCCTGGCCGGCCTGGCCGAGATGGGCGACGACCCGCCGGCCGAGCCACCCGTCGTCGACACCCGGCCCGACGGCGTCGACCGTGCCGGCGACCTCCCGCCCCGGGATGGTCGGCAGCTCGGGGCGCTGGAACGGGCCGCCGGCCCAGCCCTGCCGCAGAGTGGTGTCGACCAGGTGCACGCCGGCCGCGGCCACCGCGATGCGCACCTGGCCGGCCGCCGGCACCGGATCGTCGACCTGCTCGTGGCGGAGATTGCTCGCCGGGCCGAACTCGTGCAGCCGGACTGCGTACATGTTCCGTCCTCCAGGTCGCGGTCGGGGCGAGGTGCCCACGGGCTGCCGCCGATGCACCCACGAGGCGGCGCCGGCCCGTCACCGAACGCTAGAACCTGAACTCGGATTGAGGTCAATGACGCTTCCCCGCCAATCCCGCCCGGCGGTCAGCGCTCGCTCGCCCCGTACCAGGCCGGTCGGGCGTGCAGCAGCCACTCGGGGATGAGTTGACGCAGGGTGGCCGGGCGCAGGTCCAGGTCGGGGAGGCTCACGAGGGACGCCGAGACGATGTCGAGGTCGTCGAGCCTGGTGCCGAACTCGCCGGCCCAGGACCGGTCGGCCGCGAAGACGACGTCGAGCACCCCGACCCGCTCGCCGTGCTCGATCGTGGTGCCCTCGAGACAGCCGGCGAACGTGACGTGGTCCAGCTCGATGCCGGCCTGTTCGTCGAGCAGGCGGCGCAAGGCCCCCTGCACCGTCTCCCCGGCCTCGACCCGACCACCGAGCAGGTGGAACCACGTCTGACCGCGTTCGTTGGCGAGCAGGATCCGGTCACCCTCGACGAGCAGCGCGCGGACGTTGATCCGCACCGGCGCCGCGACCGGATCCGTGGGGTCGACGGCCGGACCACCGGCGGTGCTGGTGGCGGTGGCGAACGGGCGAGCGGACGGTGTCACGGGCGCTCCAGGTACGGTGATCGGCGGACGGGGCGACCTTCGCATGGTGCCCCGTCGGGGCGGATGCTTGGGCGCCAACCGGTCATCCCGCCGGGGACGGGTCGGCCGAGGCCACGAACGGGCCGACCCCGCCGCACCGCAGGAGCTCCGCGTAAACGGAAGAAACGCCGCCGAAATCACCGCAAATTCGGGTTGTGCACGTCGAACTCGCCGAAGCTACCGGGCTACCATCACAAGCATGCCGAGATTCCGGATCAGTGAGGCGGCAGCGCTGCTCGGTGTCAGCGACGACACCATCCGCCNATGGGCGGACAGCGGCAGACTGCCAACCGTCCTGGACGACGCCGGTCGCCGAGCGATCGAGGGCGCCAACCTGGCCGAGTTCGCCAAGGATATGGCAGGAGACCAGGGCAGTACAGCGACGCCCGTCGTCGCCGAGTCCGCCCGCAACCGATTTCCCGGGATCATCACCCGGGTCACCCGGGACACGGTGATGGCCCAGGTCGAGATCCAGGCCGGGCCGCACCGGCTGGTCTCCCTGATGAGCCGGGAGGCCGCCGACGAACTCGGGCTCGAACCCGGCGTCCTCGCGGTCGGCGCGGTGAAGTCGACCAACGTCGTCATCGAGATGCCCGACCGCCGCTGACCGCCCGGCGGGCCCGGTCACCCGCTTCGCCACCGTCACCGATGTCACCAGCGAGAGGGGGCCGCGCCGGCGATGACGAGTCCAGGTGACACCTCGGCCCCATGGGCCGTCCCGGACCACGCTCCGGACCGGCGACCCCGCCTGTGGACGCCGGGCCGCACCGCCCGCCGGGAGACCCGCCGCCGGGCGCCGTGGGCGCTGTGGGTGCCCGGGGCGATCGCCGCGTTGTTCCTGCTCCTGCCGCTCGTCGGCCTGCTCGTCCGGGCCCCCTGGTCCGGCCTGCCCGATCTGATCACCAAGCACAGCGTCCGCGAGGCGCTGCTGCTGTCGTTGGAGACCGCCACCGCGGCGACGGCGCTGTCGCTGGTGTTCGGCATTCCGCTTGCCTGGCTGCTGGCCCGGACCAGGTTCCCGGGCCGTTCCCTGCTACGGGCGCTGGTCACGCTGCCGCTGGTGCTGCCGCCCGTCGTCGGCGGGGTGGCGCTGCTGCTGGCGCTCGGCCGGCGCGGCATCGTCGGCCAGCGCCTGGACGACTGGTTCGGGATCACTCTGCCCTTCACCACCGCCGGCGTGGTGGTCGCGCAGACCTTCGTGGCCATGCCCTTCCTCATCGTCTCGGTCGAGGGCGCGCTGAACAGCGCCGATCGCCGCTTCGAGGACGCCGCCGCCACTCTCGGCGCGGACCCCTGGACGACGTTCCGCCGGGTGACCGTCCCGCTGGTCGCGCCCGCCGTCGCCGCCGGAGCCGCGCTGTGCTGGGCCCGCGCCCTCGGCGAGTTCGGCGCGACGATCACCTTCGCCGGCAATTTCCCCGGGACCACCACGACGATGCCGCTGGCCGTCTACCTGGCACTGGAGACGGACACCGACGCCGCCATCGCACTGTCCCTCGTCCTGCTCGCCGTCTGCGTCGCGGTGCTGGTGGCGCTGCGCGCGCGGTGGTTCCCGGGCGCCCGGCGGCTGCTGCGGGGCCGGGCGTCCCGCCCGACACCGGTGACCGTCGGCCCCGAGGGCGGCCTCGGGTGACCGCCGGCACACCGAGGACCGCGGACCTGGGGCCGTCCGAGGGTGGGCCCGAGCCGGCGTCGAAGGCGGGCGGCCTCGATGCCCGGGTGACGGTGCGCCGCGGCCAGTTCGTCCTCGCCGTCGACGTCCAGGTCGCCCGGGGGGAGACGGTCGCCGTCCTCGGCCGCAGCGGAGCCGGCAAGAGCACTCTGCTGCGCACGCTGGCCGGGCTGCTCCCGCTCGACGAGGGCCGAATCACGCTGGCCGGGCAGGTCCTCGATGACCCCGCGCAGCACCGCTTCGTCCCGTCCGAGCGCCGCCCGGTGGGTGTCGTGTTCCAGGACTACCTGCTGTTCCCGCACCTGCGCGCCCGCGACAACGTGGCGTTCGGTCTGCGGGCCCGTCTCGGCCAGAGCCGCCGGCACGCCCGCGACCGGGCGGACTCCTGGCTGGAACGGTTCGGGATCGGCGAACTCGGCGACCGCCGCCCCGGCGCGCTGTCCGGCGGCCAGAGCCAGCGGGTGGCGCTGGCCCGCGCGCTGGCCACGGAGCCCCGCCTGCTGCTGCTCGACGAGCCGCTGGCCGCGCTGGACAGCACCACGCGGGGGGAGGTTCGCACCTTCCTGCGCACGGTCCTGCCGACGTTGTCCGCACCCGTGCTGATCGTCACGCACGACCCGACCGACGCCGAGGTCCTCGCCGACCGCACGATCGCCTTCGAGGCCGGCCACGTGGTGGCGGCCGGAGCCTGACCCCGGCGGTTCGGACACACTCGTCTAGCGGACGCGATCCGCGACCGGCTTCGCACCGCTGCGGCGGACCTCGGCGTCCGGGCCCGGGTACACGAAGCTGACGTGCCCCGTGTCGGACCAACGCACGGCGAACGGCGGGTCGCCCGCGTCCGTCCGCGCCTCGCAGATCTCCCCGAGCCGGTCCGGCGCCCGCGGAATGTGGCTGTGGACCACCAGGGTGTCGCCGGGGTGGGCGTGCAGCGGGGTACGCCGGTGGGCGGGCGCGGCGAAGCCATCCATGCGGACGGCGACCGTCGTGCCCCCGCTTCCGGTGGCCCCGCCCGTCATGGCCGTCGCCGCCGCCATGCCCGTCGCGGTCATGACTGTTGTCGCCGTCATGGCTGCTGTCGCCGTCATGGCGCTCGTCTGCTCCGTCACGACCGGCGCCGCCGCCTCGCGGTGCGGGGCGAACGTCTCCTCGCACAGCGGATGCACCAGATCGGCGATCTCCCGCTCGCTGCGGATCAGCAGATCGTCGACGGAGACCAGACCGACGATGCGCCGGCCGTCCAGCACTGGTAGCCGGCGAATCGCATGATCCCGGAAGATCTCGTAGGCCCGTTCGACGCCCATCCCGGCGGGCACGGTGATGACCTCCGTGGTCATCAGCGCGTCGATCCGGCCGTCCGGCCCGATCCCCCGTGCGACCCCGCGCAGGACGATGTCCCGGTCGGTCACGATGCCGACCAACCGATCCCCGGGGGTCTGCCGATCATCGGCCCGCCGATCCCCGGCCTGTCGATCATCGGCCTGCGGCTCCCCGACCAGCCGGTCCCCGACTTGCCGATCCCCGACTTGCCGATCACTGGCCTGCCGGTCCCTGAGCTGCTGTTCGTCGGTCTGCCGATCATCGTCGACGACGAGCAGGGCGCCGACGCCCGTTCGCCCCATCTTCCGGGCCGCCTCGCTGATCGTCGTGGCTCTCGCCACGGTCACCGGCGGCCCGCTGACCACCGAACCTATGTAGGCCATGCCTGCCCCTCTCGCCCGGCGCCCCNCCCGGGTGGGCCATGCGCTCCCCCTGACGTCGTTCCCCCATTTCGAGGAGCACGCACCCGATTACGCACAGATGCTTGACGAACGAGACAGGTCAGGCCCGGTGTGCATNCCCCAGCAGNGTGAGGTGGTCGACGAACCAGTCCCGGGCGAGCGCGGCCACCCGCTCCAGCGCACCCGGCTCGCCGAAGAGATGCGTCGCGCCCGGCACGATCTCCAGGCGACTCACGCAGCCGGTGAGCCGCTCCCGCGCCCGCCGGTTCAGTTCGAGGACCTGCCCGTCGAGCCCGCCGACGACGAGCAGGGTCGGCGCCCGCACGGCCGGCAGCGCATCCCAGGCCAGGTCCGGCCGCCCGCCCCGGGAGACGACGGCGGCGATGTCGAGGGCCGGGTGCCCGGCGGCCTTGGCCAGGGCCGCGGCCGACAGAGCCGCCGCGGCGCCGGTGCTCGCGCCGAAGTAGCCCAGCGGGAGGGCGGCGGTCGCGGGCACCTCCCGCAGCCACGCGGTCGCGGCAAGCAGGCGCCGGGCGAGCAGGACGATGTCGAACACGTTCCCGACGTCGTGCTCCTCGTCCGGGGTCAGCAGATCGAACAGCAGCGTGGCCAGCCCCGCGGACGCCAGGGTGTCGGCGACGAAGCGGTTGCGCGGGCTGCTGCGGCTGCTGCCGCTGCCGTGCGCGAAGACGACCACCCCGCCCGGCCGGGGGGGCACGCTCAGCCGGCCGGCGAGCCGCACCAGATCGGCGGGAATCGACACCTCCACGACCCGGCCCGCCCCGGGGCCCCCACCGTCGCTGGCACCCTCCGAACGGGCAGCCGCCGAACGGGCAGCCACCGAACGGGCAGCCACCGAACCGTCAGCCTCAGCACGGGCAGCCACCGGGCCTCCCGCCACCGAACCGACACCCTCCGAACGGGCGGCCACCGAACCGGCGCCCTCCGCCTGGACACCCGCCGAGCGGGCACCCTCCTCGCGGGCGGGCTCCTCGCGGACACCCTCCGTGCAGGCTGGCTCCTCGCGGACGGGCTCCGCCGACTCGGTGGCGCGAGGCCCGGCCGCACCCTCCAACCTGCGGGTGGCGGCCCGGCGCAGCAGATCGGTGACCTCCTCGTCCGGTGTCTGATCGAAGTCGGCGTAGAACTCGCCGATCCCGAAGAAGCTCGCCGGCTCCTGGACGCAGATCACCTCGTCGGCCTGCCGGCGCAGCCAGTCGACGCGGTCACGGGCGGCGACAGGGGTGGCGAGCACGACCCGCTGCGCCCCCTGGGCCCGGACGACCTGGCAGGCGGCCAGCGCCGTCGAACCGGTCGCGATCCCGTCGTCGACGATGACCACGGTGCGACCGGCGAGGGGTATCCGCGGCCGACCGTCCCGGAAGCGCCGGGCGCGCCGCTCCAGCTCGGCGGCCTCCCGCGCCTCGACCTCGGCGAACGCTTCCGGACCGACGTCGGCCAGCCGCCGGGTTTCCTCGTTGACGACCCGCACCCCGCCCTCGGCGATCGCGCCCATGGCGAGCTCGGGCTGGAACGGAACACCGATCTTGCGGACGAGGACCACGTCCAGTGGCGCGGCCAGGGCCCGCGCCACCTCATACCCGACGGGGACCCCGCCGCGGGGNAGCCCCACGACGACGACGTCCTGGCCACGCAGGTGGGCCAGCCGGTCGCCGAGCTGCCGGCCCGCGTCCACACGAGTGTTGAAGATCACGGCGCTCTCACCGTCCCCCGATCGGACTGGACGTCTGTGTCGTCGTGATTCCCGGGAAGNCCAGGTTCGATCCGTCCCTGGGCCACATCCGCACCACCCGATCGGGCCCCACCGAGTCCGACGCCCGCGGGGCGGCGCCACCAACCCGGTATCCCCCGGTCGGACCCCCAGCGCCGATCGGCGCTCCTCCCACCGAGCGAGGTGATCCCCGACCCGGTGCCAAACGCCAGCCGCCTTGCCAGGCTGGCATGGGGGTCCCCGCCCGCGAGACGGCCGCACGATCGGCCGTACCTGCTCCAACACGGTCGGCGACGAGGCCCGGTCCGCCCTGGCCCCCTGCCGCAGCCGGCCCGCCGGGCGCCGACCGCTGACCGCCCGCCGGCGGGCAGTCGACCGAGCGTCGGCCGGCGGGGGCCACGGCACCCACCGGAACTGCGCGGACGGGCACGGCCGCGGAGTCCTCGCCGCCGGGTCCGGAAACCGCCGGGCCGACGGGATGCCCCACCGGAACCGTTACGGGAGGACCGCCGGGAGACGCCCGGNACGGCCGCCCGAGCACCCCGCCCGGCCTCGTCCCGGTCAGCCCCGAACCGCCCACCGGGTGTCCGCGAGCCGGCACCCGAATCGGCCCCCATGCATAATGGAGAGGTGACGCTCCGTTTGCAGCACAGCGCCGCCCCTCACTGGGCGTGGCGAGTGGTCTGTCGTCCCGGGAGCTGTCCGTGTTGTCCCAGCCCTCGCGCCCACTAAGGCNCGCCGCCAGCGTGACGAGCCGGTCGGCCCGCTAGTTTCAGGGCCGGCCCGGGTGCGAGGGGCCTCGGAGTTCGGTGCATCGAACCTGGGCGCAGGACCATTCTGACCGGCGGGCCGATTCCCGCTGATCGTCCGCCGTCCCGGTCACCGGCCCCGCAACGAGCCGGCCGCGCCCCTGACCGCCACCTCCGGTCGAGATGGCGAGAGGCACCGCTCCGCCATCTCCCACCGAACGCGGGCATCCGGCGTTCGCCGAGGTCCCCGAGGATCCGCGACGCACTGCAGGCGACGTCGACCGATCAGTCTTCGGATCGGCTCAACGGTGGCCTGCCGCGCGCGATGTCCCGGCCCAGGTCCGNCCGGCAGCTCGCCGATCCTCCGGTGGGAGTCCCCCGACGTGCGTATCGATCAGGAAGGCAGCATCCGCCGTGTCCTTCGAGGCGTGGATGGCCCGTCTGCGGGACGAGGGATACCTCGTCTGCCCGGGCAGCTCCGCGGTACCGGTCGAGATACGAGGCGTCCACCCGGACGGAGTCGGCCTGCACTTCCGTTGCCGGGGCACGTCCGTCCGGCTCGCCGTGTACCGGCCCGGTCGGGCGGCGTGGCAGGTAGCCGTCCGCGATGAGGGATGGTGCCCCGAGGAGGCCCTGCAACTGTGGGCCCACCGTCCCCTCGACGGTTCACCGCCGCCCGCCGACGCGCGGCTGGCCTTCCCCGGCGGCGCCGGGCCGGACCAGGAACTCGTCGTCGACGGCGCCCGCGCCTGGGGCTGGTCCCGCCACGAGGCGGGCCTGCTGCGACCGACCGCCGCCGCTTACCTGTTCGACCACCTCCTCGCGACCCTCCTCGGCTCCGGGGCACAGCAGGCCCCCGGCATTCGCGACCATCGCGGCTGGGCCAGCCCCGATCGTCCCGTCGGCCCCGGCGCGACGCCCGCCCGCACAGGCTCCCCGGCGCGGCGTCCAGGCGCCCCGCTCCGGGCCGGCACCACTGTCCCGGCGGGCGCGGCTGTCCCGGCAGCCGCGGCTGTCCCGATTGGCGCCGCGGAGCACCCCGGCCGCCGAGCGGACTTCACCGAGGTGGCCCTCCCCGCCGCCCGCTCCAAGGCGCGCTCCGAGTCCGGCAGCGAGGCCCGTTCCGAGGCCCACAGCGACCGCACGGTCCGGATCGGCTGACCCGCGCTCCGGACCGGCAGATGGACGGCGAGGCACTCCGACCGGGGGTGGTCGTCACATGGTCCTCGCCGTCCTGTAAGCTTCAGTTACTTCCAGGGGGTGTAGCTCAGCCTGGTAGAGCGCCTCCCTCGCACGGAGGAGGCCAGGGGTTCGAGTCCCCTCACCTCCACAGATACTCGCAGGTCAAGGCCTTGATCGGAAAGATTCGATCAAGGCCTTTGATCATTTGTCCGTCATTCGTCCGTGGGACTGGACGTCACCCAGCGACAGCCAACGGCGCAGAACGGCTGTGATCTGCCACACAGGAGATGTCAATCGCTGCGGTCTGATCGCCGCAGGCTCGGCATGCCGCCGGTCACACGGCCACGGCTATCGGCACGACTGCGGGTGAGACGCCTACCGATGAGCACGAGCTGCATGTCGACGAGCGCGGACGGCGCTCGAGTCCACTGGCACGTCCCAGGTGATCTGAGACGGCGAGGGGCGGCGGGTTGGTAGCGGCGATGCACCTCGGCTCTACGGAACTGGTCCGCCCAGACCCTTCCCGCCGATGGCCACCATCACCCGGCAGGACGGGCCGTCTGGCTTGTCGGAGGACAGGCCAGCACTCCGGCATCCAGTCCCACCTGGCACTTCCCGACTCCAACGCAACACCGTATGAATATTACTTTCTGGCGCGGGCGCGGGCGATGACTGCTTCGGTGGTGAGCGGGCTGCGCGGGTGGTGGCTCAAACACAGGGGTGTACGGATCTTGNGCGGCNCCCCACCCTCGGCGGCCAGGTAGAACTCGCCGCTTCGCAGTCTGGAGATATCCGGGACGTCCCCACCCTTCGCCTTAGCCATCTCCCGGGTCGCCTCAACCTGCGTCGGGCTGTTGAGCAGGCCGTAGAACTGGGTGGCGGCGTTTCCGGGAATGCGGTTGTGCAGGCCCTTGGGTGCCTGAGTGGCGAAGACCAGGCCAAGACCGTACTTGCGGGCCTGTGAGGCCAGAGCAAGGGTGCTCTGGGTGCAGGCGGTCATGCCGCCCGACGGGGCAAGAGTCTGTGCCTCGTCCATCACGAGCAAACCGAGAAGCGGGCGGTCGCCGGCCGGATTCTTCTTGATCCAGGCGAAGAGGGCCATCTGCAGTTGGTTGACAAAACTCTGNCGTGNCTCGTCGTCCGGCAAGCCGATGAAGCTGATGACCGAGATCCGGGCACGTTTACCTGGCGCAGGGGTGAGCAACAGCCCGGGATCGATCGGCGTACCCGTCCCACCGAACAGCGGGTCGTTGACCATGGTGGCGCTNAGCGCCTGAGCCAGTCCTGCGGCGATCTTTTCGGCTCCGTCGAGGTCGATGNTGCCTTCTGGAAGATCGGCCAGAGTGTCGATGAGTCCGGTGAGCCGACCACCTCCGCGTCGTCCGAAGTCCTCGACCGCTCGGCGGAGCACAGNCCGGCCAAGATGCGCCTTGGCGGCGCGTCCGCTCAGCATCGCCCGGGGCGCCAGCGCTGCGACGGCCGACTCGACGGCTTCNCCGAACTCGTCGGGATCATCCAGGGTGGCGCGGAAGTCAGGCAGTGGCTGAAAGCTCAGTGGCCGACCGGCATCCCGACGGGGCGTCCAGACCACCACATCGGTGCGTTCCAGATAATCCGCGGCCTTGGCCNCGTCGCCGTCACCCCATTGCGGCGGNGGTTCCGGCCAACCATCACCGAGCCTCGCGAGGTCGTTATTTGGGTCAAGAACGATTGATGAGACACCCTGTAGTGCGCACTCCTCCACGATCCGACGGATCAGCACGGTCTTNCCCGAACCCGACCCCGCGAAGATGGTCGTGTGCTTGCGCAACGCTTCGAGCTCAAGCGTGACGGCTTCACGGGTGTGATAGTCGCGCCCGACCGTGAGTGCCGGCGGGGCGCCCGTNGGCGGGTCCTCGGCCGGCTCGGTGACTGATGTTGGGCCCTCTCCCCGAGCCGGCGCGAACCGTGACGAGCCGGCTACCTCGGAGGGCGTAGCCGCGGACGGCAGCCAGAAGTGGGTGTCCCCGAGCGCCACCCGAAGCACCGTGATCTGCTGAGCGGGCTGTCGCGCCGTCAGCCAAGGCCGCACGCCGACCGGGTCCTCCTCGAACAGCGTGCGCAGCGCGGTGAGAATCCGCAGGTCCTCGTTGTCTAGCTTCAGGGTCTGNCCGCCGGCCGCCGCCAGTGCATCAAGTTCCTGCCTGGTCTTGATGCTGTTCGACCACGATTCGTTCCGCAGCAGAAAGAGCTTCCGTTTGGGCACCGCCGGGTCCAGACCGGCGGCGGTGCGGGCTCGCCGCAACCGATGTAGAGCCGCATTACCATGATGCCGGTCGCTGATTGCCCGGAAGCACCAGTGGACCTCGTCCTCGGTGTTCTCATTTAGGGTCAGCCGGAGNCGCGCATGCAGATCTGGCTTCGCGCTGGGCGGCGGATCGAGGGTGAATGAGTCCGCGTTCTCTGCCCTTTCTAGCATCCACGCGGCCAAGCCGGCTTCGAGCAGCTTCGGGACCACCGTGTCCTCCGCGTCGACCTCCAGCGGTATGGTCACATCCGCGGCCTTTTTCAAGGCGTCAAAGCGCTCATCGTATTGCGTGAGAGCGTCCGCGCCGATCGTCAAGGGCGGCACCCGGGTCGGCTGCGATTCACCCGTCGGCGGATCGCCGAGCCGAAGCAGCTCCCGGGCCTCGCCGGCCAACAGGCAGGCGTGGATATGCGAGTCGATGACCATCAGCAGTTGCCGCGGCGTAAAGTCGCCCGCGTCCCGAAAAGCCTCTGGGTGCACTGGCCAAGTGGGGTACGGCGGTGCGAATCCGAGCTCGCTGAAGTGCGGTGCGAACCTGCGCGCAATGATCTCCTGCGCCAGCTCCGCATTCTTGATCGTGGACAGGCGGCCGGGCTCCCGAAACCTGTCACGCACGGTGTCGGTCGCCTTCGTCTTGATCAGCGTCCAGGACGTGGGGATGCACGCGACCACGGTAAGCGTGCGCCGGGTCCGTTCCCGCAGCGTCATGAGTCCGCCGGCAACGCTCTCCAGCACCATGGCCTGCTGCCACTCGTCCGCACTGTCCGCCGGCTGCCGGGCTGCCAGGTCGCCACCCAGCGCCGACTGGGCCAGCAACACGTCGATCTGGTCGAACGCCACCACGGCCGNCCCAGTCAACGCGAGCAGGTACGACAGCTCTCGGACTATCTCCTCTGGCGTGCGCGGAGCCCGACGCATTCCCCAGGCGGCACGTTCGCCGGGACTCCCTTCGTCGTCGCAGGAAAAAAAATTNTCCGCGACATCCTGGTGGGCGACGTCGGCCGATGCGCTGAGCGCCAACGCGCGAGCGGTCTCCCGACTCGTGCGGGCGACGTAGTCGTCCACCGCACCCAGGCATTCGATGAAGGCATCCAAGGCGTCCCTGGTCAGACCGATCTCGCCCATGAAGGCACGCCGAGCCGAACGCGGGGCACCGACATGAGACGACAGCCGCCTTAGTAGCAGCCGGAGCTGGGGTTCGCCGCCGGNCACCGGGCGGGCCAGTCCATCGAGCATCGACGCCAGGACACTCGCCCAGAAATCCTTCGCGCTGAGCAGGCTGACGAGGAAGAAGTAACCACCGTCGGCCTGGACCAGCTCCCGTAACCAGCCGAGCAGGTGGGTCTTGCCGGAGCCGCGTTGTCCTTCCAGTACCAGGCCGATCGGGCTGCCGTCCCTGCTGGCGGCGGCCTCGAGAAGACCCGCCCGCACCATCTGGACAGCGCCCGCGTGCAGCCCTTCNACGTGGAACGGCAACGGCCNCCACACATCGTCGGGGACTGGTGCCCAGTTGAGCCTGANCGAGGCCAGGGCGGCCCGCTCCTCATCGTTCATCGCACCCCGATCGCCAGCAGGTGCTTGTCCTGACCACCAACGCGGATCGACGCGGCCCGGTCGGTGTCGGTGAGTATCTTCTGGTTGTTCTCCGGGACGAGGTCGACGTCGCTGGCCCGGCTCAGCCTGAGCAGTGCCTCATCCAAGTCAGCATCATCCACGTCGGCGAAGAACGGNCGAAGCCTGNCCAAGGCGACCCATGCCGCCGGCTCGGTGGCCAGCGCTGCATATGTATTGCGCAGACGAATTTCCAGATTACTGGGCCGCTCGCCCGACGCGATATTCACCCGAGCAAACATCTCACCGAGACTGCGGTAACCGCTACGTGGCATGACCCGTTCCACAAGGTTTATGTGGACCGCGGCCAGCGCTCCCCCGATGGCCCTCGCCTTCGGACTACTGACATCTAGTTGATCTTGAATACATACCCAGCCCTTGTCGTCCAGTTCATGCAGATAGGTTCGGCCAGACCGCACACTACGCACCAGCCTCAACCGATTTAGTTTCTCCCGTCTCGACTTCTCGACATCAATCCCGTAGCGTTCGATAAGTTCNGTGTTAAGCATCGCGCGGGCCTCTGCCATCAGCGTGATGAGGATCGCATTGTCGGAGGGAGTCAGTTCATCGTTGGCCACGGTGTCCCTTTCGCGGAATCGTGTCGTCGCGCGGCGGCCGGCGCGCGTGAAGCGCGGCGCTCGATGCGGCGGCCTGTCACAGCGTCGCTGCGGGGTCGGCAGGCCGTCCGTCGGCCCGCAGGCCGAACGCCCGGATCGTCCGGATGTGGTGGCGGTCGACCTCGGGGGCGGCAGTGAGCAGGGCGAGATACCGCTCCGCCGCCAGATAGGTGCCGGCGTTGACCTCGTCCAGCAGGCCGGCCTGGTCGCCCGCATCGAAAAGCAGCGCGGTCAATTCGCTGGCCGCTTCCTCGTCGCCGCCGTCGGCGGCAGCCCGAAGCTGCGCGAAGTCGCCGCCGCTGCTCGCCGCGTTCTGCCCCACCGGCCGAGTCAGATAAAGTGCGGCCGCAGGGTCACCGCGGTCGGCCCGTTTCTGTAGCTCGTCGGCTCGCCCCAGGCTCGACAGAAGTTCAGCGAGACGCTCGGCGGCGAATCGACGGCCACTGTCCGCGAGCTCCCGCAGTTNCTCCACGCATCCGCGCTCGGNCAGCAGATCGGCGAGGTCCTCGGCGGCGACGGCGTGGCCTGTGGCGACACGGGCACGCATCGCATCGGCTTGTCCACCGTCGGCCAGGAGCTCAGCGAGCAAATCCCCGGCACCAGAGTCGCTCGCCGCCTGTTCCCGCAGCTGCTCGACTCGGACTTGCAGCCGGATGAGTTCCGCGCGCGCGCCGCGGCGATGCTGATCCCTTGGATCGGCCGCCACCCAGTCGTCGGCCACCACCATCNCCTCCCCCAGTCGGTCCTGGCGCCGGAGCAACGTCATCAGCTCGATGGTGGCACCTTGGTCGCCGGCCTGGTGAAGTTTGCGCAGAGCCGGCTCGGCGTACTCGTAGCGCATCCGAGCGAGGGCCGTGCTTGCCAGCCGGCGCAGGTCATCGGGGTCGCGGGTCGCGGTGACCAGGACCGCCCACAGGCTGTGCGGTGGGCATTCGCAGCGGCGGACGCGGCCGATGTACTGGGTCAGGTAGTCCGCCACCTCGTAGCCTTCGACGCTTCCTGCGCTTCCCACCTGCTTGCCGCTGACCGGGCGAAGGGCCGACACCTCCCCGTACAACTCACTCGTGGCATGGCGTAATGCACGGTCCAGCCAGGATTCAGGATGTGGCACCCGCTGGGTCCGGGACAAATAACCGGCCATTGCCTCGGTAAGTAACCGCGAGGACAGTGCGCTTCGGACGCCAAGCCGGCGAGCATCGGCCGCGACCGAAAGGATCGCCGTACTGTACGGGTCTGGTGCCTGCTCCCACAGGTTCACCAGGTCAGGTCCCGCGGCCAGCACCTGAGTGAGTCCGGCGTCCGCCGCCGCGAGAGCGACCTGAATTCGNCTGTCGGTAGCGGCGAGCGTGCTCGCCCGCACCCTTTCGTCCGGGGTCAGGGCCTCTGGCACGGAAATCACGTCGGCAAAATCGAGTAGCAGTCGGTCCTCGGCGTAGACATCGCCGCCGTCCCCACGGCTGAGCCGCTTCCGTGCGAAATAGTGGTCCGGCCAGAGGGTACCCACGACGATCATCTTCGCCCGCCGGACGAGGGTGATGATGTCCGCCCTACGTAGCGGCGGATCGGCGCCGAGAAAACGGTGGAGTTCGTCGAGCCATAACACGGTGNGTTCGGTCNGCATCTCCAGGAGATCATGGATCTCCTGAGTCCTCGTCGGCTGTACCAACCACCGCTCAGGCACAAGGTCGCTGACCGCCTCGTAGAGGGATCGGGTCTTGCCGCACGATGATCCGCCCACCAGGAGGACGAAGCACCCCTCCTCGACGCCTCGCGCNACCAGATCGCGGAGCTGGCCGTCGAAGTCCCGCCGCACGTAGCTAGGGAGCTGGCCAATCGCTCCGGGCGCCGAAATCGCGGGATGAACTCCCAGCTCGCGAGGGGACGCCTCATCGACGCGTCCGGCATTGGCGGGACCCTGGCCGACGGTCGCATTGATCCNCTTCCACGCGTCGACTATCCGCCCGCGCTCCTCCGGCGACACCCGCCATGCAGCAAGGAGGCTCTCCAGCAGGTCCTTCTTGACCTGCCGCCTGCCGTTCAGAGCATCGCTGACGCTGCTGGTCGGCAGGTCGCGACGCCCCTGATCGGTCCGGGCCAGGGATCTCCCGGCCTTTTCGAGCTCGGTGAGGCTCATTCCGCTTCGTCGGTGGATGCCCTTGAGATACGACGCGAGATCGAGCCACGTGCGAACGNCTGAGAGATCGGCAACATCGGCCGACGTCAGCGTGATCACCCCTCCGGCGTCCGGTCGGACGTTCCCGGACAGCATACGAGAGGCAGCCGTTCTGCGCTATAGGCCCGCCTCCTTGGACGAACACCGTCCGACCCTTCCGAGCTCATCCGAGGTCGTCCGGAAGCATCGACCGACCGATGCCGGTCCTGCTGATCTGAATCCCGATCGGACGAAGATTTGGTGGCTAGCAGCGAGGTTCGCGATGGAAGATCGGTCAGCTCGAAGACGGTCGGCGGGTAGGGTCCAGCCGGCGCTGAGTATCCGCCACGTGACGAGAACGTTGGGGCGCCGCGGCATGAGCGTGCGCGGCTACGACATCGAGCATGTGCCCGTGCTGGCAGGCCCGCACGGCCTCCCCGCGTTTGGCGCCAGCCCGCGCGACGGACACGGCCGGGCACTCCTCGGCCCGCGCCGCCGCCCTCTTATCCAAGTATCCAGCCTTGGACTTCAGGACATCGAGACGGCGGTGGTCACCGTATTCCACGAGATCGCGCATCACCGGTCGTACCTGGCGGTCGGTCACGGCGGCAGCGAGGCGGAGGCCGAGCGATTCGGTCAGNGGATGTACGACCAGTTCGCCCGTCATCGGGTATAAGCGGCGGCAAGACGGGGGCAGATGGCTCTATCTCAGCAAACCCCGCCGGCTCCGGATTCACCGTTCCTCCGGAGACGGAGGCAGGAGCGGCGACTGGCGGCCGGTCCAGGTGACCTGGAGGTGTTCGCGGGCGCGGGAGCCGGCTACGTAGGCGAGGCATCGTTCCTGGGCCAAGCGCCGTTCTAGTTCCTCGGCGTCGTCGATGTCGCTGACGGGGAACGGCAGGATGCCCTCCTCGAAACCGACCAGGGCTACCGCGCGGAACTCCAGGCCCTTGACGCGGTGCATGGTCACCAGCCGCACGCCCGGCCGCAAGGCGTCGTCTGGTGAATCCGACGCGAGCACGAGTACGTCGAGCCCGGCGCCCCGCAGCGCCTTCTCCGCCTCCTCGACCAACTGCCGCGTCCGCGCGACCACGCCGATCTCGTTCGGCAAGATCCCGCTGCCGATCCACTCCTGGACCGCCGACGCCAGCGCGGACAGCTCGTCCTCGCGCCGAACATAGCCGCGGGTTCTCGGCGGCGGTCCGGTGAACTCCGAGCGCGCACCGGCGAGGGTGTCCGCGGCGTCCTCCAGGTCGTCGACGGTCGTGCCCGCGATCACGCCCATGCACCAGCGGAGGATCTCCCGGGAGGTGCGGTAGTTGACCGTCAACCGGCGGGAACGACCCCGCGTCTCGATGCCGAGCGTCGACAAGGTGACCTTGTAGGCGTAGATCCGCTGGTGCGCGTCGCCGACCAGGAAGATGTCGTCCGGTCCACTCGGCACCACGTGGCGAAGCAGCCGCCAGTGGGCGGGATGCAGGTCCTGNGCCTCGTCGACGACGGCGTGCCGGTACACAACCCCGCTGGTCGGCACCTGCGCGGCCCGGCTCGCGATCTGGATGAAGGTCGTCCGCTCATGCGCGTCCAGGAGCAGGGCGAACCGCTCGAAGATCTGCCACAGGGCGGCCCGGTCGATCCGGCTGAGCCGCCGGCCCCGGCCGGCTCGGGTGGCCTTGAGGTAGGTGGCCCGGTCGGTGATGCCCTGGGCGAGGACGACGGTCGACCATTCCGTGATGAGAAAGTCGACGGACCAGGCGGTCGAGGCGGCGTTTCCGGCGGCGCTGGNGGCGGCCTGTTCCCACAGGTCGCGGATCTTCTGATCGGTGTCACCGAGGACGGTGACCTTGCGGATCTTCTCGCGGTCCGTGTCGGTCGCCGCCAGAACCCGGNGGGCCAGGCCATCGATGGTCAGCACGTCGACGGTCTGCAGGATCGCCGGCCCGGCCAGCTTGACCAGGTTCTCCTTGATGGACTGGGCGAGCGTCCGGGTGAAGGTCGTGAACAGGATCTTGTCATTCGGGTAGGCGCCCGCCAGGTGCACCGCCCGGTGCAGAGCGGTGACCGTCTTCCCGGTGCCGGCCCCGCCGGTGACGCGGAACGGGCCGCCGTAGCCGTGCCGGTAGGCGATCCGGCGCTGCAGCGGATGCAGCCACACCCGCCACTTCTCGAACGAACCTTCCAGGACCGCCCGCAGATCCGCCTCGCTGGCAGGGTTGGAGAAACTCAGCCGCGACAACGGCCGTTCCAGCGCGACCAGCACATCGTCGGTCGCGGGGGCCGGTTCNCCGGCTTCGTCGCCGACGAGGTCCGCCCAGACCTCGTCGACGCTGCGACCGGCCGCGAGGTCGAGCACCGCGTCCGCCTGGGCGCGGGGCAGCTTGCTGGCGANGTCGAGCAGGCGGTCCTCGTCGGCGATGCGCAGCAGGTCACCGGCGACCGTGCTGTCGATTCCGAGCCGGACCAGGTCGCGTTCGCGCAGCGACCCGAGGATCGGCGGCTTGCCGGCCGGGACGGGATGCGCCACGGCCGTCGCGGTCGCCTCGCTCAGCGCCAGGGTGTCGGTCAGTTCGAGCGCGCCGGTGACCTCGTTGATGCCGAACCGGACGTGGCTGGCGAAGGTGTAGGCGTCATCGTGCGGTTTGACCGCGGCGAGGACGAACCCGGCCGACTTGGGCAGTTCCAGGAGGACGGCACGGAAGTTGTCGTTGACCCGTGCCGTGCGCACCCGCCGGTCGATGGCGCCCTTCGGCTGCTTGAGGTCGAGCCCGGGTGTGTCGGGGGCGCGCTGGAGCTTCATCAGGAAGTCCATGACCCGGGTCTTGATGCTGCCGTCCAGAGCGTCGTACGACGCCTGGAACAGGTCCGACAGGATGACGCTGACGGTCACCGGGCCTCCACCTCCAGGTCGTTGCCTTCGTTGGGCTGGCCACCCAGCCGGTCGATGATCTGGGCCGNCGCCGGTCCCGGATCGGTTCCTTCCTGCCACGTCACGATCAGCCAGCCGCCGGCGTCGAGCCAGGCGTCCCGGGCCGGCTCGGCGTCCAGGACCACGGCCACCCGGTCGTCGGGCCAGGCGAGTTCGAGCTGCCAGGCCGCGTTGTCCGGTCCGACCTCCCAGCCAGGCTCGGGCACGGCCAGTTCCGGCCGGCCCCGGACGAGGAGAAGCGCGAGCGGGCGCAGCGTCGGGTCGACCAGGTCCAGCACCGGTTCCCAACCGGCGGGCAGCACCGCCAGGCCGGGCTCGCTGCGGGGAGCCACCGCCAGCGGATGCAGCGACGGATCATAGGTGTCTGCTTCCCGGACGGTGACGAAGTCCGCGAACTGCCGCGAGGCCACGCTGTCCGAGCGGGGGCGGGGCAGGAACTGGGCGAGGTTGGCCCACCGCAGCCAGTCCATCCACGCGGCGCGATGGTCGGTGCCACCGACGACCTCGTCCCGGTCATCGAGAACGCCCACCAGCCCGACCGTACCGGCCACGTCGCCGCGTTCGGCCATCACGTACAGCGGGCAGCCCCGGCGCGAAGTCCGAGCCGCCCACACCATCGATCCGGTGCCAGCCGCGCCAGGGGCGCCGACCCCCGGTGTGCTGGCAGCACCGGCCGGCTGCGGCGAAGCGTCCCCGCGCCCCGCGGCGNCCAGGTGGCTCACCAGGCCGGCCCGGGTCAGTACCGAGGGCAGCGCGGTGCTCGACGCGACGAGGGCCAGGGCCGCCGCCACCGCCGCCTCCGCCCACAGCGCGGCCTCCGGGTCGGTCAGGTAGGTGACCAGCGTCGTCATCGGGTTCCCCCAGACGACCGGCAGCCGCGGGTCGGCCACCCGCTCCCGGATCCGGTTCTGCGTCACGACGTCGACCAGGTTGTCGTCGACGTCCCCACCCGCGCCGAGGTCGTCGAGCATCCGCGCGAAGCCTTCGACGTCGTCCCACGTCAGCGACCAGACCCGGTAGCCCGCAGCCCGCAGGGAGCGCCGTTGCCGGGCGTCGCGGTCGGTGAGGTTGTGCTCGACGGAGGCGTGATAGCGCCGACCGTCGAGGTAGACGGCGATCGGCAGGCTCTGGGCGTCCTGCCGGGTGAACAGGAAGTCGGGGATGGTGCGCCCGGCGGGCAGGTCGACCGGCACTTGGGCCTGCATCCGCCACCGGATGGNGCCGCCGTCGAGCAGCCGCAGCCGGATGTCGAGCTCGGGCCGCCCGGCCGGCCCGGCCAGCGCCGTCGCGGAGCTGTCCGCGCCGGCCTGCTCGGCCACCCAGCGGCGGACCAGCTCGGCGAAACGCAGCTCGATCTCGGTCAGTTCAACCTGGTCGATGTTGATGTCGGCGACGCTGGTGATCTCGTCGATGTCCCAGTGGTCGAGCACCTGGCCGAGCAGGTCGAGCGCGACGGCCCGGTCGGCGTACTCGACGTCACGCGATTCGACGACGCCGAGCAGGCAGCGGTGGCAGGCCGCCCGGCCCTCCAACCGGCACGGGCAGTCGGTGAGATGGGTGCGCGCCGCGGTCAGCAGGGCGCGCAGCCGCTCCGGATCACCGACGCGGTCCAGGTAGCCGGTGCCGCCGGGCACCATGTCGTGCAGGACCAGGTAACGCCGGGTGCCGCCCTGCCGGTCGGGCATGCTGACCGCGACCACCCGCAGGTGCTGNGGGTCGCCGCCGAAGTCGTGGCGGAGCCCGAGCAGCAGCGCGCCGGTGAACGACACCAGCCGTTCGGACACCCGCAGGGTGGAGACCGGCAGCAGCAACCGGACCGCCTGGGTGGCGAGGTCGTGATGCAGCAGCAGGTCCTCCCACCGCTCGGCGGTGCCCCCGCGGGTCGCGCACCAGCCGCGGTGCCGGGTGGTACCGCGCGGGTTGTCGGTCTGGCTGCCGTTGACGACCCCGCAGTAGACGCAGGTGGGAAACCGCGGTACCTGCACCTCCTCGCCAGCGATGGACAGCCGCTGCCCGAACCGGCCCCGCGGCCCGACGTTGATCCGGCGGACCACCGCGCGGCGCACGTACTCCGCGCCGAAGGCGACACCGCTCAGGCGCCAGGCCCGCGTGACGTGCTCCGGGTCGACGTCGACGCTGGACACCAGGGTGAACGGCACCCGCTCCCGGTCGTCCGCGTCGTCGTCGATGACGGAGTCGTCCCGGCTGTGCAGCGCGGACACCCGTCGCAGCGGCAGCATCCGGTGCACCGCGCCGGTGTCGGCGACGCCGCTGCCGCCGCAGCGGGGGCAGGTGGTGACGGCCGCGTCGGCGTCGGAGGTGNCCCATCCGCAGTTCGGGCACAGTCGCCACGCCTGCCACAGCGGCTCGTCGAGCGGTCCGATGTCGACGGCGTCGATGCGGATCCGCTGGCCACGGGCGTAGAAGGCCGCGCCGGGCGCGAGCTCCCCGACGGCGGTCATGCTGCCGCGCTCGTACTGGTATTCGGCGGTCTGGTACTCCTTCTCGCCGTCGTCGGTGGTCCACCACAGCGAGACGTCGAGGACGGTCCGGTCGTCGATCAGGGTGTAGTTGGGCAGCAGGCCCATCTGTTCCAGGCCGGTGAGCAGCGGGGTGTCGCGCATCCGGTCGAGCATGAACCGGACGGCCTTGCGCTCCCCGATCCAGCGGCGGCGGTCGGCCTTCTGCTCGTCGTCGAGGTGGCCCAGCCGCTCCAGATCGTTGATCGCCTGCTGCAGGGTGACGAGACGGTCACCGAGTTCGCGTTCGCNCCGGAGCCAGTCGCCGAACGCCCGCGAGACCATCCCCTCCACCCCGCCGGCGGCGAACAGGTGGACGCTGTCCCGGCTGGCGGCATCCAGGTGCGGGCCGAACAGGTCGAGGAAGCCGTCCGCCAGGTCCGCGGCCGCCGCGGCGATCGCGTCGAGCAGCCGGCGCATCCAGCCGCCGGGGTCGAGGCCGTGCCGGACGAGCTGGNCGGTCAGGTTCGGCGGCGGGCTCGGCAGCACCAGGTCGCCGGCGGCGACGCGGTCCAGGCAGTAGGCGAAGAACTGGCGGTAGAGCAGTTCGGTGGCGTTCAGGTAGGCGCCGGGCGGGGTCACCTCGCCGTCGAGCAGATGCGACGGCTCGGCGAAGTAGTAGAGATCCCGGGGCCCGCTGGGCACGCCGGCGAGGACGAGCGCGTTGCCGGTCGCCCGCCCGGCCCGGCCGACCCGCTGCAGGTAGTTCGCGGTCGTCCGCGGCAGCGACGCCAGCGTGACGGCGCCCAGGTCGCCGATGTCGATGCCGAGTTCCAGCGTCGGCGTGCAGGCGAGGATGTTCGGGTCGATGGGTGAGCTGTTCGCCTTGAACCGCCGCTCGACGTCCTCCCGCAGGGCCCGGTCGAGCAGGCCGGTGTGCTCGTGGGTGACGATGCGCCGCACCCGGCCCGAGCGGTACATGCCGCGGTAGAAGTTGGCCGGCTCGCCGGCCTCGGCCGCCAGCACCCCCGGGCAGCGGAACCGCGGGCAGGGCGCGCCGTCCACCACCGCCCGGCGATGCGGCGCGATGGGCTGGACGTAGCGGCACACGCCGCAGCGCATCCGCGCCCGCCCGCCGGCCAGCGCGTCGTCCTCGACGGGCAGCAGCAGGATCCGCTCCGGATCCCAGCCGTACACGACGGCTCCGCTGCCCGTCGTCCGCCGTGCCCAGACGCCGACCTCGTCGCCGGCCAGCATCGCGGCGACCCGCAGCAGCAGGGCCTTTCCCTCCCGGGCCGGCACGCCGAGGCAGCGCACGGTCCAGTCGGTGAGCCAGGTCGCGGTGTCCCCGGCCGGGTTGAGGGCGGCGAACTGCCGCCACCGTCCGCCCGAGCCGGAGGTGAAGAACGTCGGCGCCGCCATGCCCCGGGGGAACTTCGGCATCCCCTTGCGGCTGCCGCCCCAGATCGGATAACGGTCACCGTCGCGGTTGACGTAGGTGACGAGCGAGTCGTGCATGATCCCGCCGCCCGTCCGCAGCCGGTCGAGGAGGCCCCACAGCCACGGCACGTAACCGGCGGGCTCGGGCAGCAGGCCGTCCAGGCCCCGCTCCGGCAGCTGCTCGTGGACGNCCCGGGTGAGCAGGGCCAGCCTGTCGAGGTCGACGTCGTAGTCGACGGCGACCGCGCCGGTCAGCTCCAGGGTGCGGCCCAACCGGCTGCGCAGTCCGAACTCGAGTTGGGCCTGGAAGGCCAGCCGGCTGTTCAGGATGCGGCGCAGGGTGGCGGTCGGCCGGTGCAACCACTCCCCCTCCAGGNCGAGCCGGCGGGGGAAGTCCGGCGGGGTGACCGCGTACAGGTCGGCGGCGGGGGCCCCGGCCAGCCCGCGGGCGACCGCGTGCAGGCTCGTCGGTCCTTCCCCGATCGCCCCCAGCAGCACCGACCGCAGGTTGAACTGGAACGCCCGGCCCTCGATGAAGGCGGCCCGGTGCGCGGCGTCCTGCACCGAGTCGGTGAAGACCAGCGTCTTCTTCTCGGCGTTGGCAGCCAGATCCGAGCCGAAGAGCTGGGTCAACGCGACGCTGACGAGGGTGGCGACGCTGGAGCCGAGGAACCGGACGGCGTCGTCGGCCCCGCAGGCCGGGCAGCGCTGATCGGCGGCGGCCTCCGCGTCCGGGGTCGCGAGCACCGGGATCGTGCCCTCGTCCGGGGTGTCCAGCAGCTCCAGCGTGCTCGTCACCAGGTGGCGGACGTCGGCCTCGCCGTCGCGGGCGAGCAGCAGGGTTCGCACCCGGGCCCGGTCGCGCACGCTGGCCTGCCACACCTCCAGCGGCGAGCGGCGCAGCACGTTGCCGACCTCGGGCGCCACCGCCTGCCAGCCCGACCGGCCGCAGTGCCGGCAGTAGGCGGCCGGCAGCCAGGTCCGCTCGATCTCCAGTGCGCCGTCGTGCCACCAGGTGAACTCGGGGCGGGTGTCGACGGCCCGCAGCATCCGCCGGATCTCCCGGATCCACAGCTGCACCTCGACCTGCAGCAACGGCCGCGGGTTGCCGGCGCTGTCGCGCACCCGGGCGTAGGAGAGCAACGCGAGGAAACGCAGCAGCGCGCTCGCGACCTCGTCCGGCCGCTCGGCCTTGCGCACCCCCCAGGACAGCACGCCCGCCTCGGCGACCCGGTCGACGGCGTCCCGCAGGGTCAGCGGGGTGGCGGACAGCGCCTGCAGGGCGGCCCGGGTGATGAAGTGGGTCCGGAGCCGCTCGCCGAGCACCACCGGGTCGGTGAGGTCGAGTCCGCCCCCGTCGGCAGGGCCGGAGGGGCCGGGGGCGCCGGGGGCGCCGGGGGCGCCGGCGCCGCTGTCCTCGTGGCCGGCGAACACCGCGGCCAGCTCCGCCCAGCTCGCCGGCTCGTCGGCGGCCGGTTCGGTGACGGCGACGACCTCGTCGGGCTTCGGCACCGGCAGGGTGAAGTCGATGCGGTCGACGACCTCGGCGGGGTCGAGGCGATCCTCGCCGATCAGCGCGTCGGCGTCGAACGGGGTGCCGAACACCCGCTCGGCGAAGACGCGCATGTCCTCGCGCCGGGTGCCGCTACCGAGCGTCGCCGACGTCGCCACCGGGACGACCCGGCCCAGCGGCCGGCCTGGTTCCGCGACCCGCAGCGTCGCGCCGAGCCGGCGGAACAACATCGCCACATCGGTACCCTGGGCGCCGTCGTAGGTGTGGAACTCGTCGAGGACGACGAACCGCAGCGACGCCGCCGACCGCTGCCACAGCGTCGCGTCCTCGCGGCGCAGCAGCAGGAAGTCGAGCATCTTGTAGTTCGTGAGCAGGATGTCCGGCGGGTGTTCCCGCAGGACGTCCCGCCGGTCGACGAGATGCTCCGGTGAGCTGGCGGCGTGCGTTCCCGTGCCGCCGATGTAGACGCCGGCGGTCACCCGGGTGAGCGCCGGCTCGTCGTGCAGGAGGCGGGCGATGCGGCGGGCCTGGTCGGTGACCAGGGCGTTCATCGGGTACAGCAGGATCGCCTTGATCCCGTCCTCGCCGCGTTCCCGGGCCCGGCGGCAGTGGTCGAGGATCGGGATCAGGAACGATTCCGTCTTCCCCGAGCCGGTCCCGGTGGTGACGATCGTCGGCTGGGCGTTGTGACTGTCGGTGGACAGCCGCTCGAACGCCCGGGCCTGGTGGATGTGCGGCCGGAAGTCCCGAGGCAACCAGCCCAGCGGCGAGCGCCAGTGCTCGTCCACCGACCGGAACGGTGTGCGCAGCCGCAGGTACGGACCGCGGAAGATGCCGTGCTCGCGGTCCTCCAGGAACTGCCGTAGCGCCGCCCTGGCCTCATCGTCCGCGAGCGCGAACGTCGTCGTCAGGTATTCGAGGNCCCCGGCCCGCGTCTCCCCCGCCAACAACGACGGAATCACGCGCCGGCCCGCTCGACCGCCCCGACCGGCGTCCCCGTCAACTTCACCCCACCCGGTGGTTCCGCCAACTCCGCCCCGGTCTCCGGGTCGAGCCCGAGCCGCCGCGCGAACTCGGCGTAGGCGGCCCGCATCTCCGCCTCCCGATCCGGCTTCCGGAACGGCCCCCGATACCGATCCGCCAACTCCGGCGGCGCCTCACAGGCCAACCCACGATCCGCAACCCAGGCATGCAGGATCTTGTAGTCGTCCTTCTGCTGCTTGACCCCCATCGCGTGGTGATCCTTCGCGATCTTGCGACCCTGGGCATCGAAGTACATCGCGTACTCGTACTTGCGCAGCACCGCGAACTGCGCCCGGTACATCAGACACAACTGCTCCGCGGTCAGCCCGAGCATCAACGCCGCCAGCGCGTCGATCTCCACCAACGCCGCCCGCCGATCAAAGTCCAACCGCAACGGCGTCCCCATCGTCCACTCCCGCTCCGCCACCCCAAGCCCCGGCCGATCCGCAAACGGCGGCGTCCACCCGTCTTCGGCATGCCCTGTCTCGTGCAGCTCCTCCCACAGCGGTGNATAGTCCCGCGTTAGGCAGTTCAACCGCAGTGCCCGTAGCAGAAGAAAAGGTGCAGCCGGATGACGCAAGGGTGCAGGGAAATGGTCGACAGTCTCCTTGTTGACCTTGTTCATTCCACTAATTCTTACGAGGTAGTCAAAAGGCAACGAAGACCATAGGCCGACAGTCACCGCTATATTTCTGTCAGAATCCATTTTCAGTGTGTGGACAGTGTGGACGTGAGTNGGGCCTGGCGGAAATNTGACAGCCTGAANCGATCTCTCCGTGTTCACGGTGATCATATTTCTCCACGCAAGGCGCCAATACCGCGTATATGGCATCCCCTCCCAGGAGACAACACTCTCATCGAGATCTTTAGCGCGACCGGATCGGATATAATTGGTTCGCGGCACGGCCGATTCCGGTAGAGATTCGAGGTCCCAAGACTCGTAGTCCTTGTTGCTTCGACACGGCACGTTAGGCTGAGAGGCGAAAGGCGTACCAACAGAGAAATGAGGCCCCTGAAGGACTACATCCCGCCAGTCATCGACCGTCCGCGTTGACCACACAATGTCACCGACAGNCTTCGCATCTCGCTCGTTCCAACCCCGGGTCCAGTGATAGTCGAAATCGCCCATTCTGTCAGCCCCTTCCGCCACCTTCGCGATTGCCGCAAGGTGCTGAACGGTCAGCGGCCGAAGAAGCCTCGCATGAGCACCGGGAGTCCCTGGCGCGTCAAAGAGTTGCGCCCAGGCGGTCAACGTCATTTCGTCGATCTGAAGAACCCGCGTGGCGTGCGGCCTTAAATCCCATCCACCAGATTCGAACTGAACCCCCGGAACCTCGCCTGAGCCATCATGCACCAACGATCCATCCAAGACAGAAGGATGCAGAACACTGGCAACATTAAGAAAATTGATTCGACCAAAGGTTCCGTATACACTAAGACCAAAAGTTACATTGTTGTCGATCTCATTAAAAAGGAGAAGGTTATTTCCAAACTGCCCGTGTCGACGNAGGCGCCGATAGACTTCGGCGCGAAATCGACCACCTTCAGGATTCGTGAAATGACTTTCGGGATGAAGAAGTGATGCAATTGAATGCTCACTCTGCGAACGCCACACCCTTTCAATGAAGCTAGTGTAGAGATTCGGTCTCATCCCCGCCAGAATCTGATGCTCGACCGAGGAGTCCAGAGCCTCCAGAAGACCCGACCAGGATGTGACGTCGGCGAGGTAGCGGGNCGTTCTACTATGGGAGGCCAAGACCAGCCTCCGACGGTCACGAAGAGTATTTTCGGGGATTCGGTCTTCGAGTTTGAAGAAGGGGTCGAACTCGGCTAGGGCGGTGTCGTCTTCCCAGGTGGGGCGGACCCAGGGGGGGTTTCCTACCTGGAGGTCGAAGCCGCCCTGTTTGAAGATGTGGGCGTAGTCGAGTTCCCAGTGGAAGAAGCCCTCGCGGTCGGCGATCTCGCGGACGACGCCGAGCCAGGGGCGGGCGAGCATCGTCTGGAGCACCGGCTTCATCTGGTGCATGATCTGCTCGTTGTCGTCGGCGTCCTGAAGGTCGGCGAAGGACTCGATCTCGCCGAACAGGCCGAGCCGGTCGCCCTTCGCCTTCGGGGCCGCCTTCGGCTCTGTGCCGAGCAGGTCCTCGAGGGTGGCGATCCATTCGTCGAGACTCGGTGGCGGTGCGTCCGAGTTCAGCGGCCAGAACCACAGGGCGCACCAGGCGTCCATCACCAGGCGCAGCCGCTGATAGGGCCGTTCCGGGTCGTTGAGGGCGCTCTCGACCTCCTGGCGGGAGACGGCACCGGCGGTCTCGGGCAGCCGCTCCGCCTCCCAGACGTCAATGTGACGGGCGATCTCGCGTTCGCTGATTTCCAGCCGGCGGATCGTCAGCTCCCACAGCCGCTCGACCCGGCGGGCCAGGGCGCGCAGCCGGCCGAGCTGGCCGGTCGCCGGCTTCTTCTTGATCTCCTTCGACCACGACTTCAGGGCGTCGGCTGCGTCCTTGGCGAGTTCCTTGGCCTGCTTGGTCTCGGCGACCGCCCCCCAGCCATGTGCCGGCAGCAGGAAGTGGTGGATCTCGCCGAACTCGATGTCGCCCTCGGCGAGATGCCGGTCGGTCGGCNGCGTCTTCAACCAGCTCTGCTTCGCCTTGTTGAGAGCGGTGAAGTCGTAGGTGGCGCGGCGCGCGCCGACGAGGGAGTTGCCGCGCCGCAGGTGCAGGCCGAACCACGGGCCCTGCAGACCCGGGTGCATCACGTTCAGCCACAGCGAGACCTCGGCCAGCTCGACCGCGGTGCGGTTCAGGTCGACGCCGTAGCAGCGGTGCAGGGCGAGGTGGGCCTTGACCTTCTGCAGCTCGTCGGCGTACTGGTCCGGCGGGATGGAGGTCTTCAGCTCCTCCTGGCGGCGCTCCAGGTACTTGCGGGCGAGCTGGTTGATCGCCTCGTTGAGGAAGGCCCCGCTGCCCAGCGCCGGTTCGCAGATGGTCAGGTCGAGGATCCGCTGCGCGTCCCAGTCCGCACTGTCGTCGGGCAGCAGCTCGGCCAGGGAGTNCTTGACGACGCAGCGGGTCAGCACCTCGGGGGTGTAGTAGGAGGCGCTGCGCTGGCGGTCGCGGCCGGAGAGCCGGAAGACGAAGCTGCCCTTCCGGTGCGTGATCTTCCGACGATGNCCGGTCACCGGGTCGACTCGNATCACGAGGTGCTTCTCGTCGTACTCNCCGGCGCGTTCCGCCGGGACGAACCAGGAGNCCTTGTCCGGCTCCCCGTCCTTGGCCAGCTCGATCATGTCCCGCTCGGCGAAGAAGCCGCTGTAGGACATCAGGCCTTCGTAGACGGCGCCGAGCTGGTTGATGCCGAGCTGCGCGTAGGAGACGAAGCCGCGGTCGCGGCCCTTGCGTTCCTTGGAGAGCAGCAGCAGGGCGAGGATCTGCTGCAGCGCCTCGTTGCGCAGCGGCAGCGAGTCGACCAGCGGCGCGTGCCCCGGGTCGAACAGGTCCGACTTCAGCGGCTCGAAGCGCAGCCCGTCGTCGGCCCGGTCGTCACCGGCGCCGTTGCGGTAGCGGTGGCCGTTGTTCACCAGGCCGAACAGGAGTTTCAGCGACTCGTGCAGGTGGCGGCCGTCGCGCATGGCCGGGGAGGTCAGCTTGACCTGGAGGAGGTCCCGCAGCCGGTCCAGGCCGTAGCCGGCGCCGTACTCCGGCGCGCCGACCGGCAGNACCCCCAGCTCGGGCCGGGCCTCGGCATACAGCAGGAACAGGATCCGGTAGAGGAAGCGCAGGCTCTGGGCGACCAGTTCCCGCGGCAGCTCCGGGAGGTCCTCCACCGGCAGGCCCTGGGCGCGCCGCTGGGCGACGACCTCGTTCGCCAGGATCTCGACGGACTCGCGCAGGCCCTCCCGCAGGTCCTTGCTGACGCCGACCGCGTGCTTCACCGACTCGTCGAGGTAGCCGTCGAGGCGGGAGGCCGGCTCGTCCCCGGCGGGGAGCAGGACGTCCGCCGACCACAGCCCGGCGTGCCAGGCCAGCTCGCCACTGGCCGTGTCCTGCCGGCGGGCCAGCGCCGTGTCGGCGTCGAAGACCAGGTAGCGGCCCTCACTCCAGCGTGCGGCATCGGTCAGCAGGAGCCACCCGCCGGCGACGACCATCGCGTAACGCGGTGGGCTCGCCGACAGGAACAGCGTGGAGAGCGCCTCCGTGACCGCGGCGATCTCCTGGACGTTCTCCGCGCTGCGGATCACCCGCAGGGGCCGCAGCAGCCGTCCCGCGCCGTCGCGGTCGAACAGGTCGTCCTCGCCGGCCGCAGGGAGGGCCTCNAGGATGTGCAGCGCCTCGCCGCTGTGGCTCTGGGCGCGGACGGTGAGGGGGNCTGCCAGTTCCAGGCCGCCGTGCTCGGTCGTCAGCTCCTGGCGCTTCACATCGAAGCCGGCCGCCGTCAGCAGCAGGTCGTGCAGCGCCCCGGCCGCCTCGACCAGCTCGGCCGCGCCCGCCACCGCCCGCGCCCGCGAGACGCGGGCCTCGGCGTCCTGGCGCGGTTCGGGGAGCCGACCCTTCGCCTTGGCGAACGGGCCGGACGCGGCAACCAGCCCCCGCAGCGGGCTGGGCTTGCCGTGCGCGTCCCGCTCGGACCATTCCTTCGTGAGGGTGCGCAGCTGTCCCGGGAAGACCGAAGCCAGCCAGTGGTCCGACAGGAACTCGCCGACGTTGTGGATCGAGTCGAACACGGCTTCAGCGCTCCAGGGGGACGATCACGGCGACGACGCGAACCAACGGGTCGCCGCTCGGGGTCAGGGAATCGATCAGGCGCTCGGCCTCGGAACGCTCACCTGCGATGCGCTCGCGGGNGAGCCGCTGGCGTCCGGTGGAGGTCAGCTCCAACGTGAGCTGCTCGGCCTGGTCCGCCCACTGGCCGAGACGTGCCTTCTGCTGCGCGATCCGGTCCGCGATCCGCCCGTCCCGCTCGGCCCGCAGCGCCTCGAGATGCCTCCGTCCGGCGTCCAAAGCGGCGGGTACCAGGGGTTGCAGCTGGGCTATCCAGGCTCTCGCCCGACCGGAGTTGGTCGTGCCCGCCCGGATGCCGGCGGCCTCCAGCACGCCGGTAGCGTCGCCCACGACGGGGGCGTCCGGCAGCCCGGAGACCGCACCCCAGTGCACGATCACCGGCTGGCCGCGCTCGTTGCACCAGACGCCCTGGGTCAGGAACACCGGGGTCTCGACAGTGCCGGCGAGCACCGGCGTCTCGTTGCGGCCGAGCTGCGCCAGCGCCCGGTCGGTGACCCATTCCAGCACCGGATGCTGCGGGGCGAGGTACTGCACCTCGGGNCATTCGATCCGGTCGTCGTCCCGGGCGGCGGCGAGGCTGGCATCGGCGAAGCGGCGGCTGGTCGTCACCTTCAGCCGGGTGGTCACCGCCCGGTCCGCCAGGTAGTCCGCGGGCAGATCGTCGAGTCGACGCTTGAGGTCCTCCGGTGGCGCGAACGCCAGCAGGCCGGTGTCCGCCTCGTGGCGCAGGTCGTAGACCTGTTCGGGCGGTCCGTCGGACACCTCGGCGAGCGCCTCGGTGAGGTAAGCAGCGTCCGAGTCGAACAGCGTCCGCTCGGTGACAAGCGGCGGCGGCGCCTCGGCCGCGTGCGTCCCGCCGAAGGCGAGAAGCTGCTCGAACGGGTCGAGCGCCGCCGGCTCGGGATCCGGGACCACCGTGTCGATGTCCGCCCGGCTGCGCAGCACGTCCCGGACCCGGTCCTCCTCGATGTCCTCGTCGTGCACCCCGAGCAGGGAGCCGGCATCGCCGAGCACCGTGTACGCGGCGTGTTCCTTCGCCAGCAGCTTGGTCAGCACCCGGATGTCGCTGAGCACGTCGGGGTTGTCNGAGGCCATCGCCAGCGCTGCGATCCGCGGGGTGCTCAGCTGCATGTACCGGTCGATGCGACCGTTGCGCTGCTGGATCCTGATCAGACTCCAGGGAAGATCAAAATGGATCAGGTCGTGACACTGGCGGTGCAGGTTGATGCCCTCCGAGGCCAGGTCGCCGGCGAGCAGCAGCCGCGTCGTGCCGCCGGCCAGGGCGAAGTCCTCGATGGTGTCCTGTAGGAGTTTGTCCGGGACCTTGCTGTGCATGATCGCGACCGCGCTCGGCGGGATCCCCAGCCGGCCCGGCACCTCGTCCCGCAGCCACTCGAGGGTGTCCACCCGCTCGGAGAACACCACCGCGCGGGTCGGTGAACCGGCCCCGACCCCGATCTTGCGCAGGTGGGCGACCAGGGCCGCGAGCTTCGACGAGCCGTCCTCCTCCGCCTTCGCGGCCAGCTCGTCGAGCCGGTCGAGGGCGTCTCGCTCGCGACTCACCGCCGGGTCGGTCGCGGTGGCGCTGCGCAGCGTGCGCCGGCGGGCGTCGATGCTCGCCCGCAGTGCCGGGGTCGAAGAGAGAAACGCCTTGAACAGGTTCCAGGGCACCAGCGACCGGCCCGCGCCCGACACGGGCGACCGTCCGCCCTCGGGCCGCAGCCACACCGCGGCCAACTCGTCGAGCACCGCCTCCTCGGCGGCCGTCGGCGGCACCGCCTGCACGTCTGTCGGCTCGCGCTTCTTCCAGTTGTGCGCGACCTCCAGGCGGACGTCGTCCGAGCCGCGGTGGCGGTGGACGTAGAGATGCGCGATGTCCTGCTCGGTGTAGGCCGTCGGATCGGCTACGGCTGTCNGGTCCAGCAGGTTGATCAGCTCGGCGAATGACTCCGGCTTGCCGTTGTGCGGGGTGGCGCTGGCGAGGATCAGCGCGTCGGCCTGCTTCGCGAGCAGGCGGGCGACCTCGTTGTTCTGGGTACCCCGGTTGATCAGATTGTGGCACTCGTCGATGACGACCACGTCCCAGCGCTGACCGGNCAGGTGATGCTTGTAGCGGTCCGGGTTCTTCAATGTGTCGATCGAGATGATCGCCCGACGGTAGTAGCTGAACGGGTTGCGCGACGCCGGCAGCTTCTGCCGAACCTGCTGGATACCCGGGGTGTCGAGCCGGACCAGCGGGATCGAGAAGCGGGTCCACAGCTCCCGCTGGAACTGCTCCAGGATGGCCCGCGGCGTGACGACCAGGATGCGTTCACCCCGGCCGCGCTTGATCAGCTCGGCGAGGATGATGCCGATCTCCANCGTCTTGCCGAGCCCGACCGCGTCCGCGACCAGGATGCGTGGACGCAGGTTCGACAGGGCCCGCTCGGCGGGACGCCGCTGGTAGCTCAGGTCGTCCAGCAGGGCCCGGTGCCCGACCGCGATCCGCGCGTCGTCCAGCGGAAGCGGCGTCCGCCGCAGCAGCGCCTCCAGCCACAGCCGCGAGCGACGGAAGCCCGGACTGTCGTCCGCGACCAGCTCGGTCTGCGCGGGATCCAGCGGGACGACGTCGTCGATCCCGGTGAAGAAGACCGCCTCGGTCTCCCGCACGAACTCCGAGACGCCGATCGCCTCGATTCGCTGGCCGTCCGCGGAGGTATCCACGACCGCCTTGACCAGCCATTCCTCGTCACGAACGACGNCCTGCGTGCCCGGCGTGATCAACGACGGCATCTGCTGCCCCCCGGCTGAGCGACTATCCGCGAGCAACGACCATATTCGCCTGCCTAATCCCTTCTGTACGCGGATCGCTCCATCCGGTCCGCGCACGAGCCCGAACCCGCGATCCGCGAGACGCCAGGGGTTCCCGCCGCCGCGCGACCCCTCCGGCGGGCATGGCGGCGCCCGCTTGGGGCCANCACGCCCGAAAAGATGGCCTGAACTGCGCATTTTTCAAATAGCGGGTGTCAGTAGAGAATTCAGAATCGTTCAAGGCGGGAACGTTTGTTCGACCTCGAAATCACGATGCGTCGTGTGGCGCGGCAACGGGCGCTACCCTGTCCAACTTCGACTAAGCCCAGCTCAAGGCGGGTGAATCGGTGAGTCAGAGCTCGAAGTGCGTAGCTGCGCCCGCGTGGCCGGACGGGTCGGTGGGCGGTCCGAGCTCGGCGTGGAGGGTCGCGGCGTCAGCTTGCAGGCCGAGGGCGGCGCCGAGGAGCCGTGCTCGTCTGCCCTGAGCCCAGTCCGGCTCTGTGGACGCGGGTAGTCCGCCCGCCGCCCGGAGCGTGCGTAGCTCGAAGGCCAGCTCAGCGTTCGGTCGGCTGGCCAGGTGGTGGATCTCGGCGCGGTCGAGGAGGTGCACGGTGCGCTGCCAGTCGTGGCGGGCTCCGGGCGACGGCGGATCGGCGTAGGCAGCCGGGTCAACGTCGGCGGTCTCGCAGAGCCGGGCGAGCCGATGGTCGACGATGGCGAGACCGTCGCGGATGGCACCATGGTCGATCGCCGCCAGGGCCCGGCTGAGGGCGGCGGGGGTCGATCCGGCGTCGAGGAAGGCGTGGATTGCTGCGGTTGCGCGTTCGGCCGCCGGACCACGGATGTCCGGCCGGCCGGTGGGGTGCAGCGCCGATGCCCATGCCTCGACGAGAGCGGCGGCGAGGTCGTGCTGTTCCTCCCAGCGGTGGCGAACGTCGCCGTCGTGGTCGTCGGGCGGTGGCGGTCCGGGATCTCCCGGTTCGAGGTGAGCAGCGTGGCGCACCTGGTAGATCGCGAGACTCGCCACGGCGTCGTCCCAGGCCCGGCGGACCGGTCCACCCGCGGGACGAGGTCCGATGCGTTCGAGCAGGATGGCCGGTGGATCGGCGAGCGACGCGGCGGCCACGGCGGCCTCCGCGGACCGCTCCGCCCGCGCGAGCACCACCGGATCGATCTCTTTGCCGTCCCCGTCAAGCGCCCTCGAGGGCCAGTCACCCGCGCTGTTCGCGCCGGGTCTCGCGCCGTTCGCGCCACGATCCACCTCCACCGCGCCGCGCCCTGCACTGACCGCGCCGATGATCGGATCGCCATCCGCGCCGAGGAGACCGCTGTTGTGCGCGCCGGGGCGCGACCTGAACGACGGGGTCCTGCTGGATTGCCCACCGCCGGTGGCAGGGCGGAGTTGGCGGCGCAGGGCGGTCAGCTCGGCCAGGGTGTACTCACGGCGCAGCTGGGCGACGGCCGCCGCGGCCGGGTCGAGGGCCTGGACGAGCCGGTCGGTCCGGGAGGCGGCCAGGCGGCCGGCGAGCCGGTCGAGCGGGTCACCGCGGGTGGGTACGACGGGCAGCAGATCCTCGGTGTCGCCCGGCGCAGCAAGCTCGTCACTGTCGATGAGGTAGGCGGCCAGGTCGGTGCGGGCGCGCGAAAGCATGACGTACAGGCCGGGTCGGCTCGTGCGGTCAGTGACGACCGGTCGGGCGGTGGCCATCGTGCTGCCCTGCGCCTTGTGCGCCGTGATCGCGTAGGCGTGCGTCAGCCCGCCGTCGCGACCGTCGGGGAAGACGTGGGTGAGGTAGTCCCAGCCGATGCTCACGACGCCCTTGCCGGGGAAGTCGACAGTCAGCGTCCGGCCCTCCGGCCGGTCGTCCGTAGCCGGCCCGGAGTCGATGGCGAGGACCGTCNCGATCGTGCCGGTGCGGATGTAGGCCGACGCCGGTCTGCCGGCGGGGATGAGCGTGTGGCCGGCCTGGGTGAGGGTGATGACCTCGTCGCCGACGTGGAACCGGCGGCCGGCGACCTCCAGGAACAGGTCCGGGTCGAGCTCACCGGCCTGCATCCGGCGAAGCTGCGCGGCCCGGTTGAGCCACTCGACCGTCCCGTGATCGCCCGCCATCATCCGCGGCAGATCGACGTGCCGCGAGTGGTCAGCGCCGCGCCGGCTCCTCCCCGGCGCGTGGTCCGCGCCGGATGCCGCGCCGACTCTGGCGCGGTTCGCGTCGACTCTGGCGCGGTTCGCGCCGGTGGCCGCGCTGCGGACGGTGCTTCGTTCGTCGTGCCAGTCCTCGACGATGGCGGCGAGCAGGCTCGGCCGGTCGTGGAAGCGGTGGAGCCGGCCGTCGGCGGCCAGCCGCGCCATGGCGCGGCGCACCTGGTCGGGTGCTCCAGCGCGCAGGCCGGCCAGGGCGGCGCGCACCCCGTTCATGCCCGCTCCGGCCTGGCGATGCACGGTGGTCAGGGTCGCGACGTCGGGCAGGGTGGCGGCGAGATGGGCGAACCAGCCGCCCGGGCCGATCGCGCCGAGCTGGGCGGGGTCGCCCAGGGCGAGGATGACCGTGCCGGTGTCGGTCGCGTAGCGCAGGAGGCGCGCGGCATTGCGGGTGGTGACGTGGGTGGCCTCGTCGAGGATGAGCATCGTGCCGGGCGGCCAGATGTCTGCCGGCCGGTCGGCGTGGTCGAGGAGGGTGAGCCAGCCGGCGACCACCCGACCGTCGATGCCAAGCCGGCCGGTGAGTTCCTCGGTCTGCCGGCCGCCGTGCGCCGCTCCCAGCACGGTCCGCCCAGCGTCCCGTAGTACGGCGACCAGGAGCCGCATCGCCTCGGTCTTGCCCGAGCCCGCCGGTCCGACGAGCACCCGAACCAGATCGGTGGAGGTCAGCAGCGCCCGGACCGCGTCCACCTGCTCAACAGCCAGCACCGCCGGCTCGACGTGCCCCGCGCCGTACTCGCGGCGCGGGTCGAGGTGCCCCGCCAGGGCGGCTTCCAGCTCGTCCGGTCCGATGAGCCGATGCTCCCGGCCGGCGTAGGCGGTGCGCCCGGCCTCGCAGAGGGCGAGCACGTTGTCCTCGGCGTCGAGGAGATCGAGCGTGGTGTAGATGGGTTCGGGATCGCGGCGCCGACGGGGGGNGTCCTCGTCGACCATGGCCAGCCGGGCATCGGCGAGGATGTGGGCGGTGAGCCGGTCGATGTCGGTGGCGTCGAGCCGGTCCANGCCCCAGGCGGCCACAGCCTGGGCAACATCACGGGCGGTGAAGGTCGCGGACCGCGCGGTGAGTCCGTCCGGTCCGGTGAGCAGCTCGGCGAGTTCGGCCAGATCGTCGGGGCCGATGGCCGTCGGCCGGTAGTCGGTCCGCGCGCCGGCTGCCAGGACGTCCGCCGCCGTCCATCCCGCGGCTTCGAGCCGGGCGTGCTGGGCGGTGCGGATCTCCGCGTCGGCCTGCGCCCGTTTCGGCGCCCGGGTCCCCCTCTGGACCGCCTCGCGTAGAGCCGGGCCGTCGGTTGCGCCGCTGGCGACCAGCTCGGCGAGTTCCGCGTCGATCTGCGCCCGCCGCGAGGAGAACACCGCCAGCAGGTCCGCCGGCAGCCCGGCCAGTTCGGCGACTCCGTTCCGGACCGGTCCCCACTGCAGCCCCCGACGGGCCGACAGTTCGTGGCGCAGCACCGCCGCCGCCACATAGCCGGCGGTCTTCACGTGTGCGTGCAGCAGCTCGCTGTCGACCGTCCGCCACACCATCCGAGGTCGTCCGGCGCCATCTCGCAGCGGCTCGCCGTCCTCGTCGAGGAGCGGGATGGGAACCGCGTTCGCCAGCACGGTGTGGATGTGCAGATGGGGTTCCTCGGCCCGGGAAATGTCGTGCAGGAAAGACACCCCGGCCAGGCCCACCCCAGGCCGGTTATGGCCGTCGACCAGCCCGACTCCGGCCTGCCGCTCCAGATAGCCGATCGCCGCATCCACCGCGACATTCATCGCCTCGGCGAGGTCACGCCGCAGGTCATCGTCACCGAATGCCCAGAGCAGGCTCACTGATTTCGGCGCCGAGGCGGTCACGTCGAATCCAAGCACCACCGTGGGCGGCTCGCGTTCCTCGAGGAAGCGGGCGAGTTCGTCGCGGTGCACCCGCCACCGGCCGGCGGAGTCCTTCGCCGCCGCCAGCCGATCCCGGTCCGACCCAGCGTCGGTCCCGTCGTCGTCGGCCGCCGGACGGCCCGCCGTGTCCGATGCTCCGGCGTCGACGGTCCCAGCGTCATCGCGGCTGGTCCGCGCCGCGAGCCGCCGCAGGTAACGTGCGCTGACACCGGCGATCCGGGCAGCCTCCGCCAGCGACAACCACTCGCCGGATCCCCGGCCGCCGTCAAGGCGCCTGCTGTGAGCGGCGCGGCCGGCCGATCCGGTCGCCGGCACGAGCGGTCTCCCGCTCGTGGCGTGCTGACCAGCGAGCAACCGGGCGAGGCGCTCGCGCGGCACAGCGGCTCCCGGCCGCAGGCCGACCAGCGCAGCCGCCGAACCCCGCGCGACCCCGCCCGTGTAGTAGCGCGCCAGGCCGGAACTCTTGGCCGACTGCGTACCGCCCACCGCGGCGAACCGGGCGGCCTCACCGGGCGTGCCGCCGTGCAGGTAGTCGACGATTCGCCACACCGCGCCCGCCACCGTCGTCCCGGCGGCGGCGCGCAAACCCAGCACCTTCACCGTGACAATCACCGGACGCGGCCTCCAACCCAAACCCGGGATGCACCCGACTCCGTTTATCCGCTCAACCAAGAAGGAAAGCAACGGGCTACTTCCAGGCCACCGGGTATCATTTCCGGCCGGCCCGTCCGTCTCGGTGATTGGAAATTCCGCTGAATGTCGTCGGCTGCTTTTCCGTCCGGCTCACCAAAGACATGAAGCTCACGCACCCTGCGTCGGCTCGACCCCGCCGTCGACAGCCGCCGATCCGTGCGGCCGGGTAGCGGAACCCAGACCGAGCAAGGCGTGCACGCCGGCGGTGGGCACCACGTACCGCCGGCCCACGCGCAGCACTGGGCAGGGAAACTCGCCCCGCCGAGCGAGCTCGTAGCCCAGAGTCCGACCCAGGCCCAGCGCACGGCAGGCAGTCGGCACATCGATCGTCGCCGGCAGCGCCAGCACCTCATCCCGCGACATGCTTGATCCCATGGGGCAACCCCTCCGGAGAGCCGGACGTGCCGTCACCTCGCTGGAGTGCCGCGGAGCACGCCAGCGGAAGCGGACACCACCGCTGACCTGGCGGGATCCGTCACGCTCCAACCCGTCGCCTCGTCGAGACCGCCTTTTCGGTCCCGGATAGCCCCGGCCGGCGGCGCGTCCCGCACATCTGACAGGTCATCGTCGAGGCCATCGCGGACGCCATCCNCCCTGCGCAGAGTCTCTCGGTAGCGGGTCCGATCCGTCGTTCCACTCCAAGAAGGCGGCGGCTCGGGATGTCACCGGCGATCAGCGGCTGACCAGCCATGGGGAACCTTGTCGGGAAGAACTCCGGGAAGGTCGACCGGAGAGCCGGGAAACGTTCCCCGCACCGCCACGTCGCCGAAAACGGCGTCGGCCGTGCCCACCGGACAGGTGAGAACGCGGGACGCGCCNCCGGCTCAACCCGCCGTCCGGCACTGCGGCCCAGCCGGTCGGCTTCGGCCGATCCCCGCCGCGGGGGTCACGACGAGCGTCCTCGATACGCGGCAGAAATTTGGCACGAGCACGTCGCCTGGTTCCGGCGTCCATGAGCTGCCATTCGGCTACGCAGCGAGCCCAACCTCATCGCTACATAGACGTAGAATCTACGTAGACATAGACTACGTAAGCGATGCACTGTGGGACGGAGGTTGTGGTGGAGAAGCAGTCAGAGGACCCGTGTGTCTGTGGGTGCGGCCAGCCAGCCGGTCAGGGGAGTCGTTACGCCGGGGCCGGGGAGACGGAGCGCATGCGGCATCGGGCCCGCGCCCAATACTCCCGCCGCCGGGCGAACGCCGACGGCGAACGCGAGGACGGCGCCGCCGAGGACCTGCTTGCGCGCCTCGGGCTGGCCGACGCCCCGGTCATCGGACTCGCGGAACGGCTTGCCGTCCTGGCCGGGGACGTTGGGGGGCTGGCGGCCCTCGTCGGGCGCCGCGCTGCCGCGCTCGACGAGGACACCGTTCTCCGGCGGATCGAGGCAGTGACCGCCGAGGCCACCGGTCGCGCCGAAGCCGCCGAGAACCAGGCCCGCCAGGCTCGCGAAACCTTGCGGCACACCGAGGACGAGCTGCGCGCCGCGCTGCGTGCCCGCGATGAAGCCGACACCGACGCGGCCTCCGCCGCCGAGGCTGCGGAAGCCGCGGAGCACCGCGCCGTCGAGGCGACCAACCGCGCCGACGATGCCGACCGCGCGGCCACCGAAGCGCAGGCCGACCGCGACCGTGTCCAGGCCGAGACATCGGGTCGGGTCAGTTCCCTCGAACGCGACCACGCACACGCCTTGGCCGAGTTGCGCGCCGAGCACGCCGCGCAACTGCACGACCTGTACCGCGACCACGCGCAGGCCCTCGCTGACCTCCGAGTCGATCACGCAGCCGTGCTGGCAACGGAACGCCAGGCAGCCGCCGAGGCGCGGGCGGATGCTCGTGGCCGCGCCGAACGGGCCGAAGCCCACGCCGACTCGTTGGCGGCCGACAACACCCGCCTGCATACCGAGGTTGATCGGCTCCGGGCCCAGCTCGATACGCTGCGGGCCGAGCAGGCGCGGCCCCAGGATGGCAGCCTCTCCGGCGACGACAATGGCGCTCCCGGTGCCCCCAGCAGCGACTCCGTGCCCGATTCCTCAGCTGATGCGCATGCGGCCATCTCTTCACCAGCGCCCCGGGAGGGCTGACGTCCAGCACGCGACGGAACGGCATCGTGATCACTCCGACCCGTCGAGCGCCACCGATCGTGTAGATGATTCGTGTAGGCACATGGGAAGGTTCCCGCCGCTGACGCGGCCGAGAACCTTCAGGGAAGATCGGAAACGCGGGGGCCACGTGGCCCCCGCGTCTGAGCTGGGCCAGCCTCACCGCCCCCGCCTGCTGCTGTGGCTACTCGACCGGGAGGACTGGGGCGGCGCCAAAGCAAGACTGTGATGGATGTCGGACAGATGAATCACTGTCGGACGACACCGGCTTCCCGGGCGCGACCTCGCGCCTGTCCGGNTGGGAGAGTCCGTCAGTGAACCTCTTCGGCGGCGCCGGTCACCCACCCCGTTGATCGCTGTCAACGGCCACGCGAGCCCCGCCGGTTACCCTGACAGGAGCGCCGCGAGCGTTCCCGCGGCTTTTGGGCCGAGACTCTCCGGCCGAGGTAGCTGCCCGACCGGCGCCGGGCGATAGAACTTGAACCCTAACTTGGCGATCCTCCGATCAGCTGATATGGAGAACGTCCAGGTCAGAGAGTTAGTTTTAGTGTTTCCCCGTGGACTCTTGGCGAGCTACACCGGCCTGTGTTGCCGCCGATATAGCAATCCGATCATGACCCAGACGATCTCTACCGCATCTCGAGACGGCGGCGTTTTTCGAGGCGAACAGTACCACTCGGCGATCACCGGACCGCAGGAGACTCTTCAACGGCCAGTGAGGCCTGGTGTTGTTGGCTTCCGCAAGCGTGCGGGAGATCGGTGGGTTCGTGTGAGGGGTTACGATCGTAGCCGTCAGCGTGTGTGCCTGATAGTTATACGGGGGCGGGAATGTCACGTCGGCAGGTCGCGGCGGTCGGTGGTGGCATCACATTCGCGATGGCGGGCGCGGCGGGGGCCGCGGGCGGCCAGCTCGGCGGCCATGCACTGTGGGCGTGGGTGTGCCTGCTAGTCGCCGTGCTCGTCGGTGGCGTGGTCACAGGGTGGGTGGCGTGGCGGACGACGGATCCGGATCCTGTCCCGCCGCCGGACGATCCTCCGTCTCCGCCGCCGTCAGGTAGCCCGCGCGTCGGGGACGTCCGGATCGGTGGCGTGTCGGCGTCAGATGGCGGTCAGGTTGCGGGAGTGAACTTCGGGCAAATGATCCAACATCGAGATGGTGCTGGCTCGTGACGCAGACGCCGCAGCATTTCTCGACGGCTTCGGGCGATGACCGGGCGTCGCAGTACGATGCTCAGATCAAGGTAGGTGACCTGTCGGCACCAGGTGGCGGGCAGGCTGTCGGCATCAACTACGGCACGGCGGTTCAGCAATATTTCCAGGGGCCATTCCGGTTGTTACGACAGGCCGTGATCGACCTTGATCCGCTACCAGGTGATCTACGGCTCGTCGATCCCGAGGAGCCGACTAACCCAGTAGGCTTGTTCCGGGGTCGGGAAAAGCTGATCGGGAAGATCGACGCCTTCCTGGCCTTGTGTGTACAGCGGCGGCGGGGNGGATTCCTATTAGTCGAGGCCGAGGCGGGGATGGGGAAGTCAGCCCTGGCGGCCTATCTGGCATTCACTCGAGCGTGGCCGGCGCATTTCACCCGGCTGGCAGAGGGGCGAGATTCGGCGACGGCGCGGCGGAACCTGGCCGCACAGCTCATCGCGCGGTGGAAGCTGACAGATGCGGCGCCGGGCGGGGTTCTTCCCGAGGGCGCGGGGACTACGGGGTGGTTGCACGGCCGGTTGTGCGACTCGGCCACAGCGCGGGACCGAGACGATCCCGGCGTACCGGTGGTACTGCTTATCGACGGCTTGGACGAGGCACCGGTCTCGGTGGGTGGTGAGCTCCCGTTGGGGTTGCCGCCGAACTTGCCGGCGGGCACGGTGATCGTGGCGACGACCCGACCGAAGTCGATACGGATACCGGCCGGATCCCGGGNGGNGGAACGCATCGATGTGGAAAGTGAGGCGAACCGGACGGATCTACTAGACTATCTGACTGTGGTGACCNCACGGGATCCGCTGCTCTCCGAGCCACTGAATCGTGCCCAGATGGATTCTCACCGGTTCTGCCGGACCTTGGTGGAGAGGTCCGGCGGAGTGTGGATCTACGCTCTATCGATCCTCGATCAGATCCGGGACCACGGCCGGTCGCCTAAGGGAGTGGACCGGCTGCCAGCGAGCCTAGCGGGGTATTATGCAGAAAACGTGCGACGCTGGCAAGATGAACTTGGTGACCATCTGTGGGAAACTGCCGGATTACCGGTACTGACAACGGTCACGGCAATCCGAGAGCCTATGTCCGTGGCGCGGATCGCCGCATGGGCCGATGTTCCTCCGGCAATGACGCGCACGATCCTTCGAGGAATGTTGAAACCTTTTCTAGCGGTCCGTCGCGGCGGTGACCCAGACCTGTACGTACCGCGGCATCAAAGCCTCCGAGACTTCTGCGACGGCACGTCCCTGCTCGACAGCGACGACGATGGATTGCGGGAGCTGGCCTACGATCTGGCTGCAGCGACTCGTGCGGCCCATCGTCGTATCGCCGTGGCGGTGGAACCGTCGGGTCCGGTGGGGCGACGGGACTGGGCTGTCGCGGGCCGGTACGCCCGGACGTATCTCGCCGAACATGCCGCGCTCGGCGGCCAACTCGACGAGCTCATCACCGACCCGCAGTTCGGACTTTTTGTTGGTGTGGCATGCCTGCTGCGTCAGCGCCGGCACCTGACCACAGCCGAGGCCAAGAAGNCACTTGCCGCACTGGAACTGGCAGCCGGCCATAACAACGATGACGCATTGTGGCTGCGATGGATAGAGGTGTCTGCCCGCAAGATGCGCGCCGACACGTTTGCTGACCGCGCCGCGTCCCTCGTCGACGAGACCTGGCATCCAATCCGGGCCATGTGGACAGGTAACAGCCACCGCACCCTCATCGNCCACACCAAAACGGTGCGCGCGGTGACGGCAGTGCCGCTGCGTGACGGCAGGACGCTACTCGCCTCCGCTGGCGACGACGGATCCATACGGTTGTGGGATCCGATCGAGGGCACCCCCGCGGGCACCCTCACCGGCCACACCGCCAGGGTGTTCGCGCTGGCCGTGGTACCGCTGCGTGACGGCAGGACGCTGCTCGCCTCCGCTGGCGACGACGGATCCATACGGTTGTGGGATCCGATCGAGGGCACCCCCGCGGGCACCCTCACCGGCCACACCGCCAGGGTGTTCGCGCTGGCCGTGGTACCGCTGCGTGACGGCAGGACGCTGCTCGCCTCCGCTGGCGACGACGGATCCATACGGTTGTGGGATCCGATCGAGGGCACCCCCGCCGGCACCCTCACCGGCCACACCGTCGGAGGATTCTCGCTGGCCGTGGTACCGCTGACTGACGGCAGAACACTGCTCGCCTCCGCCGGGGCCGACAAGGCGGTGCGGCTGTGGGATCCGGTCGCCGGCACCCTTGCCGGCACTCTTACCGGCCACACCGACTGGGTGCGCGCGGTGACAGCAGTGCCGCTACCCGACGGCGGGACGCTGCTCGCTACCGCNGGGGACGACAGAGCGGTGCGGTTGTGGGATCCGATTGAGGGCNCCCCCGCCGGCACCCTCACCGGCCACACCGACTGGGTGAACGCCCTGACGGCCGTGCCGCTGCCCGACGGCGGGACGCTGCTCGCCTCCGCCGGGTCCGACGGGTCGGTTCGGCTGTGGGATCCGATCACCGCCACCCTCACCGGCCATACCGGCCGGGTGAACGCCCTGGCGGTGGTGCCGCTGCCCGACGAC
>NZ_LJFZ01000005.1:241777-320357 GCF_001420875.1 Frankia sp. AvcI1 | reverse complement strand
CGTCGCTGATCATCCCTAGAGGGATCGCAACGTGCCTCGGTGAACCAGAGGAGGAAGCGCGCCAGGTCGCTGATCATCCCTGGAGGGATCGCAACTTGTGTTCGCCAGATCGACCCCGCCATGAAACATCACGGTCGCTGATCATCCCAGGAGGGATCGCAACGCGGTCCGCCGGACGGCCGTTGGAGGCCAGGCTCCGACCATCATCTCGACGATCATGGGGTTCGGTAGCGTCGAGCGNCAACCGAGGCCGATTGCGGTGCGTTCTGTGCGGTCTGGGCCCGCTGACCGTGCATTCCGTACCGCAGTGCGGCCACACGTCCGACGGACATGGTGTTTGGCGGAGCTGCACGCTGTGAACGGCCTCCGTCGGCCGCGAGCCTTCGCCCATGGTGCAGCGGACCCTCGGTTCCGCGGAACCGCGGCCCGTTTGGACGATGCCCGGCCAGCGGCGGACACTCCCGGATCGGGTCGAAACGACAAGGTCAGGGCGATCGGTGGTTCCCGCCAACGCGTGCCTTGGTGATCGTGTCAGGTGGGGTGAGGTGGGCGGTGAGGGCGGCGGCTGTTGCGGCGAGCAGGGGGGCGGCGCGGCGCGCGGCCGGGGCGGACGGTGCTGTCACGGAGAGCGCCGCGGCCGGGCCGGCCTCGCCCATCGGACCCACCGGGGCGGCGATCTCGCACTCCCCCAGGCGTCGCTCCTCCTGAGTGGTCGCGAGCGAACCGCGGCGGATGTCGGCGAGCTGGCGCAGGAGTAGCCCCGGCGCGGTGACGGTGTACGGGGTGATCCTCACCAGGTTGCCGAGGATCTGCCGGCGCAGGTCGTCCGGGCCGTGGGCCAGCAGGAGTTTGCCCGCCGCCGTCGCGTGAAGCGGCAGGTGCGAGCCCGCGGCCCCCGTCTCACCCAGCTCGTCCACGACGAGCAGCCGGTCGCCGTCGAGGCAGGTGAGGGTGACGGCCCGACCGGTCGCCGTCCGCAGGCCGCGCAGGTAGGGCTGGCCGGCTTCGGCGAGCCGACGCTGGCAGGGGACCTGACCGCCCAGCACCCACAGTCGGGTCCCGAGCCGATACGACCCGTCCGCCTGGCGTTCCAGCCCTCCCCACGCCACGAGTTCCCGCACGAGCCGCAGCGCCGTCGGCAACGGCAGGCCGGTCCGCGCCGCGATCGTCGTCAGCCGCAGGCAGGTCGCCCCGTCGAACACGTCCAGGACAGCCAGCGCCCTTCCTACCGCCGACATGCCACCGCTACCGCCATCACCGCCACCGCCTTCCGGACGCCGCGCCGTCCCCAGGCGTCGCGCGATCGCGTCACGGCCGGGCACTCCGAGCACTCACCACCGCGCCGCTTTCACCTGATGAAACCGGACGCTACCGCCCTGGCGCCGCCACCGGGCAACCTGTGGATTCCCCGATCCGCACCGACGCCCCTGGGAGGCCCGCGCATGCTGCTGGACCTGTCGTCCGACGAGCTGTTGTCCACCACCCGGGCGGTCCGCCACCGGCTGGACCTGTCCCGGCCGGTGCCGTGGGAGCTCATCCAGGAGTGCGTCGAGCTCGCCGTGCAGGCACCGACGGGCCGCAACCGGCAGCGCTGGCACTTCGTCGTCGTCACTGACTCCGAGCGGCGCCGAGCGCTCGCGGACGTCTTCCGGCGGGCGGTCGCCGCGGCCGACCCGCACGCCAGCCCGCTGACGCGGTGCGACGTCGAGCGAATGAACGCCTACCCAGAGTCACTGGCCGGGATTGGCAGCGGTTTCCGGCACCTCTACGACAACATCCACCGGGTGCCCGCGCTCGTCGTCCCCTGTGTGGAGGGACGGACCGACGGCGCGTCCGTCCTCGCCCAGGCGATGACCTGGGGCTCGATCCTGCCGGCCGTGTGGAGCTTCATGCTCGCCGCCCGCGCGCGGGGGTTGGGCACGGTGTGGACGACCGCGCAGGCGCCCCTCGAACGCGAGATGGCCNCGCTGCTGGGCGTCCCGTACGACCGGGTGATGCTGGCCGCGTTCATCCCCCTCGCCTACACCCTAGGCACCGACTTCCGACCGGCTCCCCGCGNCCCCCTCGACCAGGTGCTGCACCGCAACCACTGGTAACGGCGAAGGCGGCGGCAGGCTCTGGGGAAGCCGGGCGGGACTACGGCTTGCGGGCTATGCCGCCGTAGCCGCTGACCTGGGCGTCGGTGAGCTCGGGTGGGACGTCGGCGTCGGGGCGCCAGCGGTGCAGGGGCTGGACGCCCGGCTCGACCGGCTCCAGGCCGACGAACAGGGACTCCACCTCGGCGCGGCTGCGAGCCGCGGCGGGGATGCCCCGGTCCAGGTAGGTCTGGACGAGCCGCGCCACCCCCGGGTCGTAGTCGGCCGTCGAGTGGGTGATGACGACGTGGCTGCCGGACGGCAGGCCGTCGACGAGGCGGCGCACGATGCCGTGCGGGTCGTGGTCGTCGGGGAAGAAGTGGAAGATCGCGATGAGGGAGAGNGCGACCGGCCTGGTCAGGTCGAACGTCGAGCGCAGCTCCGCGGAGTCGAGGATGNTCGCCGGGTCGTGCAGGTCGGCGTGGAGGTANGCGGTGCGCCCCTGGGCCGTGCTGGTCAGCAACGCGCGGGCGTGGGTGAGCACGATGGGTACCAGCCCCGGGATACACATGCCCCTGCCCTACGCGTCCACCGACCCTCGGATGTTGTACGTTTGTTGTACAGTGGAGTCATGAGTGTCGGATTCCGCCCCACCGAAGAGGACCTCCGGATCGTTGAGGCCAACCGCCGCCAGGACGAGAAGACCAGTGACGTCATCCGGCGCGCTCTGCGACTGCTGGACCGGGAGGCGTGGGAGGTGCGTGCCCGCGAGGACATGCACCGGCTGCGGAATGAGGACCTGTCCGCCGAGCCCGATGCGTGGGAGTACGACACCAACGGCAACATCGTGATCACAGGTACGAACCTCGCGGTACCAGCCAGGTCCCAGGACCACCCGTGATCCGCGGCGCCGTATACCCGGTGGACCTCGGCGACGCCAAGCGCGGGCATGAACAGCGGGGACGTCGACTCGGCCTCGCCCTGAGCATGGANCAGAACGCGTGGTCCACGGTCACGATCGTGCCCACGTCGACCAGCGCACAGGCGTCCGCCTTCAGACCAGAGGTGATCATTACGGGACGGTCGACCAGGATCCTGATCGACCAGATCCGTACCATCGACAGCTCCTATGTCACGGGTGAACTCGTGGACTACCTCTCCCGCGACGACATGGNCCAGGTCGAGCACATCCTCTCGCGCTACCTCGGCCTGCTGCGCTGAGCGCATCGCCTGGCTCCCGTACATCGATTTCCCCGCGCGACCGGGTGAAGACGGAGGTCCGACACAGCTGACAGACCTGTCGAGCTGTGCTTACCGCCCCCCGGCCGAGCCGCGCGGAATGTGCAACCCGGGTACGGACCCGGATACGACCCGATCACCAAAAGATGCAGGGCAGAACCCTGAGAACGGTACAAGGGCGGTCGGTACCACCCCTTGGTTGCATATGGAAGGCCGTGATCATCTTCCGCCTCGGTCTGCCGGCTGAGCGTCTCCGTTGGGCAAGCCGACCCGTACCGCAGGCGCGACAGCGCCGAGGAACGGGAGCGGCGCGTCAGCACTTCACGCGCTATCACCCGATTACAAGATTGGCCCGGCACGTCCGGACGCCCACGATCGTCCTTCGTTCGCGGTCACAGCCCTGACCGCGTCCACTGAAGTTCGCTCTGGTCGGCTGACGTCCTCGGGCTTAGCTGTACGGATGGCTGTACCGCACCGCGATGCTTGGCACCGCCCGACCGCACGACCTTGCTCTCGCGGGATAACTCCCGCCCCACACGGGACCGGCTTTAAGAGAGGCTCAAGGAAGACGGCTCCCCACCTCGCCGGTCCCGGAGGATGCTCAGTCAAGACAAAACTCGTTTCCCTCGATGTCCTGCATCACGATGCAGGAATCGTGGCCGTCATACAGCAGTCGCACACGCGCCGCGCCGAGCACGGCCAGTCGTGCGCATTCGGCTTCGAGCGTGACGAGGCGCTCTTCACCCACGAGCCCGGAGCCGACCCTCACGTCAAGATGCAGCCGATTCTTGACGACCTTTCCCTCGGGAACGCGCTGAAAGAACAGTCGCGGGCCCACACCTGAGGGATCAATGCAGGCAAACCATGAACCCTGATCCTCAGGAAACCGGGAGCCGTTGAAGTCGTCCCAGGTGGCGAACCCTTTCAGGGGAGGCGACACGACGTACCCCAGCACCTCACACCAAAAGCGAGCGACGCGCTCAGGTTCAGCGCAGTCAAAGGTGACTTGGAACTGCTTGATCGATGACATAGGCGCACCATAGCATGGGAGACCTTTGCTCATCTCCCGCATTTTGGCGGGAGGATGGCCCCTGGGAGCCGCTGCTGCGTGTCGTGNGGTCACAGGGGCCGAGCCGTGCATGTACAACGCGGGTATGGAATCGTTGTTCGCCCGATTGCCAAAAGATGCTGACGAGAAGCCTGAACCTACACCGGCACGATCGGGTCGTTGTCCGCGTAGACGACCCGGGCGTCGGGGGCGACGTCCTGCACGACCTCGTGCAGGTTCGGCGAGGTCGGGATGCCGGTTCCGACGTCGAGGAACTGCCGGATGCCCACCTCTGCGGCGAGGTAGCGGGCGGCCCTGACCAGGAACGCGCGGTTCTGGCGGGCGGCGAGCGGCGCGTTCGGGAACGCGGCGATGGCCTGCTCGGCGGCCTCGCGGTCGGCCGGGAAGTTGTCCTTCCCGCCGAGGTAGTAGTCGTACATCCGGGCCGAATGCGGCTGGTCGACGCGCAGATCCACCGGGCCGCTGCGGTGCCCGGCGTCGACGGAGGATCCCTGAGGCTCCGCAGCCCCCAGTCCAGTGTTACTCACCGCATCAACCCCCACCGGTGCGTCCAACTCGAAGAACCGAGCCAGAAAACCCTATCCCGCAGTGGATTCAGGAGTTGATGACGGCACGACGCACGAGGATGACGACGATCTAGTAATCATCCTCAGTAATTGACTCGCGGATGACGTCGCGGACCTGGGCGCGCAGCCAGCGGTGGGGGGCGTCGGCGTCGTAGCGGGGATGCCAGGCCAGGCACAGGGACAGGGACGGCAGGTCCAGGCCGAGATCGAGGGGCACGAGGCCGAGCGCGGCGAGCCTGTCCCGACCAAGCCGCCGCGGCGCCACGCCCACGAGATCGCTGTGCGCGACGAGCGACAGCGCGACGGTGTGTGACGAGACGGAGGCGACGACCGTGCGGCNCAGCCCGAGCGCCGCCAATGCCTCGTCGATCGGGCCAGACAGCCGGCCGCGGCGCGAGGCGACGACGTGCCGGGCGGCCGCGAGGCGCTGGGGGGTCAGCGGGCCCTCGGTGAGCGGGTGTCCGGCGCGGACCACGGCGATCGCCGAGTCCGCGCCGAGGGTCTCGACGCGGATCTCCGGCGCGGTGGAGTCGATCTGGCCGATCTCCAGGTCGGCGGTGCCGTCGCGCAGGGGGTCGGCCGACGGTGTCGGCTCCGGCAGGAAGCGCAGGCGCACGCGGGGAGCCTGGCGGGCCAGCCGGTCGAGCAGGCCGACGCCGATCGTCGCGACGAGCATGTCGCTGCTCAGGATGGTGAACGTTCGATCCAGGGTGGCGAGGTCCGGCGCCCCTACCGGCGCGAACACGGCGTGGGCACGTTGGACGAGGTCGTGTACCTCGGCGTGGATCTCCAGGGCGCGCGGGGTCGGGACCATCGTGTTGCCGGCGCGCACGAGGATCGGGTTGCCGGTGGCCCTGCGGATGCGTCCCAACGCCCGGCTCACCGCCGGCTCGGTGAGGTGCAGCCGCCGGGCCGCGCCGCTGACGCTCCGCTCGGCCAGCAGCGCGTCCAGGGTGACCAGCAGGTTGAGGTCGATGCCGGCGAGCGGTCGAGCCTCGGCGAATGCGCTGGACTCGCCGGAGGCGGCGGCAGGAAGGGCGACGGGACGAGCCGGGTCCGCGTCACCTCCGGAGGCGGCGGGCAGGTCGGCGGCGGAATGCATGACATGCATCCTCACATTGCCGTACTTGCATTTGAAGGCAGATCGTCGCCGTCCTACGCTCAGCCCTAACGACCTATCGCGATGTTACGCAAACCGTCGAGGAGCTGCCGTGGCCGCCGACTCCCCCACAGCCCCGCCCGCCGAGTCATCCGCTCCGGCGGGGCCGTCCGACCAAGCAGAGCCGTCCGACCAAGCAGAGCCGTCCGCTCCGGCCAGACCGCCGGCTGCCGCGGTTCGGCCGAAACCCGGGCGCCGGCGCCTGCTGGACCGGGTGTTGCTGCGGGTGCACGTGGCCGCGGTCGAACCGCTCGCCCGGCGGACCCGGCGCATCGTCCTCGCGGGCGAGCCGCTGACCGGGCTCGACTGGACGCCGGGACAGAACGTGACCGTCTTCCTCGCCGACCCGACCTCCCTCGCCTCCTGGCGCCACGGGCCCCGCGACCTCAAGCGCAGCTACTCCGTCTGGGACTATGACCCGGCCGGGCGGCTGGAGCTCGCCGTCTACGACCACGGCGGCGAGTCGCCGGGAGCGAGCTGGTCGCGGACGGTCCGGGCCGGCGACGGCGTGATCGTCACGAAGCCGGACGGGCGTCTCGTGGGCCGCCCCGGCGCGTCCCTGCACCTGTTCGCCGGGGACGACACCGCCGCGGTCCCGCTCGGCGCGATCCTGCGCAGCCTTCCCGAGACCGCGCGGTGCTTCGCCGTCTTCGAGTGCAACGAGCCGGCCGACGAGATCCCGCTGCCCGGGGCGTCGACGCCGACGTGGGTGCACCNCCACGGNGCGTCGGCCGCGAGCTCGGCGTTGCTGCCGGCCGCCGTCGCCGGGCTTGACCTGCCCGCCGAACCGGGCGTCGCGTACGTCGCCGGTGAGGCCCGCACCGTCCAGGCCGTGCGCGACCACCTGGTCAACGACCGCGGCTGGCCCCGCCGGGACGTCCTCACCCAGCCGTTCTGGACCCCGGGCAAGCGCGGCCTGGACTGACCCCGAGACCTCACGGACCCCTCGCACCCGACGAGGGCGGCAGGACCCAGATCATCGAACACTCCGAAGGGGATCGATTCCGCATGCCCACAGCTCTGCAGGACGCCGCCGTCAGCGCCGTCCTCGACCGATCGTTCGCCGCGGCCGAGAAGGACGCCATCACCCTGGAGGCCTTCCGGTCGGCGGTGGGGCCCGACCGGACCATCGGGGACTACACCCCGGCCGAGCTGGCCGACCTCGCCGCCGACGTCTACATGCCCGTGTCCCGGGAGGTCGGCACGCTGCTCTACCTGCTCGCCCGCGCGAACCGGCCGGNGCTGACCGTCGAGTTCGGCACGTCCTACGGCATCTCCGCGATCCATCTCGCGGCGGCCGTGCGGGACAACGGTGCCGGCCGCGTCATCACCACCGAGCTGTCGGCCACGAAGGCGAAGGCGGCGGCCGGGAACCTCGCCGAGGCCGGCCTGGCCGCGTTCGTCGAGATCCGGGCGGGCGACGCGTTCGAGACCCTGCGCGAGCTGCCCGGACCCATCGACCTGCTGCTCCTCGACGGCTGGAACCAGCTCTACTTGCCGCTGCTGCGCCTGCTCGAGCCCCAGTTGGCCTCGGACGCCCTCATCGTCGCCGACGACATCACCCTTTTCCCCGCGGAGACCCGCGACTACCTCGACTACGTCCGCACCCCCGGCAATGGCTACACAGGCGTCGAGATCCCTCTCGACGACGGCCTCGACCTCACTATCCGTCACTGACCACCCGTCACCAGGCGGCCGGGCCGGTGCGGTCGAAGTAGCCGCCGGTCGGGCCGTCGGCGCCGATCGTGNCCAGGCGAACGATGACCTCCGCGCCCTCCTCGACGGTCTGGGTGCCCTGGTGGCCGTTGAGGTCGGTGGCGGTGTAGCCGGGGTCGACGGTGTTGAACCGGATGGCGGGGAACGCCTTGGCGTACTGCGCGGTGATCATGACNAGCGCGGTCTTGGAGGAGTGGTAGTCCAGCCCCGTCACCTGGGACTCGATCCGGTTGGGGTCGTTGGTCGCCGCCAGCGAGCCGAGACCGCTGCCGACGTTGACGACGACCGGGGCGTCGCTGTCCGCCAACAGCGGCAGGAAGGCGCGCGTGACCCGCACAACGCCGAAGACATTCGTGTCGTAGGTGGCCAGCATGTCGGCCGCGGTGACCTCGCCGAGCCGGCCGAGCTTGCGCGCGCCGACGATCCCGGCGTTGTTGACCAGGACGTCGAGGCCGCCGGCCTCCGCGCGGACGGTCTTCGCGGCGGCCTCGACGGAACCCTCGTCGGTGACGTCGAGCTGGACGAAGCGGGCGCCGAGCCGCTCGGCCGCCTCCCGACCGCGGTCCGCGTCGCGCGCCCCGACGTAGACGGTGTGCCCGGCCTCGGTCAGGCGGCGGGCGGTCTCGAACCCGAGACCCTTGTTCGCTCCGGTGATCAGGGTGGTCGTCATTTCTTGGTCATCTCCGATGATCGGCGGACTGGTNTCGCCTCCACCGNCGCCGTACCCCGGGTCTGCAGCCAGTGCCCACCGTTGCCAGTGGACTGCCAGTACCAGGCTGTCCGGCGCCGCCGCCGGGATACTCAAACCGTGAGTGGATCCGGGGAACTGGGCCGGGCGCTGCGTGGCTGGCGCGACCGCACCGCCCCGGCCACGGTGGGGCTGCCCGTCGGCGGAGTGCGTCGGGCCGCCGGGCTGCGCCGCGAGGAACTGGCGCAGCTCGCCGGCCTGTCGGTGGACTACCTCGTCCGCCTGGAGCAGGGCCGGGCGACCTCCCCGTCCGCGCAGGTGCTGTCCGCGCTCGCCCGCGCCCTGCGCCTGTCGGCGGCGGAACGCGAGCACCTGTACCTGCTCGCGGGCCAGTGGGCGCCGGGTCCCGGGCAGGTGTCGGCGCACATCCCGCCGGGGGTCCGGCGGCTGCTCGACCAGCTCGACGGCGCGCCGCTGAGCGTGTGGGACGCGGCCTGGAACCTGATCCTGTGGAACCCGTTGTGGGCCGCCCTGATCGGGGACCCGTCCGCGCGGCCCGGACGGGAGCGCAACATCGTCTGGCTGCATTTCATCGACCCGCCGTGCCGGATCAGTAACACTCCCGAGCAGGAGGTCCGCTTCAGGGCGGCCATGGTCGGCGATCTGCGAGCGGCGGCCGCACGCTACCCTGCCGACGCCGGCCTGCGCGCCCTGATCAAGGACCTGAGGGACGCCAGCACCGCCTTCGCGGACCTGTGGGACGCCGGAGTCGTCGGCGTCCACGAGGCGGTCACCAAGACCGTCCACCACCCCACCGTCGGCGTGNTCACCCTCGACTGCGACGTGCTCACCGCTCCCGGCGCAGACCTGCGCATCGTCGCCTACACCGCCGCCCCCGGGAGCGACGCCGCCGACCGGCTCCGGCTCCTCACCGTCATCGGCACCGAGGCGATGACCGAAGACGGCACCCCGCGATAGCTCGCCGGACCGGTGAGCAGTCAGGCGTGGGGGACGGTGCCGCAGGAGGCCAGGGTGGCGCCGCGGTAGCCGGTGAGGAACGAGTCCTTGCGCTGCTGGGCGGAGCCGTGGGTCCAGGTTTCCGGGTTGACCTGGCCGGCCTGGGCCTGGATGCGGTCGTCGCCGACGGCCTGGGCGGCACCGAGGGCCTCGTCGAGGTCGGNCTCACCGATGGTGACGTTGNCCGCGTTGTTCGCCAGCGTGCTCCACACCCCGGCGTAGCAGTCGGCCTGCAGTTCGAGCTGGACGCTGAGCGGGTTCTCCCGGGACGGGTCGGCCTGCTGGGCCTGGCGGACGCGCGCCTCGGTGCCGGTGAGCGTCTGGAGATGGTGGCCGACCTCGTGGGCGACGATGTACGCCTGCGCGTAGCGGCCCTGGGCGCCGTAGTTGCGCTGGAGCTGATCCAGGAAGCCGAGGTCGATGTACACCTTGCGGTCCGGCGGGCAGTAGAACGGCCCGACCTGCGACGACGCCGTGCCGCAGCNGGTGCGCACCGCCTGGGAGAAGTAGACCAGCCGCGGCTTGGTGTAGGTCTGGCCGCTGCGGGCGAACTGGGCGCCCCACACCTCGTTGATCTCGTTGAACGCCTTGAGGACGAAGCAGTCGTCGTACTGGTCGATCGCCCCGGCGGTGTTGCAGCGCCGGGCGACGTCGCTGGACGTGCCGCTGCCCGAGGTGCCGCTGCCGGGCTGCGACAGCGGCGACCCGGCCGAGTCCGACCCGCCGCCCCCGAGGACCGCGACGAGCAGGTAGATGACGACGCCGAGGATGCCGGCCCCGCCGCCGCCGACCGCGAGCCCCCGGCCGAGCCCCCCGCCCCCGCGCTGGTCCTCCAGCTCCGAGGCATCCACCGACTCGTCGTCGAACTGCATGTCCCGCCCTCCACCGCGCCCCGGGACCGTCCGATCCGCCCGAGTTCCGCACGCAGTATGTCCGGATCGATCAGGATCCGAACATCGACCCGCCGAACCGGCGGCGGGCGGCGCGCCGGGGGCGTCAGCGGGAGGGCTGGTCGGCCGCGTCGAGCTGGCGGGCGAGCAGGGTCTGGTCGAAGTAGAGGCGGTTCTCGGTGATCAGGCCGTGCTGGACGCGGTAGACCTCGACGACCCGCAGGGTGACGCGCCGCCCGGTCGGAGGGTGCTCGGTGCCGTCGGCGTCGCGCAGGACCCCGGTGTGCGTGGCCGTGAGGGTGTACTCCTCGACGACGAGCTCGCCCTGCTCGGCGAGGATGTGGGTGTCGACGTCCGCGTCGCCGAACGCGGCGAGGAAGGCGGCGCTGTAGCCGGCGGCGGCGTCGCGCCCGGCGATGCGCACCCCGCCGGGGGCCTCGACGACGAGGTCGTCGTCGAGCAGCGCGTGGACCGCGGCCTCGTCACCGGCGTCGAAGGCGTCCAGCGCCCGCTTGACCGTGTCCAGCGCCTCCCCCATCGGGCCCTCCCGCTGCGTCGCCGCGACCTCACTCAGCGGAAATCATCCCATCGGACGCGGCCGTGCGACGACGAATTCACCGGATCCCACCGCCGCCGGGCCGACGGGCGGCACCACCGGGCAGGGCCGAGGGGCGAGGGGCGGGGCGGCGGATGGCGGTCAGACGCCGGTGGTCGAGCCGGGGCGGAGGATCATCAGGACGGTGACGGTGGCCCAGAGCAGGTTGAAGATGCCGGCGGTCATCGCGAGCCGCTTGGTGCGGGCGAGCGCGATGCCGTTGCTGGTCGCCGCGCCGCTGTCCAGGGCCGCCGCGACGCGGGAGGGGGGCAGGCTGTGCGTCGGCATGTCGGCGGTCGGCAGGTCCATGACCGACAGACCCCGGGCGGCGGACCCACCCTCGGGCGAGGCGTCGCCGGCGCCGGCGTCGCGCGCGGCCCCGGCGGCGGTGATCTCGTCCATGAGGTTGCGCTGCGCGGGCAGGATCGCGAACGCGAGCACGAGTGCGGCGAGGCCGGTCAGCGCAATCGCGACCATGAGCCAGGTCTGGCCGAGAACGTCGAGGCTCTGCGCGGTGAAGAATCCGAACACGACCACGAGCAGGCCGAGCGCCGAGTAGATCCCGCAGATCCGGTACAGCACCCGCGCGATCCCGGCGGAGTGCTCGTCACCCGGGCGGGCCAGCGCCGCGCGGGCGGCCGGCGGGAACATGCTCGCCGCCACCGTGACCGGNCCGATCGCGACGATCGCGGCAAGGACGTGCACGCTGAGCAGGAACTTGGTCACGGTTTCGCCCCGCGGGACGCCTCGGGCGCCGACCGCGGCGGCCGAGAACACAGCAACCGGGAGCACAGCAAGCAGTTCACGCAACACACCTCGCCGGGACGGGCATCGCCCGGCCGCGAAGCCGCGGGGATCACCAAGCCGCGGGGATCGCCGAGCCGCGGACATCACGGAGCCGGGAGAAGGGTCGGACGGTTCGACGTCGACGCTACGACCGCCGGGACGCCGGCACGCTGACAGGATTGCCAGGTATCGCCGTCTTCTCGCCAACCCCCGCCGTGACCGCGGTCCCCGGCCTCCGCCCGTCCGCGCCCCTCAGGCCTCAGACCAGCGCAAATAGCTCAAATGCTCTCAAAACTCCCCGGGCGACGACGGAAAGGAACCGTTCGCCACCATCGGGCTCGCCCGGACCCCCGACCTCGCGCGCTTCCCTGCGACCAGACCGGGACGACCAGACCGAGAGGTCGCACCGGGACGACCGGACGGGGGGCGGACCCGTCGAGTCGCCGCGGGCTCCGCCAGCGGGCCGGAGGCGGGCGAACGGAAGCGGGCGAACAGGTGCCGCGGGCCGGTTAGGTTGGCCGGTATGCACGTGGTGGCCGTCCTCGCGATGGACGACGTCGTCCCGTCCGACCTCGCGACACCGCTGGACATCTTCGGTCGCACCCGCCTGGCGGACGGCCGCCCGGCCTACGAGGTGCGGCTCTGCGCCGCGGACGCGGAGGTGACGGCGGGCGCGTTCGCCCTGCGCGCCCCCTGGCGCCTCGACGCGCTGACCTCGGCGGACACCGTCATCGTGCCGGGTTGCGACAATCCCGCGACCGAGCCGGACGCCCGGGTGCTGGACGCGCTGCGGACCGCCGCGGCGGGTGGGGCGCGCCTCGCCTCGATCTGTGCCGGCGCCTTCGTCCTCGCCGCGGCGGGCCTGCTCGACGGGCTGCGCGCCACCACCCACTGGATCGCCGCGGCGGAGCTCGCGCGGCGCCATCCCGCCGTCGACGTCGACCCGAACGTCCTGTTCATCGACAACGGCCAGATCCTGACCTCGGCCGGCGCCGCCGCGGGGCTGGACCTGTGCCTGCACATGGTGCGCCGCGACCACGGCACGGCCGTCGCCGCCGAGACCGCCCGGATGTCCGTCATGCCGCTGCAGCGCGACGGCGGGCAGGCGCAGTTCATCGCCCGTGAGCAGCCGCCGCCCGACGGCACCGAGCTGGAACCGCTGCTGGGATGGCTGACGGCGAACATCCACCGCGAGCTCACCCTCGCCGACATCGCGGCGCACGCGATGGTCAGCACCCGCACGCTCAACCGCCGCTTCCGCGAACAGACCGGGTTGACGCCGGTGGCCTGGTTGCAGCGCTCGCGGCTGCGCCGGGCCCAGTACCTGCTGGAGACCACCTGCCATCCGGTGGAGGCCATCGCCGCGCAGGTCGGCTTCGGCTCGCCGGCCGCGTTCCGGGAGCAGTTCCGCCGCCTGGTGGGGACGAGCCCGCGGGCCTACCGGCGGACCTTCGGCGGCGGCGGCGTCCTCGCGGCCGCGCCCACACCGATGGGCCACCGGAGCCGGACACCTCACCGTCCGAGGTGACGCAGCCGAACCACCGGGGCGGGTCCGCGGGCCGTCTGGGGGATGATGCCGTCAGCGAGTGACCCACCTTGTGCCGTGCGTCTTCGGAGGGGAGTCGGTATGCCCGTGCAGGCCGCCGTTCGGCTCGATGTCCGGCTGTTGCTGCGGATCGACGACCGGGTGCTGCTGGCGCGACCACCGGACGACGTCTGNCACGTGCTGCCCGGCGGCCCCGTGGCCGGCGGCGAGAGCACCGACGACGCACTCGAACGGCAGGTGGGGCGGCTCGCCGGGCCTCGGGTCGTCTCCCGGCAGTTCGTCGGCGCGGTCGAGCACGACGGCTCCATCACCGGCCGTTCCCCGGAATCCGCGACGGACCACGTGCTCAGCGTGCTTTTCGCCGGCGTCTGGCCGACCGGCATCCCGACCCCGTCCCGCTGGGGGGAGCACACCCTCGTCCCGGTGAACATCGACGTCCTGCTCGCGACGCGGCTGCGCCCGCTGTCCATGGCCGAGGTCGTGCGCCGCTGGCTGGCCGAGGGCTGGCCGCTGTGGCGTGGGCTGGACCCCGCCGGGGCCAACCGGCGGCTGCCGTCGCTGGCCTCACTGCGGGCGCAGCTGTTCGCCCGCCGCGAGGAGCTGCGGACGCTGGCCTTCCGCGACGCGGCGGTGGCGATGTGCGCGCTGGTCACCGCCGCCGACGGGCACATCGACCCGACCGAGCGGGAGGGGCTGCGCGGCTTCGCCGCCACCGACCCGGTGCTGTCCCAGTTTCCCGAGCAGGACACGGTGCGGCTGTTCGAGGCGCATCTCGACCGGCTGACCACGGACTTCACGGCCGGCCGCCAGGCGGCGTTAGCCGAGATCACCAAGGTGCGCGGCCGGGTGGCGCAGGCCGCCGCCGTCGTGCGGATCGGGCAGGTCATCGGCCTGGTCGACGGGGAGTTCGTCGCCAGCGAGCGGGCGGTCGTGCGGGAGGCGGCGCTCGCCCTCGGCCTGGAGCCGGCCGAGTTCGCCCTCTGACCCGGCGGCCCGGCCGCAGCCACCGGGCGGAGCGCCCCGAGGTCACCGCCCCGACGGCCTTGGCGCCGACGGTCAGGCGTCGTCCTCCGAGNCCGCCTCGACGACGCGGACCGTGCCCACCGCGCGCCAGTTCACCGCCAGGACGTCGCCGTCCGCGAGGGCGATCCGGTCGAGCCCGACGTTGCCGGCCCGGCCGCTCATCACCTCTTCGGCGCGGCGGCGGAGCGCGGCCGCGTCGGTCCCCGCCGGCAGGTCATACGCCCGGCCGTCGAGCACCAGCCGCGCCATCCACCCTCCCGCACCACCCGACCGCACCACCCGACCGCGCCACCCGACCGCGCGACACGACCGAAACGTGGACCGGAACCACCGACCGGACCGTCGACCGACAGTAATATGTTCCGTACACGGAGTGCGCCGTCGTGAGTCGGGCGGCGCCGGGCGCGTGCTCGTTCCGCCGTCCTGCGCTCGTTCAGTCGTCCTGCTTGATCCCGAACCACCCCATGACCTTGCCGCCGAACTTCAGGTCGCCGTCAATCTTGATCTTCCTGGTGAGGAACAACTTGGCGCCGCTGACCTGGCCGACAAGGACCCGCACGAACCGGACCCGGTCCGTGGTGATGGTCAGCGCACGGTCCNCCGGCGCCGTGCCGGAGCCGGCGGACGGCTCGGTCNCCAGCGTGCAGGCGCCGTCGACGACGTGCAGTTCGTAGGTGCGGGTGCTGCCCTCCGGCCCTCCGGTGAGCGCGAAGCGGACCAGCGCGTTCTCGCCCTGCGCCTGCTCGGGCCGGAACGTGTCGCGCATCTGCCGGAAGATCTCGTCAAGGACGCGCTCCCCGGCCGGGCCACCCAGCAGATCGGAGATCTCCCGCTCCGACAGGGTGGACAGACCACTGACGATCTTGGCCGGGTCGGCCGTGGGGTCGACGGCGAGGTCGGACATGGCCACTCCATTCGTTGACGGGCGGCCCGCCAGGCGACGGGCGCGGCACGAGCACGCTAGCGAACCCCTCGGCGGCATTCGTCGCCCGGGGCGCCCGATCGGGCCCCCCGCGCCGGGGTGGCTATCGTGATCGGAGTGGCCGGCCCGGCGTTGCTGCGCATCGAGATCGACGGCTGTCCCGTGTCCCTCGACGATCCGACCCCACTGGCCCTGCTTCCCCACGGTCATTTCACGGTCATGCAGGTCCGTGACGGCCGGACCCGCGGTCTCGACCTGCACCTGCGACGTCTCGATGCGGCGAACCGCGAGCTCTACGCCGAGCCGCTCGACGGCGAGCTGGTGCGCGCCCGGATCCGGGCGGCCCTGGCCGCCTCGACCCGCGACGCCACCGTGCGGGTCGTCGTCACCGGCGCCCCGGACCCCGGCCCGACGCGGCTCATCGTCGCGGTGGGGGCACCCGCCGAGCCGCCCGCGCCCCCGCAGCGACTCATGTCGGTGCCGTACACGCGGCCGTTCCCGCACCTCAAACACCTGGGCACGTTCGGTCAGCTCCAGTACGGCCGGCTCGCGCGCCGGCACGGCTTCGACGATGCGCTGCTCACCGGGCCGGGCGGCGTCATCACCGAGGGCGCGACGACCAACATCGGCTTCCTCGCCGGGGACACGGTCGTCTGGCCGGACGCGCCGGCCCTGCACGGCGTGACGATGGCCCTGCTGGAGCGCTCCCCGGACAGCGCGCGGGCGCCGGTGCGGCTGGCCGACCTCGACCGCTTCGAGGCGGCGTTCGTCACGAACTCCCGCGGGATCGCCGCCGTGGCCGCCGTTGACGACCACCACTTCGCCGGCTCGACGCCGCGCATCGCCGACCTCGCCCGCCGGTACGAGGCCGTTCCCGCCGACCTCGTCTGAGAGGTCGGCGCCCGCGACTCGGCGCCCGCGGGGTCGGGGGGTGTCGCGCGCCGATCGCGCGCGCCGGCCCGCAGCCTCCGGTGGCCACGGAAAGGTCGAAGTCAAATCATCTTTCTGTCTGGACGTGCTTGTTTCATCGCTGCATCGACGACCATTTCCGCGAGATACATTCGATGCCACAACCGGGCCGTCACGGAACCACCACGAGCCATTTCCCGGCGGCGGAATGCTAGGTACTGTCATGGCTCCGCCGAGATTTTCCGGCGGGTCCGAACAGTCCGAACCGGATACGGTTCCGTGTCGTCCGTGAAGGAACACCGCGCCGATGCCGCTTTCCTCAGCAAGGCTCCTCATAGCGCTCCTGCTGCACGAGCAACATCGCGTCGAACCCGCCGGGGTGCCCGTGCGGTATCCCTTCCCGCCGCCGACAGAGCGCCACCTCCTGCGCGCCGCGACCGCCGTTGCCGCCGGCCGCTCCAAGGGCGCCCTGCGTGAGCTGCGCCAGAGCGAGCACGACCCCGCCGACCCCGACCACGTGGCGGTGCACGAGGCGCTCTACCTCGCGGCGCTCGCCCTCGACCGGAACTGGTCCCCGGACGACGCGGGCCTCCTACGGCCCTCGCCGGCCACGACCGGCCGGTCCGCAGCCCCACCCCGCGTGCGCGACCCGGCACCCGCCGGCTCCCGCGCCGACGGCCCGCTGACGGCCTGGACGGCGCAGGCGATCATCCGGCAGCGCCACGACCTGCTCGCCCCGACGACCGCGGTCATCTGCGTGCTCGCCGCCGAAGTGATCCCCGCGATCCGGATGGCCCGCGCCCGCCTGCTCGCCGCGTCGTTCCCGTCCGCGTCGTTCCCACCAGCGTCGGTCCCACCAGCGTCGATCGCCGGCACCGAGGCAGCCGCCGAGACCCGACCCCCCCTCCCGGCCGGCTCCCCGGCCGCGCCCGGCGACGTCCACCCGGGCGGGCCCGCGGTCGTCCCCGTTCCCGGCATGACCCGACCGACCCCCGGCACGCCCACCGCCCGCAGGCTCGGCTCCAGCCACGCGCCCCACGCCAACCACTCCCCCCACGCCAACCACGCGCCCACCACCGGGGCGAGGCAACGGTCCGCGGCCGCCGGGGAGGGGCGCGCACACGCGGTCGCCACAAGACACGGTGCCGCCGGTACCCCCTCCACCGGCGGCACCGGCGGGGACACCGCCCCCTGGCTCAACACCCTGCCCATGGTCCTCGGCTGGACGGGTGCGGCGGGGCTCGTGCGGCACACCGCCTCCACCCATGGTCTGCACCGGACGGGGCCCCGAGCTCGCTCCCGTGCCGGCGGCTTCCTTCCCGCCATGTTGGGCTGGGGCTCCACGATCGGCCGATCGGTCGCGGGACACCCGCCGTCCCCACGCGGGAACGCAGCGCGCGCTGCGCGCGCCGACGACGACGACACCCGAACGCGCCTCGGGGCCCCCGGCGAGTCCACGGCCACCCGTGCCACGAGGATCACCTCACCCGCGGAGGCACCCCGGGGCACAGCGGAGGCTCCCCACGAGCCGCTCGCGCCCGACCACCCGCTGCCACCCGACCGGCCGCCGGACGGCCCGATCTCGCCGGCCGCCGCGGCCGGTCGCAACGCCGCCGTCGCCCAGGACTTGGAGATCCCCAGAAGCACGAACCCCGTGGCCATCGCGGTCGGGCCGGACTCCCCGCTCACCACGAACACCGCGGCACTCCCAGCCACGGGCCGAGCCCCGGCGCGAAGCAACCCGACCGATCCGATCATCCCCACCGGCACCATCACCCCCACCGTCATCGCCACCCCCGCCGCTATCGCCACCCACGCCGACACGGCCACCCACGCCGACACCGCCAGCCACGCCGACACCGCCAGCCAACCCGGCACGGACACCACACCCGGCACGGACACCGCACTCGACCCGACCGGCTCTGCTGCCACCGCCCTCGCCGCGACCAGTTCCCCTACGCCGACGACTCGGCCCTCCCCGACGCCAGCGCCCTCCCCGACCTCCACGACGTCCACGCCCGCCGCTGTGGTCGCGCTGGCACGCCCGGCGACGACCGTGGCGGCGGCACCCGACGCATGCGTCGAAAGCGCGGCGCTGGCGGCGGTGGACGCGCTCACGATGGCCGACGCGTTCGTCGCCCGGCTGGCCGAGCTACCCGTGCAGCAGGCCAGCGCGTACGCCCGGATCCTGCGCGCGGACCTGCTGTTCCGGTTGGGCCGGGCGGCNGAGGCCGGCGTCGCGCTGGACGCGGTGGAGACGGCGGGCGGGGTCGACGACGCGACGCTCGCGCACGCGGCCCTGGTGCGAGGCGACTGGGCCGGATTCCCGGACGGCGGGGCGCAGACCCTCGGCCGCGGACCGGACGGCGCGCCGATCCCCTCGACCCGCCCGGCCTACCTGGGCCGGGCCGAGGAGCTGTGGCGCCGGTCGCTGGCCGCCTACGGCCGCATCAACTCCGACGCCGGGCGGGCCGCCGGGTTGCTCCGGCTCGCCGAGGCGCCGACTGCGACGGGCCGCCCCATCCTGCGTCGTGCCCGCATCGACGAGGCCGCGCGCCGGGCGCGGGCCGCCGGCAACGATGCCCTCACCTGGGCCGCGCGGGTGCACAGCCTGATCGAGCGGGCCCGGACCGGCGAGGCGTCCGCGACGGAGCTACGGATCATGATGACGGCGCTGGCGGAATGGAGCCGTTTCGACGGGAGCACCAGCTATGGCCGTGGGCTGAGCAAGCTCCTCGCGGTGGCGACCGGCGGCACGGTGACCGTGAGCACCGCATGACCAGGCCGCCGCGGCGCGATCCGGGTGGTGGGCGGGCCGGCCGGTCGGCCCGGGGTCAGCTGCGCCGGCCGGGAAACGGCGGCGGCGAGCCCGAACGCTTCCGGCGTCCTCGGAGCACACCGATCCGGCCGCGCGCCGTGTCCTCACCCGGCAGGCCCGGTGCCCCGGCGGCCGGCGATGCCGCAGCCGCGGTGGTCCCGACCCCCTCGGCCGCAACAGGCGAGGTTTCGCCCTCCGAGATGCCACGCGGCTCGGCCGGGCGTGGCATGTCGGCACGCGGCTCGGCCGGGCGTGGGAGGTCGCCACGGGGATCGCTCGCGGGCAGGGTGACGGCGCCCGGCAGGCTCGCACCCGCGCCGACGGGTACGTCCGGGGACCGTGCGGCGACGGGGTCGTCGCCGAGGGGCGGATTCGCGGGATGACCGGGCAGGGTCACCCAGGCGGTGCCGGTGTACTTGTCACCGACGGACACGTCGATCTCGCGGAACTTCGTCGGGTCGAGATCGCGCAGCGACTCGGCGGCGGTCTCGCGGTAGTACTCCGGGGTCAGNGCGAGGACCAGGTCGGCGTCCGGGTAGCGCTCCAGCAGGGCGCGTACCTGGGGGGCGTCGATCAGCCGGGCGGCAACCACGACGGCGTCGCCCGGGGCACCGGTTCCGTCGATGATCACATCGCCGTGGTGCAGCGACATCCGCAGCCGCAGCCGACTGTCGGGTTCCCGGCCGTTGTTGTAGGCGCGCTGGGCGATCTGCAGCTCGCGGACGAAGTCGCTGGCGAGGCTCACCTTGGCGACGGAACCGTGCACGGCGCCGAGGTAGCCGTCGCCGCGGTCCTGCAGCAGCCGGATCGACTCCGTGGGCAGCCGCAGCCCCGCGACGGCCGTCGCCACGATCTCCCGCAGCGCCGCCCGCCACTCGACCTGGCCGAGCATGCCGCGCCCGCTGTACCGGCGGGCATCGAGGAGGAACACGCTGACGGGCTCCGGCAGGCGCGACGCCGATCGTCCCTGCCCCCGCGTCACCGGAAGGATGTCCGGTGACGCAGTGGCGCCGAGCAGAGAAGGCGCCCCACCCTGACCGGCCGCGAAAACCGGGCTGGCCGGGAACTCCTGCGCCGCGGCGGCCAGCAGGCGTGCCCGGCCGTCGACGAGCAGACCGTTCTCGAGCAACCCCGAGATCTCCGACCAGTAGTCGTACGGCGAGCCGGACAGCTCCGGCACCCGGGCACGGGACAGACCGGCCCGCTCCAGGAGCAGTCTCGCCTTGTAGTGCGTGCCAAACCCACTGGCCAGCGCCCTGATCTCGCCCTCGCTCAGCCGCTGCGTCACGAGTCCCCCGAACCGGTTCCACGATGTGGCGGGCGCCGACGGGCCTCGGCCGGCCGGCGCGATATCCGCGATCATTGTAGTCCCGGGACCGCCGACCTCGGCCGGATGCGTCTCATCCGTGACAGGTCCGGCGCGAATCCTCGTCGGCGGCGCGCGGACGGTGCAGTGCCGTCCGCGCGCGCCGCGGTTGGTGCGCTGTGTCTGAAGGGGCTTCGCCGGGAGGGCTCAGATCAGGCCGAGCGCGCGGACGGCCTCGCGCTCCTCGGCGAGTTCCCGCACCGAGGCGTCGATCTTCTCCCGGGAGAAGGCGTCGAGCTCCAGGCCCTGCACGATCTCGAACTTCCCGCCGGCGGCGGTGACCGGGAACGAGGAGATGAGTCCCTCGGGCACGCCGTAGGAACCGTCGGACGGGATCGCCGCGGAGGTCCAGTCCCCCTCGGGGGTGCCGTTGACCCAGGTGTAGACGTGGTCGATCGCGGCCGAGGCGGCCGAGGCGGNCGACGACGCGCCGCGGACCTCGATGATCTCGGCGCCGCGCTTGGCCACCCGCGGGATGAACTCCTCGGCGATCCACTTCTGGTCGCCGACGGCCTCGGCGCCGCTGCGGCCCCCGACCTGGGCGTGGAAGATGTCCGGGTACTGGGTGGCCGAGTGGTTGCCCCAGATGGTGATCTTGCGGATCTCGGCGCTGGGAACGCCGAGCTTCTTCGCCAGCTGCGCGATCGCGCGGTTGTGGTCGAGGCGGGTCATGGCGGTGAACCGCTCGGCGGGCACGTCCGGCGCGTGCGTCTGCGCGATGAGCGCGTTCGTGTTCGCCGGGTTGCCGACGACCAGGACCCTGATGTCCTCCGCCGCGCCGCTGTTGATCGCCTCGCCCTGCGGCTTGAAGATGCCGCCGTTGGCGGACAGCAGGTCGCCGCGCTCCATGCCCTTGGTCCGCGGGCGGGCGCCGACGAGCAGGGCGACGTTGGTGCCCTCGAACGCCCGCTTGGCGTCGTCGAACACGTCCACCCCGGCCAGCAGTGGGAACGCGCTGTCCTCGAGCTCGAGGGCGGTGCCCTCGGCCGCCCGGACGGCCTGCGGGATCTCCAGCAGCCGCAGCCTCACCGGCGTGTCCGCGCCCAGCAACTGGCCCGACGCGATGCGGAACAGCAGCGCGTAGCCGATCTGACCGGCGGCGCCGGTGACGGTGACGTTGACGGGCGTTGAACTCACTGGCATCTCCTGGTACAGGTCATCCGGAAGCTCGGGCGGCGGACCGGGACGACCGGCAGCGATCGTGGACCGGCCCACGAAATGCGATGTCTTTCCTTCGCCCCAGCGATGCTAGTCCGACCGCCTGCAACACGGGCAGCTTGGCGAGGCGGAGCCGCTCACACCCCCCGGGCAGGCGTCGGCCCGGACGGCGGGCGCGCCGGCACCAGGCCCCGGACGTGCGCGGACGGCCCGCGAGGGGTGGGTGCGCCGAGGCTCGTGCCGCCGACGACTCCCCGGCGGTGCCGGCCCCTACTGGCCGATCTCCTCGCCGCAGCGGGGCGCCGGCGGCACGAGCTCGAAATGCTGCGCGTCCGCGGCGACCTGGAGAAAGGTATAGCAGCGGTTGATCTGCCCGAAATGCGAGGAAAAATCGATCGGCGCGGGCAGCAGACCGTCGGCGTCGTAGCCCTTCAGCCCGCGCAGCCCCCGGATGAACGACTCCCGGCTCGGGCACGGCCCGGCCGCGGCGAGGCCCCGCAGGAACATGTCGGCCGAGATCCAGCCGGACAGGGCGGCCTGCTGGGCCGGCGGTGACACCTGCGGGGCGTACGTGACCATCCCGGCGAGGAAGCGCTGGTGCGCGGGCGTGCCCGCCTCGAACGGCTGGTAGTCGACGAACGTGTAGAGGCCGGCGAGCACCGGGCCGAAGACCTTCAACAGCCGCTGGTCGTAGCTGACGGGCGACAGGATCACGCGCAGGTTCGCGCGGGCGGCGCGGGCGCCGACGACCACCTGGCCGAAGGCGGCGCCGGTGACCGCGCCGACCAGGACGTCCGCGCCGCTGGCCCGGACCTTCTCCCCGATGCCGGGGATGTCGATCGGGCCGGTCGCGTCGACGCGGCCGACCACCCGGACGCCTGCCGCCCGCAGGCTCACCGCCAGCTTGTCCGCCATCGTCATCGACGTCGCCGAGAACGCCGACTGCGCGATGACCGCGGTGNGCCCGCCGCGCTCGGCCACGAACGCGCCCCAGGTGGTGACGGACGGCCCGTCAGAGATCATGTTGGAGTAGCTGAACATGTTGTCGTTCTGCGTCCAGGCCGCCTCCAGTGAGGTGCCCGTCACCGGCACCCGGGCGCCGTGCAGGTAGGCCGCGGAGCCGCTGGCCACCGAGGTCGACTCGATGATGCCGAAGACCCGGTCGGTCTGGACCAGCGCGCGGGCACCGGCCTCGTTGCCCGCGGGGTTCGAGGCGTCGTCGCGCCAGGTGTAGTGGACCTGGCGACCGCCGACGCCGCCGGCCGCGTCGGCGACCCCGAGGCGCGCGTCGACGCCGGCGCGGAACGGAGCGAACAGCGACGCCGCGTTGCCGGTGTCGGGGTAGAGCAGCCCGAGGCGAACCGCGTCCGGGGTGACGCCCGGCTCCGCGCAGCCCGGGGCCGTCGGCTTCTCGTCGCTGGACACCCGGCAACCGACCGCGACCAGCGCGACCACGACACCCAGCAGGCCGGCGAGGATGCGGCGCTGCGTCCGCGCTCGACGCCGCGACCCACCCCGCGGTCGGCGCCGGCCCGCGGCCGGGACCGTGACGCTGCTCACTCCACCAACCTTGGCCCAGGACGCCATGTTCCGGTGCCATTCCGTTGATTTTGTGAGATTCGCCGGAGCGGGATGGGGCGGGTTTGGGCTCCCGTCGGCGCCACCGGCCCGCTGGCCCACGCCGCGCCGGGCGGGAAGGATGAGGCGGGGAGGATGGGGCGATGGCCGCGGCGAGACCAACCTTGAAGATCGAGTACTGCACCCGCTGCCGGTGGCTGCCGCGGGCGGCCTGGCTCGCCCAGGAGCTGCTGACCACCTTCGAGGGGGACCTGGCCGAGGTCTGCCTGGTGCCGGGGACGGGCGGGGTGTTCGTCGTCCGGCTGGGCGACCGGGTGCTCTGGGACCGGCGGGAGCAGGGCTTTCCCGAGCCCTCCGCCGTCAAGCGGCTCGTGCGGGACGAGGTTGCGCCCGGGCGGCCACTCGGCCATGTGGAGGCCTCGGCACGCGATCCGGACGCCTGACCGCGGGGAGACCAGAACGCGCGAGAGCAGAACGCGCGAGAACAGGACCGCGGGAGAGCAGAACGCGGGCGGGCAGGACGCGGGAGATCGGGACGCGGGAGATCAGAACGCGGCGGCGGCGGCTCGGGCGATGGCCTCGTCCAGCGGTGCGGGGCCGCCGCTGACCCCGACGGCGCCGACGATCATCCCGTCCCGCCGCAGGGGCAGCGCGCCGGTCAGGCCCGAGCCGGGCTCGACCGGCGGGCGTTCCCACCCGCCGTACTCCTCGTCCCCCGCCCCGGCCCCGGCGGCGGCGCCCTCGCCCCCGGTGTGGTTCACCAGGCGGGCCGGTGCGGCCGACGCCCGCGCCGCGCACGCCCGGTCGACCGAGATGTCCGCGGTCTGCAGGCGGGCGTTGTCCATCCGGACATGGGCCACCAGAATGCCGGCGTAGTCGACGACGGCGATGTTAACCGGTTGACCGAGGTGAATCGCATATCTTTCCCCGGCGGCGATGATCCGGCGGGCATCCTCGAGCGATACGGTCATCCGCGACTCTCCCCATAAAGCGGCGTTCCGGTGCGCCTGACCATAGGCCCAGATCGGCCGTCGGGTGGTGGAAGGCGCGCCGCAGAACAACCGTCGCTCACGGCGGTTCCCCACGCGAGCGGCGGAACACAGAAGGACACAGGTTGCCCGCGGCCGGCGCGGTGGTGCCGCGGCCGGGGCGCGGAACACGGGGAAACAGTGAGGTAGCGCCGGGCGGGTCACCCGGCGGCGCCGTCCGCGCGGCCCCCGGCGGGACGCGGGGGCCCGGGCTCCCCGTCGGCCCCGGCCCGCCGCCGGGGTCGCCCGCCCGGGCCAGACGGGTGGCCCGGGTGGACCACCACCGCCGCGCGCAGGCCCGCCCGTCCGGGTCCGGCGCGCAGCCGTCCCGGCCGGCGCGCCGCCGCCGCGTCGTCTGGACCGCGGTGGGTGGCGTCGCCGGCCGGGACAAGGAGCGTCGCCGCGCCCAGGTGGGCGACGCCGCCTGCACCGAGGTGGGCGACGTCGCCTGCGCCGAGGTGGGTGGAGAAGCCGCGCCCGGGTGGGTAGCGCGGGCGGCGGCGGTCCACGTCGCCGCCGCCCGCGCGGGACACCACGACCGACCGCGCCGTTGCGGAGCGGCCGTGGTGAGTCCGGTGGCGGCGGCCCGGTCAGGCCGCCGCGGCCAGCGGGAGCACGACCCGGGGGAACCGGTGGATCAGCCGGGTCGTGAGCTGACCGCCGTCGAGCATGTCGAGCAGCGCGCCCGCCCGGCGATGGTCCAGCCGGCCCGACCGGTGNAGGCCCCGCAGCCGCAGCAGACCCGGCAGGTGCGCCTCGATGGCCCGCTGGTCCGGTCGGGGGGCACCGTCGAGCCAGGCGTCGAACTGCCCGCCGGTCATGATCTCCCACACGATCGTGTCGGCCACCGCGCCGGTGCCGTCGGTGATCGTCACCAGGTGGGGNACCCGGACCAGGTCGCTGAAGCCCGCCAGGTCCGGTCGCAGCCCGGCGGTCACCACGTTGTTGCCGAGCCGGGGATCGAGCCCGGGCGCCGGGCGGCGCAGCACGTTGCGCAGATGGGAGGCGAAGGCGAGGGCCAGCGCGCTGCGCCCGGGCGGGCTGGCGTGGGCGTGCAGCACGATCGCGTCGACGCCGGGCGAACGCACCTGCTCGGCGGCGGCCCGGACCAACCACGCCGGCTCGACCAGAACGAATCCCACCTGAGCCCGCCGGCGCTCGGCGATGGCGTCGCCGCCGTCCTCCACAGAGCCGGGCACTCCGAGGGTCTCGTGGGTCCACTGGCAGGTGATGAGCCCATCGGCACCCGGCAGTGAGAGCAGGGGAAGGTCTCCCGAGCTGAAGATCCGTTCCGTGGCGGGCGGGGGCATGCTGTCTCCGGTCCGGTTGGCCGGAAGCGCCGCGAAGGCGATCGCCGGCCGCAGGGGCGGGTCGATGCGGATAGGGACAGAACGGGCCTCGTTGCGCCGCATGTCCGTCCGATCCAGCAGGTTGGGGGCCGAGACGACGTCGCGTTGGGACGTCTGGGCCAGCCACGCGTGCTGCGGGCTGCGGGCTAGTGGAGCCCGCACGGCCGTGGCGCACGCCTGCCGGGAAGGGACGACCGGAGTCAGNAGGACCATGATCGCGGACGCCTACTGCAGCAGGTTGTCGAAATCGCCGTCCTTGGCGCCCAGTATCAGCGCCTCTATCTCGGCTCGGGTGTAGACGAGGGCGGGGCCGTTCGGATGCCGGGAGTTGCGGACGGCCACCTCGTCGCCCGGCAGCTTCGCCATCTCGACGCAGTTGCCCTGCGAGTTGCTCCGCCGGCTCTTCTGCCAGGTCACGCGCTCCAGCGCCGCCGCAGACATGCCACTGTAGATCTTGGTCACGCGATCTCCCGAAGCCCCGAGTAGCCGTGCCACGACGGCCCTCACCCACGCAGCTCGCCTGTCGCACCGCCGCACTGCGATGGACCCCTCGCCGACCACGCCGGACGGGAGCAGCCCCGCAACCCCCGCCGATGTGCCCGCGTGTGCGCCTGCACGAACTTCGGCTCACGATACAGCACGGTCAGGTGCACGTGCATCAAGCGGGTCGCATGTGCGCGCCACGGCCTCACGTGCGACCGGTCATGCGGCCGCCGCGGTCGCGGCTGCCCGGCGGGGGCGCTCGCGGGCGGNCGCATCCCCCGGTGGCGCTAGCACTCCTGGTCGGGAGTTCACCGAGATGACCCGAAGGAGGTAGCGAATCGTCCGAATAAACCCGCAAAGTGGTGAATCACGCAGCCGACCAGCGGCTCCGGTAACGGCCCGCCAAGGGACCTGGCCGCAGAAGGGAGCGTGACTTGCGGGAATGGCGTGCAAGCGCGGCGGGTCCGCCGGACTCCGGCGCCAAGGGAGGCCGATCGGGGGCACGCTCGCTGGTGTAAAAGTTCATAGCCCCGACACGTCGGGCATCAGGCCCCGTCCGACGACAACCAGACCCGGAGGCCTCCGAACTCACGAGAGACAACGCAATGGGAACCCATCGCCGGACCACCAGGGAGGTGGTCGCACCACACGGCGTCTTGCCGGCCACATCCCGGATCCACCGTCCCGGTGTCAGAACATCTCCGGCCGCCGCGGCGGCGCACGGCGCGGCGACCGCCACCGGTGGGCGGCACGGGGAGCACGACCGGGCCGTCGACCCGGTCGCATGCGCCCGAGTGGGGAGTCGGGCGCCCTGCCCGGTCCCGCGGTCGGGTGGAATCAGACGACGAGCAACCGCGGACATCCCCGCCCCACGGCCGGGGCGGCGACCGACGGTCCGCAACTCCCGGGCGGGAGGCTGGACCAGCGCACCGGACGGACGTGGGGACCATGGGACAAGCAGTCGGACGGGGGCACGAGAGAGTGGGAGCAGGCGAGTGCGAGCGGGAGGAAGTGGGAGCGACCTCATGGGGCAGCGTCGGAACGGATCGGAAGGCCCACCTCACGGGGAGCTACCACCGATCTCTGGCCACACCTTCGGGGGCACCTGCACCGGCACGCCAGCGGACACCGACCACCGGCACTCTCTGTGAGCGTGTATACAAATAACCCTCACTGCGCTAAACAAGCAGCTGTCGCCAGACAAGAGAACCAGCCGCATAACCGGATCCAGAAGATCAGATGTCATACTCTTGCGTTGACCGATGGCGAGGGGGCCGACCGTGACGACAGCTCAGCCGGGAAGTGGGCCGACCGTGCGTCGGATCCTGCTCGGCTCACAGCTCCGTCGACTTCGCGAGGAGAAGGGCATCAGTCGGGAGACCGCTGGATACCACATCCGCGCCTCCGAGTCGAAGATCAGCCGGATGGNGCTGGGCCGAGTCAGCTTCAAAGAACGAGATGTCGCCGACCTGCTGACCTTCTATCAGGTCACGGACGAAGCTGAGCGTGCTCCTTTGCTGGCGCTCGTGCGCGAGGCGAACACCGCCGGCTGGTGGCAGAACTTCAACGACGTTCTCCCCACCTGGTTCCAGCCGTACGTGGGCCTTGAGGAGTCCGCCCAACTGATCCGCACCTACGAGCTGCAGTTCATTCCGGGGCTGCTCCAGACCGAAGACTATGCGCGAGCCATCATCACTCAAGGTAGTGGNGGAGCGCCGGTCGAGGTGATCGAGCGGCGGGTGAGCGTCCGGATCAACCGGCAGAAGTTGCTTTACCGCAAGAGCCCCCCGCGACTGTGGGTGGTCATTGACGAGGCAGCGCTGCGCCGGCCCATCGGCGGCCCCAAGGTGATGCGGGCGCAGATCGAGCACCTGATCAACATCGCGCCGTTGCAGAACCTCACCCTGCAGGTGATGCCCTTCGCCTTCGGCGGCCACGCGGCCGAGGGCGGCGCGTTCACGATCCTGCGCTTCCCGGAGATGGACCTGCCCGACGTCGTCTACCTGGAGCAGCTCACCGGCTCCACCTATCTGGACAAGCGCGAGGACGTCGACCGGTACATGGAGGTCTACAACCGGCTCAGCGTCGACAGCACGACCCCGGCGTCCACCCCGGACGTCCTGCGGCGCATCGTCAACGAGTACTGAGTCGGCNCCGGGCCCGGCCCCGCGCCACCTGGCCCACCTGCCCCACCTGCCCGGTGCCGGCCGCCCGCGCCGCCGCTCAGCGGCCCTGGGGCCCGACGACGGTGCCGGTGCCGCCGTCGAGACCGGTGCCGCTGTCGGCGTCGGCGCACGCGGACGGCGGCCAGGTGAGCTCCAGGCTCAGCCACTGATCGTCCAGATCGACGCCGATGCCCACCGTCGGAGCACCCGGCGCCGGCCCGGCGGCATCGTCACCGGCACCGTTCGGCCAGGGCCAGGGTGGCGGCGGCACCCGGTCCGACCAGGGCAGGGCGACGAAGACACTGCCCCCGGCGGGCGACCACAGCACCGTGACGATCGCCCGCCCACCCGCGGCCGCGGCGAGCAGCGCACCGACCCGGTCGGCCAGCGCCGCGCGCACCGGCGCCGGGGCCGAGCGCAGATCGCCGGAGAGCTGGATCTCGACGCTGATCCCCGCGTTCTCGGCGTCGGCGAGCACCGGGTCCAGATCCGCCAGCGCGGATGACGGCCCGCCGCCGGTCAGCATCCGCCGGATCGCCGCGGCCCGCACCGCGCAGCGGCTGCGCACGGCCGCAGCCCGCGGGTCGAGCCGGCCGTCGGCGATCCCGGCCAGCAGCGGCAGCGCGTCCGCCTCCACGGAAGCCAGCCACTGGGCGCGCTCGCGGCGGATCATCAGCGACGCGTCGATGCGCGCGGCGACCTCGGCCTCGGCCGCCAGGGTGTGCGCCGTGGCGTCGGCGGTGGCGCGCAGCAGCGGGCCGAGCATGGCGGTGACGATCTGTACGCCGCACACTCCGTAGACGTTCGAGCTCAACCGGGCGAGCACCAGCGGGTTGTCCGGATCCCGCAGGAGAACCAGACCGACCAGCAGCAGGATCGCCGCCACCAGCGCGACGATCCACTCCCGACGAGGCCGGGAGGCGGTGATGAACGCCAGCAGCAGCGGCAGGACCAACAGGGGCCAGTTGGCGATCCGCACGATGTCCGGCCCACGGGTGTTCGCCGCCCCGACGACCGCGGCCGCCAGGGTCATCGCCAGCAGCACGAGTGATTCGGCGCGGCCCAGCGGCCGGTCCCGAACCCGCCGCGCGGTCTCGGCGATCACCAGCGCGAGGACCACCCACAGCAGCGCGGCGACCGGGCGCTGCCGTACCCAGCCGAGCGTCGCGGCCAACGGCGCCAGCATGACGACGAGCCAGAGCCCGGCGACCTGGCCGACGGCGCGCCGCTGCCCGGCGGCGTAGGCGTCGCCGAGGTCGGTGGCGATCGCGGTGACCCCCCGCCGGTCGGCGGCGACCCCGCCGCCACGACCCCGCGCCGGCCTCGCGGCCGCCTGGGGTTCCGCGGAACCCGCAGGACCGTCGGGGCCGGCGGCGCCACCGGTGGCGAGGTCAGGCGTCGTGCTCGGCGTGCGCCACTGGAGCCGCACGGTGGTGCCGCGACCCGGCGCCGAGACGATGTCGACCGTCCCGGCGACGTCGTCGAGCCGACCGACGATCGAGCGACGCAGGCCGAGCCGGGCCGGGTCGACGCGGGCCGGGTCGAAACCGCGGCCGGCGTCGGACACCTGCACGGTGACGACACCCGCGCCCCCGTCGAGGCGGACCCGCGCCCGCCGGGTGCCCGCATGGCGCTCCACGTTCGCCAACGCCTCGCCGACCGCGCCCGCGAACGCGGCACCGACGACGGCGGGCGGCTCGATGCCCGTCGCCCCACGGGCGGCACCGCGCAGGTGGCTCGCGCCGGGCAGGCGGTGGCCGCCGGGCAGGCGGTTGTCGCCGGGCAGGCGGTTGTCGAAGGTGACCCGCAGCCGCGGACCGTTGGCGTTGCGGACGACCTCGGCCAGGCGTTCGCCGATGGCCGGCTCGTCGCCCTCGTCCGGGTCGAGCAGGCCCTGCACGGCTGCGAGACTCTGCGCGCAGCGCCGACGGGCCAGCGCCACGTCTCGCCCGCCGCCCCAGGCGATCCCGGTCAGCGTGTTGAGGACCGTGTCATGAATGATCCGCTCGCGCTCCCGGCGATCCCGGGCGACCGCGTGGACTGCGGCCTCGCCGCGGTGGCGGGCCACGACGTTCGCCCAGCGCCGGTCGGCGGTGCGGGCGATCTGACGCAGCCGGCCGATCGCGAGACCCAGCAGCCCTGGCACCAGCACCAGGATCGTCGACTCGACGATGACCTGCGGATTGTGCCCCCAGCCCCCCGCCAGAGTGCCCGCGCCGAGCAGGAAGACACNCGGCGCGGCCAACGTGGGCGGGAAGGCCCAGACCGCGACGACCGCCGCGTTGATCGCGGTCAGGAACACGAAGTTGCCGCTGTCCCCCACGGACTGCGGCGGCAGCCAGTGCCCGGCCGTCAGCGCCAGCGCCAGNGCGACCGCGACGCTCGTGCCGGCGAGCGGGCGCCCCACCCCGCGGCGCAGACCCACCACGCAGAACACGACGCCCCAGGCGACGCTGAGCAGCACGACCGCCATCGCCGCCGGCTGGCCGGCGTACCAGTGCCAGACGAGCAGGTAGGCCAGGGTCAGCAGGACGGCGACGGCGCGCAGCGCGACGAGCACCGCGGCCATGACCCGCTCCAGCGCCCGGTAGGCACTGCCCGTCTCGACCGACGCGCGGCCCAGCTCCAGCGCGGCGGCGCCGAAGGCGGTGTCGGCAATCCCGTCCCCGGCCGCCGGCCCGCCGGGCGCCACCGCACCCCTGCCGGGGCGACCGGTACCCTCGGGTTCGCGTTCCTCCACCGTCCCGACGGTGGAGCCGGTGCCACGCAGCACCACTGTGGCTCCGTCATCGTCTGGCGGTTCCGTCATGGTTTGGCATCACTTCCGACCCGAAGCCCGTTCCGCCCGGGCGAGCTCGTCGCAGGCTACAGGCCGGGTGCCCCCTTCCGCCGGCAAAGGACGCCTCCCGCTGCCGGCTTCGTGAAGGGGACGTCCGAGCAGGTCGGGGGCACGAGATCGGGGAGCCGGTCGCCGGCGGTCGCTCGTGGGCCGGCGGCTGCGTGCCCGCGGTGCCCTAGGCTTGACCGCGTGTGGAAGGACCGCCAGTGAATCCTCCGCCGTCCGCGGACCCCACCCGCGTGGACCGGGAGCCGGCCGACCAGGACGGGACGCCGCGGGTCGGTGAGCTCTCCGCCCGGCTGGCGGAGCTGGGACCCGGCGACGCCCACCGGCTCGGTCGGCGTCTCGCCGACACCCGGCGCACCCGTGAGCCCGCCGCCCGCCAGCGCGCTCTGCGCGCCATCGCCGCAGACACCGATCGGGCGGCCGCGCGGGTCGCCCGCCGGCGGGCGAACGTGCCTGCGCTCAGCTACCCCGAGATCCTGCCGGTGACGCAGCGCAAGGACGAGATTCTCGCCGCGATCCGCGACCATCAGGTCGTGATCATCGCCGGGGAGACCGGCTCCGGCAAGACCACCCAGCTACCGAAGATCTGCCTGGAACTCGGTCGTGGGGTCCGCGGGATGATCGGCCACACCCAGCCGCGGCGGATCGCCGCGCGCACCGTCGCCGACCGCATCGCCGAGGAGTTGGGCACCCCCTCGCCGCAGGCCGGCGGGGTCGTCGGCTACCAGACCCGGTTCACCGACCAGGTGCACGACGACACCCTCGTCAAACTCATGACCGACGGCATCCTGCTGGCCGAGATCTCCTCGGACCGGTCGCTGNGCCGCTACGACACGCTGATCATCNACGAGGCCCACGAGCGCAGCCTCAACATCGACTTCATCCTCGGCTACCTGCGCTCGCTGCTCCCCCGCCGGCCCGATCTCAAGGTGGTCATCACCTCCGCGACGATCGAGACGGCCCGGTTCTCCGCGCACTTCGGCGACGCGCCCGTCATCGAGGTCTCCGGACGCACCTACCCGGTCGAGGTGCGCTACCGCCCGCTGGTGCCAGGCGCCNGCGACACCGACCCGAACGGCCCGAACGACCCGAACGCGGCCGAACCGGATGCGCGGCCTGCCGAGGAGCCGGCGGGCGGCCGCGGGACCGGCCGGGGCCGCGCCAGCAGCGGCAGCGGCAGCGGCAGCGGCGGCAGCGGCCCGGGCGGGCGCCGCGGGCAACCGGCCGAGCCCGAACGGGATCAGACCCAGGCGATCAGCGACGCGGTCGACGAGCTGTGCGCCGAGGGCCCCGGCGACATCCTGGTGTTCCTCAGCGGGGAACGCGAGATTCGGGACACCGCCGAGGCGCTTGCCCGCGAGCAGCGGCCGAACACGGAGATCGTGCCGCTCTACGCCCGGCTGTCCGCCGGCGAGCAACATCGGGTCTTCCAGCCGCACACCGGACGGNGGGTGGTGCTGGCGACCAACGTCGCGGAGACCTCGCTGACGGTCCCCGGCATCCGGTACGTCATCGATCCCGGCACCGCGCGCATCTCCCGCTACAGCCATCGGACGAAGGTGCAGCGCCTGCCGATCGAGCCGGTCTCGCAGGCGTCGGNGAACCAGCGCAAGGGCCGGTGCGGGCGGACCGCGGACGGCATCTGCATCCGGCTCTACAGCGAGGAGGACTTCGCCGGCCGGCCCGAGTTCACCGACCCGGAGATCCTGCGGACGAACCTGGCCTCGGTGATCCTGCGGATGGCCGATCTCGGGNTGGGCGACATGGCCACCTTCGGCTTCCTCGACCCGCCCGACCCGCGCCAGATCAGCGACGGAGAGCTGCTGCTCACCGAGCTGGGAGCGTTCGACGCGGGCGGCACCGGACCAGGCAGGCCCGTCGCGGACGCGCCCGCCCCGGACGGGACCGGAGCGAGCGGGACGGACGCGGGCGCGCCTGTCCAGGGCGGTACCGGAACGAGCGGGGCCGGCGCGAGCGCTGCCAGGGCGGGCGGTACCGGTACGGGCCGGCGGATCACCCCAATCGGGCGGCGCCTCGCGCAGATCCCCGTGGATCCCCGGCTGGCCCGCATGGTTCTCGCCGGCGACGAGCAGGGCTGCCTGCGGGAGGTGCTGGTCATCGCCGCGGCGCTGGCCATCCAGGATCCGCGGGACCGTCCGGTCGAACACCAGCAGGCCGCCGACGAGCGGCACGCCCGGTTCGCGGACCCGACCTCGGACTTCCTCGCCTACCTGAACCTGTGGAACTACCTGCGTGACGCCCGCGGCGAGCTGTCCGCCAACCAGTTCCGGCGGATGTGCCGGACCGAGTTCCTCAACTACCTGCGCATCCGCGAGTGGCAGGACGTCCACGGCCAGCTCGCCGCCGTGGCCCGTGGCCTGGGCCTGAACGCCGACGCCCGCGCCGGCGACCGCGCCTTCCGTGACAACCGTGACGGCAGGGACGGCAGGGACGGCACAGCCGGCAGCCGCGGTGCCGGCGGCAGGAACGGCAAGGGCGGCGGAGCTGGCAGGGACGGAGCAGGTGGCGGAGCTGGCGCAGGTGGCGGAGCTGGCGCAGGTGGCGGAGCTGGCGGAGCTGGCGCAGGTGGCGGAGCTGGCGCGGGAGGCGCGGACGGCGCAGGTGGCGCGGCGGATCCGCGGGCGGTGCACCGGGCACTGCTCACGGGCCTGTTGTCGCACATCGGCCGGTACGACCCGGAACGCCGCGAGTACGCCGGGGCCCGCGGCAGCCGGTTCATGCTGTGGCCGGGCTCGGCCATGGCCCGCGGCCGGGGCCGGGCCGACCGCGCCGCCGCAGCGGACGCCGCCACCGACGCAACCGGCCCGGACGCGCCGCGGCAGCGCCCGTCCGGGCCGCCGGCCTGGGTGATGGCCGCCGAGCTCGTCGAGACGTCGCGGCTGTGGGGCCGCACCGCGGCGCGGATCGACCCGGACTGGATCGAGCCGCTGGCCGGACATCTCGTGCACCGCAGCTACAGCGAGCCGCGCTGGTCCCGCCGGCAGGGGGCGGTGCTCGCCGACGAGCGGGTGACGCTGTACGGGGTGCCGATCGTCGCCGGTCGCCCGGTGCAGTACAGCCGGATCGACCCGGCGCTGTGCCGGGAGCTGTTCATCCGCCACGCCCTGGTCGAGGGCGACTGGCAGACCCGGCACGAGTTCTTCCAGCACAACCAGCGGCTGCTCGCCGACGCCGAGGAGCTGGAGCACCGGGCGCGCCGGCGCGACATCGTCGTCGACGACGAGGTGCTGTTCGGCTTCTATGCCGAGCGGATCCCGGCCGACGTCGTCTCCGTCCGGCACTTCGACGCCTGGTGGCGCAAGGCCCGGCGCGGCTCCCCCGACCTGCTCGACTTTCCCCGTTCGCTGCTCGTCTCGGCGGGCGCGGGCGACGTACGCGAGACCGACTACCCCGACGTCTGGCGGCTGGGCGAGCTGGCCCTGCCGCTGAGCTACCAGTTCGAGCCGGGGGCGGCGGCCGACGGGGTCACCGTGCACATTCCGTTGCCCGTGCTCAACCAGGTGAGCGCCGAGGGCTTCGAGTGGCAGGTCCCGGGCCTGCGCGAGGAGCTGGTGACCGCGCTGATCCGCGGGCTGCCGAAGGTGGTCAGGNGCAGCTTCGTGCCGGCGCCGAACTACGCGCGCGCGGTGCTCACACACCTCACCCCGGGGCAGGCCCCGCTGCTGGTCGCGGTCGAGCACGAGCTGCGCCGGATGGGCGGTCCGGAGATCCCGCGGGATTCCTGGTCGCTGGCCGCCGTCCCGGACCATCTGCGGATCACCTTCCGGGTCGAGGATGCTCGCGGGGCGGTGCTCGCCGAGGGCAAGGACCTCGACGCGATCAAGCAGCGGCTGCGGCCGCGGACCCGGGAGGCCGTCGCCGCCGCCGCGGACGGCGTCGAACGGACCGGGCTGCGGTCCTGGGACGGCGTCGGCAGCCTGCCCAGGGTCGTCGAGCTGCGCCGCGGCGGCCACGTCGTCAAGGCCTTCCCGGCGCTGCTCGACGAGGGCAGCACCGTCGCAGTCCGGGCCACCGACACCGAGACCGAGCAGCGCCAGGCGATGTGGGCCGGCACCCGCCGGCTCGTGCTGCTCGGCGTCGCCTCCCCGATCCGCGGCCTCAACGGGCGGCTGTCCAACGCGGCGAAGCTGGCCCTGAGCCACAACCCGCACCGCGACGCCGCCGACCTGCTCGACGACTGCGTGCGGGCCGCCGCCGACCGCCTCATCACCGCCGCGGGCGGCCCGGCCTGGGACGAGGCGGGCTTCACCGCGCTGCTCGCCGCGGTGCGCGCCGGCCTGCCCGAGGCGTCGTTCGCGGTCGTCCGCGAAGTCCAGCAGGTCCTCGCGCTCAGCCACACGGTCGACCTGGCGCTGCGGGACCTGCGCGCCCCGGCGTTGGCCGCCTCGGTCGCCGACGCCCGCGGGCAGCTCGACGCGTTGATCTACCGCGGTTTCGTCACCGACACCGGCGCGGACCGGCTCGCCGACCTCGCCCGCTACCTCACCGCGCTGGAACGGCGGCTGGAACGGCTGCCCCGCGACCCCGGCCGGGACCGGATCAACACGGCGACGGTCGGACGGGCGTGGGAGGCCTACCGGGAGCTGCTGGCGACGGTGCCGGCGGGTCGCGAGCCGGGCGAGGAGATCCGCCGCATCCGCTGGATGCTCGAGGAGCTGCGGGTGAGCCTGTTCGCCCAGAACCTGCGTACCCCGTACCCCGTCTCCGAGGAACGCGTCTACCGCGCCATCGACACCCTTCTCGGCTGACGCCTTCGACCCCGGGCCTACCGCGGGGGTAACCTCACGCTGGCTCTGCGTGGTGGGATGATGTCCACTCTGCGGATGTCGGCTCTGCGGATGTCGGCTCTGCGGATGTCGNCTCTGCGGATGTCGGCGGCGATGCGCCGGTTCGCCCCGGCGCTCGGCCTGCCTGCGCGCGCCGAACCGTCCGCCGTCCTCGCGCGCGCCTCGACCGGACCGACCTTCGCTGAATGATCATCCTGGACGGCGCCCCCGGCCTCGACGCGCTGCCGGCATGGCTGCTCCCGGCCGAGGCCGGGCGGGTGCTGCTGACCTCCCGCGACCCCAGCTGGGAGCCGTTCGACCGGACCCTGCCGGTCGGCCCCCTGAGCCGACCGGAGGCGATCACCCTCAGCTCGGACTCCGGCCAGATTGAGGCCAGATCATGCCGAGGCTTCGGCACGGTTTTTCGGCCGAAAACCGTGCCTAACCCTCGGCACGATTCTGTACACGGTCGATCGCAGAGAGGCACTAAGTGGGTGGCACGACCAGTGGCCGCAGAGGGCGGTGAGCCGACCCCGCGGTCGGGATCGGGGCGACCCGGATCGGGGCGGCCCAGATCGGGACGGTCGGGACCGGGACGGTCGGGACCGGGACGGTCAGATCGCGCCGCCCGGATCGCGCCGCCCGGACCCTGCGGGACTCGGTCATCCGGTTCCACGGAACCGGGTCCAGCCGCGAGGTGACACCCGGGAACATGGCGCGGGTCTAACGCCCTTGGTCCTGGCGGTCGGCCGGGAGTACCGGGCCCGGACCGGGTCAGGGCCCGGCAACGGGAGCGGCCGGTGACGCCGCGGCGACGCTGGCGCCCAGGGCGGAGCCGATGTCCAGGGCTGAGTTGGCACCCAAACCGGAGTCGGAGCTCCGGGCGCCGGAGGCGTCCGGGACGACCAGCGCGTCCGGGATGGCCGAAGCGTTCGGGAAGACCGAGGCGTCCGGGATGACCGGGGTGTCGAGGGAGGCGGGGGCGGAGAAGTCCCACAGGGCGCCGATGGCCCACCACGGCCAGGCATGGCCGCCGTCCCACAGGATGTGCTGCAGCTCGGAGCCGGGCGCGAAGCGGCTGGCCTCCGCCTCGCCGTCGGGGAGGTTCATCTTCAGGTAGTCCGACCAGCCGCCGCGCCAGGGCACGGTCCTGTCCGCGGTGCCATGGATGTGCAGCATCCGGACGGGGACGGTCGGGCAGGACACCAGCGCCTGCCCGCCGACCATGCCGACCGCGGCGACGAGGTCGGGGGCCTCGCAGGCGACCCGGGCGGCGAGCATCGCGCCGTTGGAGAAACCCCACACGTACACCCGGCTGCGATCCACCGGGGTGTGGCGGGCGGCGTCGTCGACGATCTGGCGCAGGTAGCCGACGTCGTCGGTGGTGGCCTGGCCGCAGCAGCCGCCGGCGTTCCACGCCTCATGGACACCGACCCCGTAGGCGACGGCGAAGCCATGGGCGTCGGCGAACGGATCCGCCCCCGACATCTCCCGCACGTTCTCGGGGCTGTTGAGCAGGCCGTGCAGGAGGATCACCAGCGGGCGGGCGGTGCCGCGGAATGTGGGCGAGAGCCGGACGTCGGTGTGCAGTTGGTAGGTCCGCCCGGAGGCCAGGCGGTGCACGGCGTCCGCGGCCGCTGCCGCCGGGCCGGTTCCGGCCGGGGAGGGCGCGGCGGACGCGGAAGGCCCGGCGGAGATCTCCGCGCCCAGGGCCGCGGCCAGGCCCCCGGCCGCGGGCGAACCGGCGGCAGCGGGCGCGCTCGTGCCGCCATGCGCGCTCGTGCCGCCATGCGCGCTCGTGCCGCCGGGCGAGCCCGCGCCGGCAGGTGAGCTGCCGCGAGCGGGCGGTCTGCCGCCGGACGGCGAAAGGCCACCCGAAGGTGAAAGGCCACCGGACGGCGAAAGGCCACCCGAAGGTGAAAGGCCACCGGACGGCGAAAGGCTGCCCGAAGGTGAAAGGCCGCCAGCGGGCGACAGGCGGCCGGCGTGCGAGACGGCGGCCGATCGGGGGTCGGCGGGGGGCGGGCTGGCCGGTGGGAGCGGGGCGACGCCCGGCAGCCGGGGACCGGCGACGGAGACGACGGCCGGTAGCCGGGGCGTGTCCGCGGTGGCCGCACCGGCCGCGGCGGCTGCGGTGGGAGCGGCGACTGCGGTGGGGGCAGCGGGTGCGGCGGGTGCGGCGGGTGCGGCGGCTATCGAGGACGGGCCGGTGAGGTGGGCAGTGCCGGCCGAGGACCCTGCGGCGGCCGCCGGGGCCGAGGCGACCGACGCGGCGGTGGCCGACGCGGATGACGACGGCGACAACGCCGCGAGGATGAGGGTGGCCAGGCCGACGGCGACCACGCCGACGATCCCGACTCCGCGCCGCAGCCGTCCCCGCCGGGACAGCCCGACCCGCGCCCAACGCAGCACGGACACCGTCCTCTCAACTCCTCGTCTCCGCCCGGTCAGAGCGGTCATGCTAACCCGCTTCCCGTCAAGAACTCCTATANCGGGCTAGCACAGCACAGCAGAGGGCAGTTCGTCCGAATCCGGACGGCTTGCGCACCCGCCCGGGTGCGCCCGACCGTGCCGCGACCGCCCGGAACCGGGCACCTGCCCGGACCGAACTCGCCCGGCGGACCAGGCCGGACGGACTCGGGCCGCAGCCGTCCCGAAACGCCCGGCCCGGCCGACCGGCCGGGTAGCCCAGACGAGTCCGGGGGGCCGCTTGCGGTGCGTTGTGCACGGTCGGAACCTGCAGACCGTTGTGAGGGAGGGGTCGTGACCCGAGGGTCGAGCGGGAGGCAGGGAGGTAGGCGGGTAGGGAGGTAGGCGGGNAGGGAGGNAGGGAGGNAGGGCGCGGCAGGGNGGGGGNACCGCCACTACCCGGCGTTGATCGTCTACGACCTCGAGGAGGCAGGACCTACTCGTCGGGCAGCACCGTGACCGAGGTTCCGGCGACGGCCGAGCACACATGTAGCACTGCTTCGCGGCCGGTGCGGGCGAAATAGGCGGGTTCGAAGGTCTCCGTGAAGGCCTCCAGCCGGGCACGGTCCACCAGAGCCACCGCGCAACCCGCGAACCCGCCTCCGGTCATCCGGGCACCGAAGCAACCCGGGGCGGCGTAGGCCGCGGCCACAGCCGCGTCGAGCTCCGGCCCCGACACCTCGAAATCGTCCCGGATGCCCCGATGGCCGGCCAGTAGCAGCCGGCCGGCCGCCTCGGCGTCGCCGCGGGTCAGCGCCTCGGCGACGGCATCGACTCGCGCGTTCTCGGCGATGACGAAGCGGGCACGGCGCAGCGCCACCGGGTCGAGGCGGCTCGCGGCGTCCGCCGACAGGGCGTCGAGGTCGCGCAGCGCCGGCACCCCCAGCGCCCGCGCGGCCCGCTCACATTCGGCACGCCGGTCCGCATAGGCACTCGTGACGAGCTCCCGCCGCGAGCCGGTGTCGATGACGACGACGGCGAGCCCGGCCGGCAGCGGCACGGGTGTGACGGTCAGCGTCCGGCAGTCGATGCGCAGGGCGTGCCCGGCGATCCCCCCGACGCAGGCGAGCTGGTCGAGTAGGCCGGTGGCGGCGCCGACCCAGGCGTTCTCCGCTCGCTGGGCGAGCCGGGCGAGCTCCGTCGGCGCGGGCACCGAGCCGGCGAGGTGGGTGCAGGCCACGGCGACCGCGAGTTCCAGGGCGGCCGAGGAGGACAGGCCGGCGCCGAGCGGGATGTCGCTGGCGAGCGCGCCCTGCCACGGCACGAGGTCGGCCCCGGCGGGCTGACCAGACGCGGCGAGCTGACCAGACGCGGCGAGCTGGACGGCCACGCCCTGCACGTACCGGGTCCAGCCGGTCGCGCGGGCGGACGGCGGCGTGTCCGCGGGGGGCGGCGGCAGCTCGATGACGGCGGGCGTCGGGTCCTGCTCGGACACCAGCCGTAGATGCGCACCGGCGGCAGGATCCGCGCCGGCCGCAACGTCATCGGTGCGGCGCAGGGCGATGCAGAGCTCGCGGTCGATCGCCACCGGCAGGCACAGGCCGTCGTTGTAGTCGGTGTGCTCGCCGATGAGGTTGACCCGGGCCGGTGAGCGCACCAGCAGAGTCGGCTCGCGGCCGTGGGCCGCCACGAACGCGCGCACCGCCCGAGCCGCGGCCGGCACCGCCCGTTCGCCCCCGCCGTCCACCGAACCCGGGCGCCCCGCCGAACCCCCGTGGCCTGTCGAACCCCCATGGTCTGTCGAACCCCCATGGCCCGCCGAACCCCGGTGGCCCGTCGAACCCCGGCGGCCCGTCGAACCCCGGTGGCCCGCCGAGCCCGGGCGGCCCGGGGGCGACGTCACGACGGACGGATCCGCAGCGGCGCGGCGGGGACCGCCTCGAGGCCGCCGGGCAGGGTTGCCTCCCCGTCCCAGGCGTCCGCCATGACCGCGCGCAACCGGCCCGCGGCGTCCTCGGGGGTGAGGTCGCGCGCGGGCTCCGCGAGCATCTCGTAGCCGACGAGGTGCTTGCGGATCGTCGGCGAGCGCAGCAGCGGCGGGTAGAAGTGGGCGTGCAGCTGCCAGACCCCCTCGGCGGGACGCCGCGAACCGGTCGGCCGGCTCGTGGCCCCCGCCGGGTGCGGACCAGGGGCGCCGTGCCAGCCCATCGAGAACGGGAACGGGTGGTCGAACAGGGCGTCGTAGCCGGCGAGCAGGCGGCCCAGCACGTCGGCCAGGCTGTCCCGCTGGGCGCGGTCGAGGTCGGCGAGCCGCTNCACGGGTCGGCGGGGCAGCAGCAGCGTCTCGAAGGGCCACACCGCCCAGAACGGCACGACGACGAGCCAGTCGGAGTCGTCGAGAACGATCCGCTCCGCGGCGCGCGTCTCGGTGCGCAGGTAGTCGAGCAGCAGCGAGCTGCCCGACCGGGCGAAGTGCTCCCGCTGGTGGGTGTCCTCGGCGGCGGCCTCGTCGGGCAGGGCGTCGCAGGCCCAGATCTGCCCGTGGGGATGGGGGTTGGAGGCGCCCATCGCGGTGCCGCGGTTCTCGAAGACCTGCACCCAGCGCCACCGCTCGGACAGCTCGGCCTCCTGCGCCGCCCACGTGTCGACGACCGCGCGGACCTCGTAGGAGGACATGTCGACCAGCCCACGGCCGTGGTGCGGGCCGAAGCAGACGACCCGGCAGGTCCCGTGCGCGGGGGTGCTGCGCANCAGTCCGCCCGGGTCGGCGCCGGGCGGCGCGGGATCGCTCTCGGCGGGTCGCAGCGCCGGGAAGTCGTTGGTGAACACGTACGTGCCCCGGTAGTCGGGATTGCGAGCGCCGCCCGCACGCTCGTTGCCGGGGCACAGGTGGCAGGCGGGATCGTACGCGACGGCGGGAGGCGTCGCCGCCGTCTCCCGGCCGCCGTGCCAGGGGCGCCGAACCCGCCCCGGCGAGACCAGGACCCAGCGGCCGGTCAGGGGATTGAACCGCCGATGCGTGGTGTCGTCCATCGATTCGACAGCCTGCCACGGCCGCGGCCGGACCGGCCCCGTCCGGACCACCCCGGAAGATCCACCGGCGGCCGAGGCGTCAGGCCACTCGGACCGCCCGGTTACCTGACGCAACGCACTGACGACTCTAGGGTCAGGGGGTGGCACCGCCGCGGCGCGGTCGCGACAACCCGCACGTGCGGCGATCCGGACGGGCGACGGCCGGGCAGGGGTCGGGGCCGTCGGCGCGTCGCGGCCCCCCGACGCATGCAACGCGCATCACACGGCGGATCGGACAGGCGGCAGCGGTCAACCGCCGGCAGTCGGCAGTCGGAGGCCGGCGGCCGACCGGCTCGGAAGGGACGGCAGGGCATGGATCGACGGACGTTGCTGCGCTCGGCGGTGGCGGCGCTGGGCACCGCCGCGTTCTCCGGGGCCACCTGGCGTGCGGCCCTGGCCGCCACCGCCCGGCCCGGGGTGGGGCCCTACGGGCCGCTGCGCCCGCCGGACCGTTCGGGGGTGGCCCTTCCCGGCGGCTTCACCAGCCGGATCGTCGCCCGCTCGCACCTGCTCGTCGGCGCGACCGAGTACGTGTGGCACGACGCGCCGGACGGCGGGGCCTGCTTCCCCGGGCCCGGCGGCGGCTGGACCTACGTGTCGAACTCCGAGGTGATGCTGCACGGCGGCGCCTCGGCGCTGCGGTTCCGAGCCGACGGGACGATCGCCTCGGCGGGGCGCATCCTCGGCGGCACCACCGCCAACTGCGCCGGCGGGGCCACCCCGTGGGGGACGTGGCTGTCGTGCGAGGAGTTCTTCTCCGGCCGGGTGTACGAGGCGTGGCCGGACGGGTCGCGCAAGGCCGTGGCGCGCCCGGCCCTGGGCCGCTTCGCCCATGAGGCGGCCGCCTGCGACCCCGACCACCGGGTGATCTACCTGACCGAGGACCGCAAGGACGGCTGCTTCTACCGGTTCCGTCCGGACCGCTGGGGTGAGCTGTCCGCCGGGCGGCTGGAGGTGCTGGTCGCCGATGCGCACGCCGAGTCCGGGCCGGTGCGCTGGGAGCGCGTACCCGACCCGGACGGCTTCCCCCGGGCCACCCGCCGGCAGGTTCGCGGGGCCCGCCGGTTCAACGGTGGCGAGGGCTGCTGGTACGCCCACGGCGTCTGCTACCTGACCACCAAGGGCGACGACCGGGTGTGGGCGTACCGGGCGGACGCCGGGCGGCTCGACCTGGTCTACGACCGGGCGAGCCAGCCCGACCCGCCGCCGCTCACCGGCGTGGACAACGTCGTCGGCGCGCGCTCGGGAGACCTGTACGTGGCCGAGGACCACTCCCGTCCCGCCCTGGTACTCATCACCCCGGACGGCGTCGTCGCGCCCTTCCTGCGGCTGCCGGGACACGACAGGTCCGAGATCACCGGCCCGGCGTTCAGCCCGGACGGCAGCCGCCTGTACTTCTCCTCCCAGCGCGGGGTGACCGGGCGCAACCGCGGCGGCATCACGTTCGAGGTGACCGGCCCCTTCCGCCGGTGATAGTTGAACCTGACTTCAGCTACAGAGACGTAGGATCGCGGGCATGCTCCCCACCGACCTGCTGACCGTCGGCGAGCTGTCGCGGCGCAGCGGATTCGCACCCTCGGCGCTGCGCTTCTACGAGCGGCAGGGGCTGCTCGCCGCCACCCGCACCGCCGGCGGCCAGCGCCGGTACGAACGCCACGTGCTGCGCCGGCTGGCGTTCATCCGCGCGGCCACCGCGATGGGCCTGAGCCTCGACGAGGTCGCGCAGGCGCTGGCGTCACTGCCGGACGCCCGCACCCCGACGAAGGCGGACTGGTCGGCCATCTCGCGGCGCTGGCGCATCCGGCTGGACGAGGAGATCGCCGCCCTGGAGGCCCTGCGCGACGGGCTCGACTCGTGCATCGGCTGCGGCTGCCTGTCGCTGCGCCGCTGCCGGATCTCCAACCCCGCCGACCGGATCGGCGCCCTCGGCCCCGGGGCCCGCGCGCTGCCCGCGTCGCTGCGGGGCGCCGGGAGGATGCATCACGGTGGCCACCGCCCGCAGCCCGGCGTCGACGGCGTCAGTGGCGACGGCGTCAGTGGCGACGGTCCGTGCCCGAGCGGACCCGCCGCCACCCCGCCGGGGTCGGTCGGATAGACAGACGTCACGGCGGGTGGCGCGGCGGTCCACGACCGCGCCAAGGTGAGCCGAAGCAGGGTCTGAGGAGGGGTTGTGGGGGACTCATACGGTGCGTTCCGGTCGAACGCCGGCTCCACGGAGCAGGTCGTCGGCCACGGTCAACGGCCTGGCGGCGAGCCGTTCTCCCCGCTGCCCAGCCGGGTGGCCCACCGGCCCGTCGAGGCGCCGCCCACCGGGCCCGGGCCGGTCCGCTCCCGTCGCCGCCGTCCGATGATCGTCGGGATCGGCGGCACCACCAGGGCCGACTCCACCACCCACCGGGCTCTGACGACCGTACTCGCGACGATGGCCCAGGCCGGCGCCGAGACGGTGCAGTTCGGATCCGCCGAGCTGGACCTGCCGATGTACGCGCCCGAACGCCGCGAGCGCTCCACCGCGGCCCTGCGCCTGCTCGCCGCCGTGNAGCAGTCCNACGCCGTCGTGATCGCCACTCCCGGTTACCACGGCGGGATGTCCGGCCTGGTCAAGAACGCGCTGGACTACCTGGAGGACCTGCGCGGCGCGCCGCGGCCGTACCTCGACGGGCGGGCAGTCGGTCTCATCGTCTGCGCCGAGGGCAGCCAGGCGGCCGGAACGACGCTGAGCGCCCTGCGCTCGTCCGTGCACGCCCTGCGCGGCTGGCCGACCCCACTGGGCGTGACGCTCAACACCGAGCAGCCCCTGTTCGACTCCGCCGGCCGGCTCGTCGACGCCGCCGCCGCCGCGAGACTCGAAACGCTCGCCGATCAGATCATGGGATTCACCTACGCCTGGTCCCAGGTGATCTGACCCGCCCGGCCGGGCCGCCGCATCGTTCCGTCGCACGGCCCGGTCGCCGGATCCCCGTCGCAGGATCCCCGTCGCAGGGTCCCCGTCGCAGGGCCCCGCCGCGGGTCCCCGCCGCACCGCCACCGCTCTACCCGGTGGCGACCTCCCCGTCCCGGTACCGTTCCGCATCGTGACGGTCCCGCCACGGCTCACCCTGGCGTATCCGCCCAGACGGGACGGGTCTACCGTGGCTGGCCCCGGCGGCGGAACGGGGGTGCCCGGCGCGGCCGGGCGGGCGGATGACGAGGAGACGGACGTGCGACGACGGTACGGGCTGCGTGGGCTCGCCCGGACAGGTCTGGCCCGGGCGGGTCTGGCCGCCGCACTCGCGGCGACGCTCGCCGGGTGCGGCGGTGGTTCGGACGGCGGGTCGGGCGGCTCGGCGGCGTCCGATCCCGCCGCGAAGGGATCCCCCGTCAAGCTGATGATCATCGCGCCGACGGGCACCGCGGGGACGAACTACCCCGAGATGGTGGCGTCCGCCCGCGCCGCCGTCCGTGGCGTCAACGCCCGCGGCGGGATCGCCGGGCACCCCGTCGAGCTCGTCCACTGCAACGAACGCAACGACGCCGCCAGCGCGAAGAAGTGCGCCCAGCAGGCCGTCGACTCCGGCGTCCTCGCCGTCGTCAGCGAGGTCAGCGGCACCGGTGGGATCATGCCGATCCTGCAGAACGCGGGCATCCCGTCGATCGGGTCGGCCGGCATCTCCGCCGACGGCTCCGAGCTCAGCTCCCCCGTCAGCTACGTCGTCAGCCCGTTGACGCTCTACCCGGCGGTCTGCCCGGCGCTGCTGGTGAAGGCGGGCGCGAGCCACCTCGGCCTGGTCGGCTACGACCTCAGCGCCAGCGACCGGCTGATCGTCATGGCCGAGGGCGGCGCGAAGGCCGTCAGCCACCCGATCAACCCGAAGATCCGCATCCCGATCACGACGAGCGACTTCACCCCGGCGATCTCCCAGCTGTCGCGCTCCGGCGCCGACGGCGCGGTGCTGGTCGTGTTCGACCAGGCCGCCTACGCGGTGATCTCCAAGTCCGGCCAGCAGATCCGCACCTGCCACGCGGCGGGCACCCTGTCGCCGAAGTACCTGGCCACGCTCGGCCCGGCGGCGGACAAGCTCGTCGTCGCCACCGCCTTCCCGGAACTGAGCCAGGCCGCCCAGTTCCCCGAGGTCGCGCGGATGGTCTCCGAGCTGGACGCGGAGCAGGCCGCCGGGGACGCCGACGCCGCACCCGCCCTGCGCACCACGACGACCACCACCGGGGCGTGGCTGTCCGTCCAGATCGCCGCGAAGGTCGGCAGTCAGGTGTCCGGGCCGCTGACGTCGAAGAACCTGCTCGCCCAGCTCAACCGGACCAGGCATCTGGACTTGGGCGGCATCGTCCCGCCGCTGGACCTCACCGCGACCACCCCGATCCCCGGCGCGGAGCGCATCTTCAACACGACTCTGCGGGGTGCCCGCTGGGACAGCGCCTCGAAGTCGTTCGTCCCCCTCGGCCCCGAGACCTACAACGGCCTGGACATCCTGCGTCGCGCCGGCTCCTGAGCGCCGTCCGCCCGCCGGGCAGCGACGCGCCACCATCCCCCTGCGCCGGCGGCGCGCGCCGGCTGGCCGGCGGGGCTGGTCAGGGAAGGGGGGCGTAGGCGGGCTCCGGGTCACCGAGGTAGGCCGCCCGCACCCGGGGGTCGGCGGCCACCTGCGCCGGGGTTCCCTCGGCGATGAGCGTGCCGGCGTCGAGGACGACCACCCGGTCGCAGACTCCCATGATCACATTCATGTCGTGCTCGTTGAGCAGGATGCCCAGCCCCCACTCGTCCGCGAGGCGGCGCAGCAGGGCCGCGACCTCGGCGCTGGCCGACTCGTCGAGGCCGGCGCACGGCTCGTCGAGCAGCAGCACGGCCGGCCCGGCCGCGACGGCGCGGGCGATGGCCAGCAGCCGGCGGCGGCCGTAGGGCAGGTCGGAGACGGTGCGCAGCAGATCCTCGCGCAGCCCGAAGGCGTCGACGGCGGCGATCGCCGCGGCGGGCAGCGGCCGCGACCGCGGGACCACCAGGTCGGTCAGGTACGCGCGGGCGTCGCGGCGGTCGCTGGCCGCCTGGATGTTCTCCAGCACGGTGAGGTCGTCGAACAGCTCCAGGTTCTGGAACGACCGGCTGATGCCCGCGCGGGCCCGCCGGTGCGCGGGCAGCCGGTCGAGGCGGACCTCGCCGAGGGTCATCGAGGTGACCGACGCGGAGGTGTAGCCGGTGATCGCGTCGATGACCGTCGTCTTGCCCGCGCCGTTCGGGCCGATCATCCCGACCACCTGGCCGGGCGCGACCCGCAGGTCGACGGCGCGCACCGCGTGCACCGCGCCGAAGCTGACCGTCAGCCCCCNCACCGACAGCGCCGCCGGCTCCACCGCGCCGGAGAACCCGCGCCCCGGCGAGACGGCGACAGGGGCGCCCGCAGCGAGCGCCGGAGAGTGCGCAGGTGCGCCCGATGCGAGCGTCGGAGAGTGCGCAGGAGCGAGCGCCGGGCGGTCCCCCGGGGCCGCGCGCAGCGCCCGGTCCAGCCGGCCGGCGTCGGCGCGACGGCGACGGTCGGCCGCGCCGGGCAGGTGGCGGTCGCGCAGCAGGCGGGCGGTGCGGGCGTTCTCGGGCGCCATCCCGCCGCCGGAGCGGGAGAGCACGACGACGAGGACGATCCCGCCGATCAGCGGCACGTACCGGTCCAGCTCGGCCAGCCAGTCGCGCACCACGCCCCCGAAGGCGACGCCGAGCACGGCCGCTCCCACCGCGACGACCCAGGGCAGCCGCCGCCGCGCCGCCGCGCCGAGCCGAGCGCCGGTGCGCCGGTCGCCGGCCACCGCGGCGCCGGCGGCGAGACCACCCACGCCGGCGATCGCCGCGACGACGACCCGCAGCAGCGCGCCGAGCCGGCCGAGCCACTCCCCGACCGCGCCGCCGATGCGGGTCGCCAGCGCGCCGGCGGCCATCGTCGCGCCCGCGAACGAGCCGCTGACCCAGCCGACCCCGCCGACGACGGCGTAGGCGATGAGCAGGATCGAGGAGAACGGCGCGAACGTTCCGTCGCCGTAGTCGATGTTGCCGCGCTCGCCGTAGACGTAGAAGGCGTAGAGCACCCCGCCGAACCCGGCGATGGCCGCCGACAACGCGAACGCGTACAGCTTGGCGGCCACGACGCTGATGCCCAGCGCCGCGGCGGCGCGCTCGTTGGTCCGCACCGCGATGAGCCGCCGCCCGGCCCGTCCCCGGCGCAGGTTCGCGACCGCGAGCGCGACCAGGACGAAGGCGAGCACGGACACGGTCGCGAAGCCCCGCGGATCGGTCACCTTGTCCAGCGGGACGCCGAGGAAGCGCTGGCGTCCCACCACCGTTCCCTCCGGCGAGGCGAGGTCACCGAACAGCGACCCGAGTCCCCCCGCCCCCGGGGGTGGCGGAGAGTGGTAGCCACGCTGGAACAGCAGGGCGTCGACGGCCGCGCCGAGGCCGAGCGTCACCACCGCGAGCTGCAACCCCCGGGTGCGCAGCGCGGGCAGCGCGAACAGCAGCCCGACGACGGCGGTGCCGGCCACCCCGACGGCCATCGCCGCCTCCAGCGGCCAGCCGCGGGTCGCCACCAGCCGCCCGGCGATGAGCGCCGCGATCCCGGAGAAGGCGAGCTGGGCCAGCGAGAGCTGCCCGGTGAACCCGACGAGCACCACGACCGACAGGATGATCAACGCCCACAGCGCGTTGGCGTCGAGGGCGTCGACCCAGTCACGGGGCAGCAGCCAGACCGCCGCCAGCATCGCCGCGACGGCGACGGCGAGGGCACGCGGATGGACCCGGCCGCTGCCGAGCACCGGATGGCGCTCGGCGAGGTGGCCCCGCTCGGGCAGGCCCCGGCCGCGTACGGCCAGGTAGAAGACGATGACGGCCAGCGGCACCGCTCGGTCGACCCCGCGCCACCAGGGATGGTGTGCGACGAGCTCGTACTGCNCCTCCACCTCGATGACGCCGAGGGCGAGACCGCCGAGCAGCACCCCGGGGAAGGACGCGAACCGCGCCACCAGCGCCACCGCCAGCGCCGGCACGATGAGCAGCAGCAGGTTCGTCGCGGACAGCGGGTTCTGCAGCGGGGCGAGCAGGACGCCCCCGAGCCCGGCGAGCGCGCCGCCGGCACCCCACGCCCCGGCGGCGATCGCGTCGACGGACCAGCCGAAGGTGGCGGCGGCCCGCGGGTTCTCGGTGGCCGCCGTCGCCGCGAGCCCCACCGTCGTGAACCGGAAGACCGCCCACGCCGCCGCGACGACCGCGACGACCGCGGCGAGCCGGACGAACACGTCCACGCCGACGGACTCGCCGAACAGCTCGACCGTGCCGGTGGGCAGCACCGTCGGGGAGGTGCGCACCGCACCGGCGAACATCAGCGTCAGCGACGACTGGAGAATGATCAGCAGGCCGAGGGTCGCCATCAGCCGCAGCAGCGCCGTCGCCTCCCGCAGCGGGCGCATGACCAGAACCTGGAACCCGACGCCGATGCCGGCCGTCGACGCGACCGCGAGCACCGCGGCCAGACCCAGGGGAAGCCCCCACGGACCGTGCAGGCCGTGGAAGGCGTAGGCGGCCCACGCCACCAGCGCACCCTGGGCCATGTTGAGCACCCCGGCCCCGCGGGCGATCACCACCACGCCCGCGGCGACCAGCGCGTACAGCGCGCCCGTCCCGAGGCTGAGCAGCGCGAAGCCCATGACGTCGTTCACGGTCCACCCTGCTCCGGGCGCCGCGTGCCGGCACGCCCTGCTTCATCCCCCCAGCGGTCCCCCGTGGCGGCCACCGGCCCGCCCCGGTCGCGACGAGCGGCTCGGCGCCCATCGCGCCACGGACCTGGCGCGTCGGAACCGCTGATCACGGCGACCGACGCAGACGGTACGGCGGGCGCGACCGGCGTGACAAGCAAACCCTCCACAACAGCCGCGGCAGCCCACGCCATGATCACCGATCGGCGGTGGCGACCATTGCGGCCCACAGGGCCCACCGGACTCCCGGCAGCAGGCCGGGCCGGGTGATCGTGGCCTTACCGGCGGACACCGGACGCTCACGCCAGGTCGCTCGGACGAGCCGCAATCCGCCCGGACGTGGCNCGGACCTGGCGCCGCGCGGCGTCAGGCATGGTGGCCGCGCCCATCTCCCGGTACATCTAGAACAGGCAGACAGAACAGGCCGACACGTCGCCGTCGCCCGGCGCCCGCCCGAACCCGGTGATCGGCCGACGGCGGCGCATCCTCACGACCAGTACACGGCCTCACGACCAGTACGCGGCCACGGNCGACCAGAACAGCCACGGGAGTGGGACGGATGACAGAGCTCGTGCCCGGTGCGAACGCGCCGCTGCCCCGCGGCCCCGTCTCGGTTCGCCTGATCGGGCCGTTCGACCTGTGCGCGTTGGTGACCGCGGCGCACGGCAAGGTCGACGGGGATGACGACTTCGTGTTCTACAACCAGCCGGCGACGGCCGGCGTCATCCTCAGCGGCGACGAGGTGATGGTCGACCCGGAGCGGCTGCGGCCCGGTGCCGAGCGCGTCGTGATCGTCGCCAGCTCCGAGGACGGCACGACGCCCTTCGGGCGGCTGCCCGGGCCCGTCGTCACGTTGCACGACCGGCGCGGCAACCTCAACGCCCACTTCACCCCGCCGCCGCTGACCAGCGAGACCGTGGTCACCCTCATCGAAATCTACCGTCGGGGCGCGCAGTGGAAGGTCCGCGCCGTCGGGCAGGGGTACGCCGACGGCCTGGCCGGCCTCGCCCGCGACTTCGGCGTGGACGTCGACGACGGCAGCCCGGCCACGCCCGAGACCGCGGCTCCCCCGCCCGACCCCACCCCGGCCGTCCCCCGCCAGGACACTCCCGCCAGCCCTGCCCCGACCCACGCCGCCCACGCCGGCGCCGGCGCCGCCCCCGTCCCGGCCGGCGGCCCGCCGGCACGGTGGGGCGAGCAGGCCGCGGCCGGCCGCGGGCAGGTGCGCGACGAGCGGCCGGGGCCGGCCGGGGCCGGGGAGGGCGACGTCTCGTCGATGCTGGCCCAGGTCGTCACGCTGACGAACATCGAACGCGAGCGGGAGGGCCTCGCGCCGCTCGCCGTCGACGCGCGGCTGGCCGCCGCCGCCGAGTCCCACAGCCGGGACATGGCGGCACGGGCCTTCTTCGCCCACACCAGCCCGGACGGCCGTACGGTGTCCGACCGGGTGACGGACCTGGGCTACCGCTACGCCCGGGTCGCCGAGAACATCGCCGCCGGCCAGACCACGGCCGAGGAGGTCGTCGCCGGCTGGATGCAGAGCCCCGGCCACCGGGCCAACATCCTCATCCCGCAGCTACGCCAGATCGGCGTCGGGCACGCCACCGGCGGCGAGTACGNCACCTACTGGACGCAGGTCTTCGGCGTCCTGCTCTGAACCGGCGGCCGGACGCCCACCCCGGGGATGCGCCTACCGGCGGCGCTCCTCGGCGAGCCGGTCCAGCTGACCGTGGGTGAGCGCGGCCCCATGCTCGTCCCCGACCTTCAGGAACAGGTCGAGGGAGCGGCGGTAGAGGGTGTCGGCCTCCTCGAACCGTTGTAGCTCCTGTAGGAGCAGGCCGAACTCGTGGTAGGTGCGCGCGGCGAGGACGTCGTCGCCGGTCTTCACGAAGAGGGCNGTGGCGTGGCGGTAGTGGCCTTCNGCCTCCTCGAACCGCTGTTGCTCCTTCGTGAGCAGGCCGAGGTTGTGGTGGATGAGTGCGGCGCCATGCTCATCGCCGGATTTCAGGAAGAGCGTGACGGACTGGCGGTAGTGGGCTTCGGACTCCTCGAACCGCAGTTGCCGATCCGCACCCAGGCCGAGATAGAAGTAGATGAGCGCGGCGCTGTGGTCGTCCCCGAGCTTCAGAAAAAGGTCGAGAGCGTGCCGCTGGTGGGTCTCGGCTTCCTGGAACCGCTGCCGCCCCTGCGCAATCGCACCGAGCTGACGGTGGGTCAGGGCAGCGTTGTACTCGTCACCGGACTTCAGGAAGAGGTCGAGAGCGTGGCCGTAGTGGGTCTCGGCGTCCTCGAACCGCTGCTGCTCCTGGGCAATCCTGCCCAGGCCGTAGTAGCCGAGCGTGGCACCTCGCTCGTCACCGACCTTCAGGCTGAGGTCGAGGAAGCGGCGGTAGTTGAGGTCGGCTTCCTCGAACCGTCGCTGGTCCACCGCGATCGCACCGAGCTGGTGGTAGGCGAGCGCGGCGCCATGCTCGTTACCGGCCGCCAGCGTGAGGTCGAGCGAGCGGCGGTAGTGGGCGTNGGCCTGCTCGAACTGTCCCTGTGCCTGCGCGACCGTGCCGAGCTGGTAATAGGTGTGCGCGACGCCGTCCCGGTCGCCGAACGTGCGGAGCAGGTCGAGGGCGTGCTGGTAGTGGGTGCCGGCCTCCTCGAACCGTCGCTGCTGCTGGGCCGCGATGCCGAGATTGTGGTAAATACCTGNGGCACCGTGCTCGTCCCCGATCTTCAGCTTGAGGTCGAGGGAACGGCGGAGATAGGTCTCGGCTTCCTGGAACCGTCGCCGGTCCACCGCGAGCGTGCCGAGCTGGTGATAGGTGCTCGCGGCGCCGGGCTCGTCCCCGAAATTCAGGAAGAGGTCGAGGGAGCTGCGGTAATGGGCGTCGGCCTGCTCGAACTGGCGCTGCATCTGCGCCAGCTTGCCGAGCTGGTGGTAGGTGGCCGCGGCATTGTTCTCGTCCCCGGCCTCCAGCCTGAGGTCGAGGGCGGTCCGATAGTGGATTTCGGCCTCGTCGAACTGGCGCTGTTCCTCCGCGACGATGNCGGCGAGATGGTGCAGGTGGGCGANCTCCTCCCGCCCGGTGGCGGTGCCGGGGTCCGGGTAGGCGCCGATGGTGCGGGTGATCAGGTGCAGTCGAGGGTGGTGCTGCTGCGTCTGCCCGAGGTACGAATCCAGCGGTACGAGAACGGGAAGGACGGGTTGTGNCGTGGTGAGGGCATGAGTGAGGGNCCCCTGCAGGTTGGCGTAGGACGCGGCGGTGACGGCCCGCCCCAGTGTCCGTTCCTCCGCCGCCTGGGAGNTGAGGAGCTGCTGGGCCCACTCACCGATGCCACAGTAGAACTGGTAATGGGCGTCGGCCGCGTCCGCCCGGTGGGGAAGGTCGCGGATACGGGTGCGCAGAAAGTAGGGCAGAACGGGTTGGACCTGCACCATGTCACTGAGATGCGGGTGCGGGGTGGCGAGGCCGACGCCGACGGCATGCTCCACCGCGCCCGCCAGGTCGAGCGGGCCGAGCGCCGCGATCGCCGGAAAGCCGGCGAGGATCTCCTGGTAGTGGGCCAGGGACGCGCCGGTGGGCACGACGGCGGTGANCGGGGCGAGCAGGAGCAGGGACTGCTGAAGTGCCGGGTCGAGTTTGCCGTAGCTGTACTCGATCGCGGTGCGGACCAGCCCGACCGGGTCGGCGTCGCGCTCGCCGGTGTCGAGATCGTCCAGGACCCCCGTAGGAGTGGNTCCAGCCAGCACGGGCAGGACGGCGGTGAGCGGGAGCGGGTAGCCGCCGAGCAGGTCGATGAGCCGGTCCAGCGCCGCCCGTTGGTCAGGATCCTCCCGGTGCCGGGTGGCGCCGTGGCGGATCAGGATCCGTCCGNCCAGGTCCCGGGCCGCCTGGGGATCCAGCCCGGGCAGCAGGTAGACGTTGTCCGTGAAGGTCCCGGGGGCGAGCCAGCCCTCCGCCTCGCGGGAGCCGATCAGGGCCAGCGTCCGGCCGCCCCGCAGCCGACCCAGCAGCAGCCGCAGCCGCTGCTGCTCGGGTTCGGGGAGGGCGTGCGGGATCGACGCCGGACTCGCCGTGATCGACTCGGCGTTGTCCACGAGGAGCAGGTGCCGTCGGGACCGTAGCAGCCCCGCGATCTTCTCCAGCTGGGCGTCCTCGGACAGCGCGTCGAGTCTCGCCTGCTCGACCGGGTCGAGGAGACGTCTCCCGATCTCTCGCACGATCTGCCCGGCAGTCCACGCCTGATCCTCGTAGCTGAATCGGAACACCTCGTCCACCAGGCCGGTGCGCTGCCACCACCAGCCCAGATGGGCCAGCAGCGCCGACTTCCCGGCCCCGGCCATTCCCCGCACGAGCAGCACGTTCCGAACGTCGTCGAGCAGGAGGCGGCGTTCGACGGTCTGCACGTCCAGGTCTCGGCCGACGAAGCCGTACTCGGTAGCCGGTTCGTCGGCCACCGCCGCCTGCCTGGCGTAGAACCGTTCGGATTCCGGCCCGGTCATCTCCCGTAGCCGCAGATCCACCGGGCGCTGCCGGTAGAGCACCGGCAGCATCCAGTCCTCCAACGTGAGTTCCTCGTTGAAGTACGCCTGCCGGGCCGGCTCCTCGAACAGCCGTCGCCGGGCGACGTGCACCGCGGCCACCGGATCCGCCTGCGCGGCCAGCCTGCCGTACAGGGCCGGGATCGCCCGCGCCGCCGCCGACACCGTCACCGAATAGGCCATCCCCACCGTCGTGGGCACTCCGGCCTCGACCAGTCGGTGGGCCAGGCTCGCCTCGTCCCCGTGCTGCATCGCCGACTGGCACGCCGAGACCACCNCCACCGGCACCCGGTGCTCCGCCAGCAGGCCGGCAACCGCGCCCGCGGGAACAGGCTCGGCATCCCCGTCCCGCGCGGTCTCGAAGAACAGGAATCCCTGCTCGCCGTCGAACGCCTCGAACCGCCGCCGCAGGAACAACCCCTCCGCCGCCCACTGCCCTGCCGCCAGTTCGGCCTGCGTGGTGAACAGGCCGTGCAGGTCGAAATGAACCACGTGGTACCAACCTGATCCGTGCTCGGCACGCGCCTCGTCGAGATGGTCGCGCAGNGCGTCCCACGTCCCCGGGCGGACCAGATCCACCTGCACCGGTACCGGAGCCTGCCGCAGCGCGTCCAGCAACGGCCGTGACAACGTCCGAAAACCCACGTCGGACGGGCCGTCCGGTCTCGCCGTGACCACCAGAATGTTCAACGTCGTCCGACCCGACNCCCCCTCGAACCGGGCCGCCAACGGCTCCACCCGCCGCGTCACCGGCAGCCGCACCGCCAGCGGTGAAGGCAGGTCGGGATCCCGCAGGGCCTCCCAGTGCAGGCGCTGGAATGCCGCCGACCCACTCNCCTCCNCCCGGCAGCCGTCGAATCCCTGCTCCCGCATCCGCCGATAGTCATACGCCCCCGCGCCGCCGAAAACCTGGGTGAACAGCACCCGCCCGTACTCGGCGATCCGCGCCTCCGCTGCCCGCTCCAGATCCTTGTCGAGGAACGGATAGCGCAGGTGCTCCTCGAAATACCACGCCAACGACGCTTCGTCCCGCTCGTCGGCGGGATCACGTACATCGATGTCATAGTCGACACCGTCGTCGAACGCCAGTCGAACCGCGAACGACCCGTCGGGGCGACGTTCCCGCTCCCGGACGACAACCGTGCCCACCGTCCACTCCCTCCGGGACCAGCTTCCCGGGGCCGGGGCACGCACGATGACGACTCCGACCGGCCGACACGCCGAATTTTACCCGCCGCGTACAACAAAGGGTGCCATCACCGAAAAGAATGGCGTGACGCGACCGGCGGATTCCGGCGTCCGACCGGAGACTCCGGGTGTCGGCTCCCGCTTTCGGCTCCCGCTGTCGGGTTCTGCTGTTCTCGCGACGGCCGGGTGAGCCCCGGATTCTCGGCTCGGAAGCGGAGCACGCGGGCCGAGGCCTGCGCGTCAGGGGCAGGGATCAGGGGGCGACGGGACGGCCGCGCAGGACGATGAGGTCGGGGGCGGCGAGGACGCCGACGTCGGCGCGCGGGTCGGCGGGGTAGACGACCAGGTCGGCGGGGGCGCCCTCGGTGAGCGCCGGATGCCCCAGCCACGCCCGCGCCGACCAGGTGGCCGCGGACAGCGCGGCCTGTGCCGGCAGGCCGGCGCGGCGTAGCTCGGCGACCTCGGCGGCGACCAGGCCGTGCGGCAGGCTGCCCCCGGCGTCGGTGCCGACGTACAGGGGGATCCCGGCGTCGTGGGCGGCCCGCACCGTGTCATACCGGCGAGCGTGCAGGGCCCGCATGTGCCGGGCGTAGGCGGGGAACTTCTCCTCGGCNCCGCGGGCGATGCCCTCGAAGGTGGCGATGTTGACCAGGGTCGGGACGATCGCGACCCCCCGCTCGGCGAACAGCGGGATCGTGTCCTCGGTGAGCCCGGTGGCGTGCTCGATGCAGTCGATGCCCGCCTCGACGAGGTCGGCGAGCGAGTCCNCCGCGAAGCAGTGAGCGGTCACCCGGGCGCCGGCCGCGTGCGCCGCGTCGATCGCCGCCTTCGCGGCGTCCGCGGGCCAGCAGGGCGCGAGGTCCCCGACGCCGCGGTCGATCCAGTCCCCGACGAGCTTGACCCAGCCGTCGCCGCGACCGGCCTGGGTGACGACCTCGGCCACCAGGTCGTCCGGCTCGACCTCGGCGGCGTAGTTGCGGAGGTAGCGGCGGGGACGGGCGATGTGCCGGCCGGCGCGCACCAGGCGGGGCAGGTCGTCGCGGTCGTCGACCCAGCGGGTGTCCGCCGGGGAGCCGGCGTCGCGCAGCAGCAGCGCGCCGGCCGCCCGGTCGGTGGTGATCTGTTCCTCCGCGGTCGGCCGGTCCACGGCGCCGCCGGCGTCGAGGCCGACGTGGCAGTGCGCGTCGACCAGGCCGGGCAGCGCCCACCCGGACACCGTGCGCACGTCCCGGGCGGCGGTGCCGGTCGGCGCGGTGAAGCTGATGCGACCGTCGACGACCCACAGCTCGTCGCGGACCTCCTGCGGCCCGACCAGCACCGCGCCCCGGATCCGCAGCGCCGGCGGAATCACCACCACCTGCCCGCTCCCGACCTGCCCGCTCCCGACCGGCCTGCTCCCGAGTGAGCCGCCCCCGCTCCGCAACCTTCCGTCCCGGGGATGGCCAGCCTGGTTTCGACCAGTGTTGTCACATTCGCCTCCGCTGCTCCGTCGAGCCAAGTCTGCCCTCTTCCCGACGAAGCAGCGCGCCCCGGCCCGCGCTGTGGCCGGTGCGCGGGGATCCGGCCGGGGCCGGGGCGGCGATGCCGGCGTCAGACGTCGAGCTGGGCCTCGACGGCACGCAGGCGGTGGCGGGCCAGCGCGAGGTTCGCCCGCCCCTTGTCCAGCACCAGGTAGAGGAACAGGCCGCGGCCGGAGTGACTCTGCAGCAGGCGGATCAGATGGTACTGGCGGCCGAGCGTGATGAGGATGTCCTCGATGGTGTCCTGCAGGCCGAGGCTCTCCATCGTCCGCAGCTTCGCCCGGATGACTTCGGTGTTACCGGCGGCGGCCACCTCCAGGTCGAGGGTGTGCGCGTTTCCGGCCGTGCCGAGGGTCATGCCGCTGGTGAAATCGACGAGGGCCGCCCCGAGCGCGCCCCCGATCTCCAACGACTCCTTCAGGGCTATATCGACACTGTTCATATCGCCTCCCGCGTTGTCGAGGTGGATGGCGGCNCCGACGCCACCGTCCGTGTGCACCGACGTGGGCTCACGCGAACCGCGCGTCGACAATCGTCCCCNCATCACAGTCCCTCGCAGACTTCAAACCGCCCGATCTACGACTGCTCATCCAACTTTAATCGGCCGCGACCGGAACGCACGAGGCTGAACCAAAAAGGTACGTCCGCGGACAGAGAGACCACATTGACCTGACCTCCACCGATGCNCGATCACCGTGCCACCGAACCGTCGGGCACTGAATTAACATGCAGAAATGAATACGAAGATTGGTCTTCGACGGTGGAGATATCCATCGGACGGCGTGGGGGCCGCCCGAGAGCCGTCGACGGCCCCCCCGTCGCCGCGGGATCCGCCTGGGCGGCAGCGCATCTCCCCCTGCTCGGGCGCCATGATCCGGTGTTGCGCGGGGTAGGAGCGGCGGCATGGCCGATCACCGAGCGACAGTGCACCGGGGCAGCCTTCGGCACGACGACTCGCGGCACGACGACTCGCGCCGCGGCGGCGGGCAGCGCGGGTGGCGAGGTGCGCTGCCGGTCGTGGTGCTGGGCCTCCTGCTGCTCGTCTCGGTGCTCGGGGCGGGATGCGGCTCGCAGCCGACGGGCGCGCGGCAGACCGCGGCGGCGCAGCGCGCACCCGCAGCCGGCGCCACCAGCCCGGTCGGCCCCGGCAGGGAGCAGCGGGGATCGACGCCCGAGGCCGGTGCGGTCGGACACGGGGACGAGCCGGGGCGGCCCGCGGCCGGGGGCGTCAGCGCGCCGCAGCTGCCGATGGGCGGGCGCACGCTGCTGCCGCGCTACCGGATCGTGGCGCACTACGGCTCGGTGGGCGGTGGTGCGCTCGGCGTGCTCGGCGAGGGAACGCCGGAGCAGGCGGCGCAGCGCGTGCTCGCGGCCGCGGCGCCCTTCGCCGCGGGCGGCCGGCCGGTGCAGCCGGCGATGGAGCTCATCACGACCGTCGCGTCGGCCTCACCCGGCCCGGACGGGCTGTACAGCTCCGCGCTGCCGGCGGCCGCGGTCGAGCCGTACCTCGCCGCCGCCCGGGCGCACCGGATGCTGCTCATCCTCGACCTGCAGCCCGGGCGCGGGCGTTTTCTGGACCAGGCGCGGCGGTACGAGCAATTCCTGCGGGAGCCGGACGTCGGGCTTGCCCTCGACCCGGAATGGAAGATGGGGCCGGACCAGATCCCCGGTCGCCAGATCGGCAGCAGTGACGCGGCCGGACTGAACGAGGTCTCGGCCTGGCTCGCCGATCTCACCCGTGCGCGCAATCTGCCACAGAAACTGTTCGTGATACATCAGTTCACCGAATCGATGCTGCCTGACCGGGCGGCCATCGCCGCCCGCCCCGAACTCGCCACCGTCTTCCACATCGACGGGTTCGGCGTCCGTCAGGACAAACTCGACAAGTACGCGCTGCTGGCGGCCAGAGCGCCGTTCTTCACCGGATTCAAGCTCTTCCTCGACGAGGACACGAACATGTTCAGTCCGGCGGAGACGCTCACCCTCACGCCCCCGCCGGACCTCATCACCTACCAGTGAACGGCGCTCAGCCTCGCCACCACGGCCCGGTGATGGCCACCGTGAGGCCGTCGCCCTGGACGTTGGCGTACAGCCAGCGGCCGTCCTGGGAGAAGGTGGCGCCGGCCCACTCGCTGTCGCTGCCGGCGTTGCGGGCGAGCGGGTAGGGGGTGCCGTCCGCCGAGGGGGCGACGAGGTAGTTCTCGCCGTCGCCGTCCTCGCAGAGCACGATCCCGCCGAGCGGCGAGACGGTGATGTTGTCGGGCCCGTCGAACCGGCCGCCCGGCTCCAGGCGCAGGACGAGTTCCAGGGTGGAGTGCTTCGGGTCGAACCGCCAGACCTGCCCGGAGTGGTCGGTGGCGGCGCCGTCGGCCTTCTTCGCGTAGCTGGAGACGATGTACGCGGTGTCCCCGGACCAGAAGATGCCCTCGGCCTTCGGCACCCGGGTGATCTTCGCGGCGTCGAACTGCGACCGGACCGACACCGTGGTCGCGTCGGGGTCGGGCACGTCCACCCAGGTGACGGCCAGCTTGGTGCGCAGCTCCCGCACCGCGGACAGGTCGCGCACGTCGGGCACCGACAGCGCCTGCAGCGTTCCGCCGGCCCGCAGGCTGCCGGGGCCGCCGAGCGGGCGGCGCGGCAGGAACCGGTAGAGCAGGCCATAGGGCTTGGAGGCGTCTTCGGTGAGGTAGACGATGCCGGATCGCGGGTCGATCGCCACCGCCTCGTGCGGGAAGCGGCCGAGCGCCGTCAGCGGCACCGGGGCGGCGTCGCGCAGCCGGCCGAAGGGGTCGACCTCGAACACGTAGCCGTGCTTCTTGGTCAGCACCGCCTCGGTGGCCGGGGTCGCCTCGGTCTCCTCGCAGGACAGCCAGGTCCGCCACGGCGTGCCGCCGCCGGCGCAGTTGCGGTAGGTGCCGGCGAGGCTCGGCACGTGGCCGAGCAGCCGGTCGCCCGCGACCGTGAGGGTCGTCGTCCCGCCGGGGCAGGCCGGGTCGTAGACGAGGCCGTCGCGGTGCGGCACCGCCGGGATGTCGGTTCCCGGCGACAGCTCGTGGTTGCGCACCAGCACGCTGCGCCCGAATCCGCCGGGGAAGGCGAACATGCCGTCATGCGACCCGGGCACCGCGCCGCCGCCGTCGAGCGTGTCCTTGCCGGCGCGTGAGAACACCGAGTAACGGAAGCCGGCAGGCAGGTCGACGACCTTCTTCGGATCCGCGACGAGCTCCCCGTACCCGCGGAAGGCCTTCGGCGTCGCGGCGTTCGCGGTGCCCGCGAAGACGGCGTCCACCGCCCCGGCCAGGGCGAAGCCGAGGCCGGCGGTCCCCGCGCCGGCCATCAGCTGTCGACGGTTCACAACCATGTTTGTCCTCCTCCGGCGCCGGTCCCATCGACGCCGCAGGGAACGCTGTCAGCCGAACATGGCCGGAGATCGACACGGACGGAAACATCAGTGCACGTACAACCGACCGAGACCCTCGCCCACCGTCACCGAGATGGCCAGCCGCCCCGGCCCGCCGACCAGCCCCGATGGCGGGCGGGGCCATCGGGGTAGACGGGCTCCGCTCGACCGAACCGACCCGCCACCCGAGCACGGCCCCTCCAGCTCGGCCGCCCACGCCGCCACCACCAGACACGCGACGCCGACACCAGCGCCGAGGCCACCGGCCTCACCCTGCTTGCCTTCCCGGTCGCCATGGGCATCGCGGGGCCGATCGGTGGGCGCCTGGCCGACCGGGCCGGCTCCCGGCCAGTCGCAGTCGCGGGCGCCGCGCTGACCACCGTCGGGCTGGTGCTCCTGGCACCCCTCGGCACCGCATGGTCACCGGCCGAGGTGGCCGTCCGGCTCGCACTCGCCGGTACCGGCATGGGTCTGTACGGCGGCCGGCGCAGACGCTGGTGATGACCGCCGCGCCACCGGACCGGATCGCCACCGCGGGATCGATCGTCCAGCTCGCCCGCAGCCTCGGCTTCGCCATGGGCCCGGCGGTGGCCACTGTCGCCTGGGCGCTGGGTGGCAGAGCTGAGGCCGGCACCCGGATCGGGCTCGGCATCGCCGCGCTGGCCGCCTTCGCAGCCGTGCTGCTGCTTGCCCGCCCACGCCCGGCTGCGCCGCTGGTGCCGTCCGAGCCGCCCGTTCCCGCCGGCCCACCGATCGGCTGACCCGAGGCCCTGCTTCGGCCAGCCCTGCCACGTGCAATCCGACGAGGCCGCATTCGCCCCGCCGGCCCCGCAGAGAACAGGAGGCCCGACATGTGCGGCATCACCGGGTGGGTGTCGTTCGGCCAGGACGACTACGAACAGAAGACGGTCATCGAGGCGATGACGGCCACGCTGCGGCGGCGTGGGCCCGATGCGGGCGGCACCTGGGTCGGCGCCCACGCCGCGATCGGTCACCGCCGCCTCGCCGTCATCGATCTTGTGGGCGGCGTCCAGCCCATGGTCAGCGACCAGGACGGAGCCGAGACCGTCCTGACCTACAGCGGCGAGATCTACAACCATCACGAGCTGCGGGGCGAGCTCGTCCGGCGCGGCCACACCCTGCACACCCGCAGCGACACCGAGGTGGTTCTGCACGCCTACCTGGAGTGGGGCGACCTTCTCGTTGATCGCCTGGAGGNGATGTACGCGTTCGCGGTGTGGGACGAGCGGGCGGGGCGCCTGCTGCTCGTCCGCGACCGACTGGGGGTGAAGCCCCTGTTCTATGCCGAGATCCCCGGCGGCGTCGTCTTCGGATCCGAACCGAAGGCGCTGTTCTGTCATCCGCTGGTGCGCCCCCGGGGTCAACGCCGACGGACTGCGGGAGGCCTACAGCCTGTTGTTCAACACCGGACCGACGGTGTGGACGGGGGTTCGGGAGCTGGCGCCCGGTGCCCTGGCCACGTTCGGCCCGCACGNCCTGACCGAACGGACCTACTGGGCACTGGATGCCGCTGCGATGGCTGCCGTCTCACCCCAGGCGGCCGTCGAGCAGGTACGCGTCCATCTGGAGCGCGCCACCGCCGCCCAGCTTGNGGCGGATGTCCCACTCTGCAGCCTGCTGTCCGGCGGGTTGGACTCCACCGTTCTCACCGCGCTGCTCGCCGACGAGCTGCGCCGCCGCGAAGGGCCGCACGCCCGCATCCGTTCCTTCGCCGTCGACTACAGCGACCAGGCCGTCCAGTTCACCGGCGACGTCCTGCGGACCGGCCACGACGCCCCGTACGCCGTGGAAGCGAGCCGGTACATCGGCACCGACCACAGCACCGTCGTGCTCGACCCCCACACACTGCTCGACCCCGAGCACCGGCTGGCCGTCGTCGCCGCCCGTGACTCACCGATCGGGGTCGGCGACATGGACACCTCGCTCTACGTGCTGTTCGGGAAGATCGCCCAATCCTCGACGGTGGCCCTGTCGGGCGAAGCCGCAGACGAGGTCTTCGGTGGCTACCCGTGGTTCCACTCGCCCGCGGCGCTGTCGGCACCGACCTTTCCCTGGCTGCTGGTGACCGGCGACGAAGCGGCGATGCCGCTGCATCCAGATCTGGCGGCCACCCTGCGAATCGAGGAGTTCCGGGCGGACACCTACCGCGACGCTCTCGCCGCTGTGCCACACCTCGACGGCGAGGACCCGACCGAACACCGTCAGCGCGAGATGGCCCACCTGTCACTGACTCGCTGGCTTCGTCAGCTCCTGCACCGCAAGGACCGGCTCAGCATGGCCCAGGGCATCGAGGTGCGCGTGCCGTACTGCGACCACCGACTCGTCGAGTATGCCTTCGGCGTCCCCTGGGCGGTCGGAAGTTTCGACGGCAGGGAGAAAAGCCTCCTGCGTGCGGCCGGCGCCGGCCGCTGCCCCGAGTCGGTCCTGATCCGGGAGAAGAACCACTACCCGACCACCCACCACCCCGACTACAACCGTGGGCTGCAGGCGATGGCCCTGGATGCCCTGGACGCCCACGGCGGCCGGGTGCGTGACCTGGNCGACGTGAGTCGCCTCCGACCGCTGATCGACGGGCCGCCCGAGCGGCTGGAGTGGGGTCAGCGGCTGAGCCTCGAACGCGTTGTCGACCTCGCCCTATGGCTCGACCACCACCACCCGGAACTCACCCTCTGACACCCGGCGGACTCACCGCCGTCGAACCACTCCGTGACCATCCGGACCGCATCCCAGGAGGTCCCCATGTCACCGACCGATCCGATCCCCCTGTACGGGCCCCAGTACAAGCGCGATCCCTACCCCCTCTATCGGCGACTGCGCGCCACCGGACCCGTTCATCGGGTCCGCTTTCCCAGCGGCGTGATCGGCTGGCTGGTCACCGGCTACCGGGCAGCCCACGAAGCGCTGAACGACCACCGGCTCGGCAAGAATCACGCACTGGGTACCTCCGATGCGCTGAGCGCCCTGATCGACGAGGAGGGACTCCNTCACCTCGACCTGTTCAGCCTGCGCGACATCCTCGGGGACCTTCCCTACGACGACAAGNGGTCGTCGGTCAGCAGGCGTTATGGACCGACCTCCGAGCAGCTGCGGGCCGAGGTGCGATCCGATGAGGACACCCGCCGCCTGTACCAGGGCATAACCCGATTTCTGGTCGAGGACACCGCCGAGTTTGTGGGCAGCCGGTCGGCACTGCAGCGTGAGTGCCGCCAGCGGGCCTATGGCGTCATCGGCCGCAGTCGAGCCTGGGGGCGGCTGGTCGCCGAGCACCATCCGCGGGCGGTGCGTCTGTCGATCCATCCCCAGCGCCGCGGCACGTCCAAGTTCGGCATCCGCCTGTTGGAAAGCTCCGACGCCTGGATGACACCGTGGCACGCCACAGTTCTGCGCCGGGCGGACGGCGCCTCGGAACTGATGCGACGCGCGGACGCGCAGCGGCTCGGCCGGTTGGTGACGCGCGACGGCCGGCCGAGCCATTTCCAGGCCCACGCTGCGGTCTGACCACGCCGTCGGGACACCCTGCGGCTTCAGCACGGATTCCGTTTCTCCTCGCTCTCCCGCCCGGCCTCCTCCCGCCCGGCCGCCCGCCCGGCCTCGGTCGGGACCGAGCCGGCGGCCGGCGCTGGGCGGCGGCCATGGCAGCTCCACAGGCAGGGGCGCTGTGGGCAGACGCAGCGTGGTCGCCCGATCAGGCGTGGGCGACCGGTGAACGGGTCCGCGAGCAGGAATCCGTCGATGTCGAAGACGTCGCGGAGGACCTCGGCGCCGAGTACGACGGCCGGCGGCCCGGCGGCGACGACCCGGCCGGNACGTAGCGCCACAAGCGTGTCCGCGTAGGCGGCGGCCAGGTCGAGAAAATGCAGGGCAGCCAGAACGGTCAGATTCAGGCTGCGTACCAGCTCCAGAACATCAAGCTGGTGGAACGGATCCAGGTGATTCGTCGGCTCGTCCAACACGAGCAGCCGCGGCTGCTGGGCGAGCGCCCGAGCGAGCAGAACCCGTTGCCNCTCCCCGCCGGACAGCGTCGAAAGCCGGCGATCGGCGAACGGGCCGCAGCCGGTTCGGTCGAGCGCCTGGTCCACCACGGTCCAGTCGGATTCCTGCAACCGGTCGAACATCCCCAGGTACGGCGTACGCCCCAGGCCGACGGACTCCCGCGCGGTGAAGTCGAACCCGCCGTGCTGATCCTGGGCGAGAACCCCGACGGCCCGGGCGACCTGTCGAGCCGGCGCCCGCCACAGGTCGTCCGGGCCGAGCAGGATCGACCCCGCACGAGGCCGCAGCGCCCGGTACACGGTCTTGAGCATCGTCGACTTACCGCTCCCGTTGGGACCGACGAGAGCGACGAACGCACCGGCCTCGACAGTGAGGTCGATGCCGTTGACCGCGGGCACAGAGGTCCATCCGGCGGTCACTCCAGCGATGGACAACCTCACAGCACACCCGCCGATCCGATCGCACCACGGCGTAGCGTGATCACGAACAGGGGCACCCCGATCGCCGCGGTCAGGATGCCGACCGGCAGCTCCGTCGGCGCGAGGACGAGGCGGGCCGCCGTATCCGCCCAGACCAGGACGATGGCACCGAGCAGCGCGGCGACGGGAAGTACCCGCCGATGGTCCGCGCCCACGAGCAGCCGGGTCAGGTTCGGGATCACCATGCCGACGAAGCCGATGGCTCCCGACATCGCGACCGCCGTGCCGGTCAGCAGGGCGACGAGTACGAGCAGGAACCCTCGAGATCGGCTCGCGTCCACGCCGAGCGCGGCGGCTGCCTCATCCCCGAGTACGAGGACGTTGAGCCGGCCACCGAGGGGCAGCAGCAGGGTGGCGAGCGCACCGACGACCAGCACGACGGTCACGGTCAGGTCCCAGCGCGCCCCGGAGAAACTGCCCAGCAGCCAGAACAGGACTTGCGCCTGGGCGTCCGCGTTGCGGGTACGTAGCAGCAGAAAGGAGGTGACGCCGTCCAGCAGCTGCGCGGCGGCCACACCGACCAGTACCAGGCGGGCCGGTGCCAACACCCCGCCGGTGCGGGCCACCAGGAACACCGCGGCCCCCGCCAGCAGCGCCCCGCCGAACGCCGCGAGTGGCAGCGTCATCGTTCCGAGAGTCACTGCGCTCAGCACGGTCAGGGCGAACACCGCCGCGGCACTCGCTCCCGAGGACAGCCCGAGGATGAACGGGTCTGCCACCGGATTGCGCACCAGCGCCTGCGTGACTGTTCCGGCCAGCGCAAGACCCGCACCGACGGCTGCTGCCGTGAGCACCCGGGGGGCCCGCAGCTGCCAGACGATGATGTCCGTCGGCCCCGTGATGTGACCCGAGCCGAAAACGTGCGCCCGCAGTATCCCCACGACCTCGCCGACCGGCACCGCGACCGGGCCGAGTCCGACGGACATGACGACCGACACCGCCAGGGTGCCAGCCAGAACGGTGATCACGACGGCGGTCGGGACGGCTGCCGCCAAACCGCCGTTCCGTGACCCGTGCGGCGTCGTCGCGGTGGTTCGGGTGGCGCCGGGCGCGGCGGTGACGGTCACCGGGCCGACCGATGCAGGGCCGCGCCGACCATGGTGACGGCCTGCCCGTTCAGGGGGCTCGGGGACAGGAAGACCGTGTTGGAAACGGTGACGATCCGCCGCTCGCGGACCGCGGTGATCCGGGCTAGCTGGGGGCTGGCCAGGATGGCGCTGACCAGGTCGGCGGCCTTCGCGGACCCGGCGAAGGTGATGGCGACGATGGCTTCCGGGTCGCGGGCGACGACCTCTTCGAGGTTCACGTTGGCGCTGTCACCGGGGAGATCGGCGAAGATGTTCGCCCCACCGGCCTGGGAGACGATGCCGTTGGCCAGGCCACCGCCGCCAATCGTGCCGATCGACTGCCCCGCCGCCGGCGCCGCGGACAGCACGAGTGTGCGAACGGGGGGCCTTCCTTCGAACAGAGCACGGGCCGGGGCGATCTCCGCCCCCAGCTGGGTGATCAGCGCCTCGCCTCGCTGCTCCACACCGAAAGCACGGGCCGTGTCCCGGATGAACTGCCACGTCGGGGCCAGGTCTCGCACCCGCGTCCCGGTTGGTGCGGCGCAGGCGACGACGACCGGGATACCGGCAACGGACAGGTCCCGGGCGGTCGGTGTGCCGGGAAACCCGCCCAGTTCCAGGGTGGAGGTGCCCAGAACGAGGTCGGGTCGTTCGGCGATCACCTGCTCCCGGTTGGGCAACCGGTCGGACAGCAGCGGAATCCTGTTCAGCCGGGTCCGGTCACCGGTCGGGTACGCGGCGAAGAAGTCGTTGCCCGCCGTGGCGACCACCCGGTCGAGAAGGCCGAGTCGCAGCAGCAATCCGGCGGCGCCGCCGTCCAGGGTGACCACCCGGCGCGGCGTGCTCGGCGGTCTCACGGGAGTGGGGCAGTCCGCCGAACCACTGGCCGCGGATCCGTGGCCGCCGCCTGCGTTCCTGTCCCCCGACAGGCCACCGCCCGGGCTGGCCGCCGCAGGGGCACCGGCGGAAGCGTCGTGTGCCACGGCAGACGAGTCGGCGCAGCCCGCCGCGGAGCAGGCTACGAGCGCGATCGACGCCGCAAGCACCCGGGATCCTCGGCGCCCGAGCCGCGATCGGTGAGAGCGGACGGGTCCCTGCCTCCCGCCGTGTCCGGACCGAATCACGCGGTCGGCGCCGAGCTGACGGGTAGCTGCCCGCGGGCGGCTCGAATCCGGGGCCCCTTGGCTCGGTGCGGGCGGGGAAGAACTCGCGGAAGGCGAAAGATCCTCACCAGGCGAGAAGATGTATTTGCAGTGCGTCACAACAGTCTCCCTTGGCTGGGCAGACGTGAGCACGGCCATGGGTCGACCCCACCGGGGCCGCCCACGGCTCGCAGACGGGGTTCGGCTACCTGCGGGCACGAGGAGATACCCAACCGGTGAGTACGGCCTTCCAGAGGCCGAACGCGTGCCGCTCAGGCGCCAGCGGCGTGAAGCGGCGAGCAACGCCCATCCATCTCGACGGAGCGCGCAGGACGCCGGGGCACAGCCCGGCCGATCCGTCAGCGTCCCCGCGGTCGCCCGTCCGCTCGAGGCAGTGTCGGCAGTAGGCCGTGGGACAGGCCTCGGCAGCCGGTCAGGTTGTGCCGGGAACCGGCGGCCCTCGGCGGATGACGACATGGCGGAGCAGCACAAGGCGGCGAACCGGTCGGTTGGTTGCCGGCTTCCACGCTGCGCGGCCCGGCCTGGGCCGGCGTGTTCCATTCGGGCGTCGGCGCAGCCGCCTGACCACTCGCCGGGCCACCCGGACGACGCCGCTGGTCACCCGCCACAGGGCATGTTCCCCGATGGCGAGCCACCAGGTGAGCAGGAGGGCCGCGCCGAGGTGGGCTGCGGCCATCGCCGGTCCTCCGGGCAGCAGGTTCACGCCGGAATGCCCGACCGTCCCGCCGGGTCCNACCTCGCCGGCGAGCCCCCCGCTCCGGCTCGCGCCGTGGGTGGGCATGGCCAGGGTGAACGCGACATGCAGCCCCACCTGAACGGAGAGCATGAGCCCGGCGAGGCGTCGCCGGCACATCGGCCGGTCGGCGACGCCCCAGCAGATCCGCGCGGCCAGCGCCGCGCCTACCCCCAGAACCGGCAGCGAAGGCGGCCGAGCACAGGTTGTGAGGTGAGCGGCCGTCGCCAGTCCGACGGCCACGCCGGCCACGGTCGCGGTGCGCACCGCACGCCCGACTCGTGTCGCGGCCCAGATCACAGTCCCAGCATCCTAGCTCTTCGCGGACAGAGTCCTTACTTTCCGCAACGCTCCACGCTTATGCGTGACCGAACATGTGCTGCCTGCGGTTATTCTACGAGATGTAGAGGTGAGGTTCCATCTTCTGATGNGGTTCGCAGCCACCACAGTCCGTACGGGTGGTCGTACGTGACGCCTGCCCGGTGCCTTCCTGGGGCGAACATCCGCAATCATCGAAACGTCGTTCGGCATCGGGCACCGTAGAGCACACCGATCGCCACGGCCGGAGAAAATCTGAGCCCCTGATGTGACGGCTGCGAGACGGGCAACCCAATCCACGAGCAGCGAGGGCCGTGGTCCGTGGGTTTCGGAGGGCCGCCCCACGGACGGCTCCCGGCACGGCGGGTCGTACCCGCCGTGCCGGGCCCGGTCAGCCGACGCCGACGGTGTCGTAGTCGGCGATGCGCAGGGACATCGTCTCGGCGAGGCGGGCCATGGCGCCGTCGATGAGCTTGAGGTCGCGGATGGCGAGCTGGCCGTCGTGGACGGTGCCGGCCTGCTCCTCGCTGCGACGTTCGGCCCGGTCGAGCAGCGCCGACGAGCGGGTGTAGGTCGCGTCGCGCGGGCCGTTGAGCGCGGCGGCGATGACGTCCAGCGACTCGTGCAGGGTCGCGGTCGCCCCCTTGATCTCCCGTCGGCTGCCGAGGTCGAGCGGGCCGGCCCTGTCGACGTCGTGGACGAGGTTGCGGCTGTAGCTGCGCGACGCGGTGGCCAGGCGCATGACCTCCCCGATGCCCTCGTCGATGCCGCCGACCGCATTGCGGCGCAGGGGCTGGGCGGTCGCGACCAGGCCCTGGTAGGCGGCGTCGACGGCGCGGGCGTCGGCCCGCAGGGCGGTGTCGCCGCCGACCGGGTCGCCGAGCAGGCGGGCGCTGGCGTGCTCGACGAGGTCCGCCACCGCCTGCACGTACGCCCGCAGGGCAACCCGCAGCACTCGGCGCGTACGCAGCGGGAACACCACCATCACGACCACGATGGCGACCCCGGCGCCCAGGGCGGTCTCCTCCAGCCGCAGGCGCAGCAGCGAGTTGGAGAACTCGTCGAGCTGGACGTAGAGCTGGGAGACCATCACGGTGATCCCGACGACCATGAAGGCGTAGTTGATCCGCATCAGGTAGAAGCCGAGGAACAGCGACACGAAGATGACCGTGAGCGACAGCGCGGTGTCGTGGCCGACCGCGTGCGCGAGCACCGAGCCGATCAGGATGCCGACCAGCGTGCCGATCACCCGGGACAGCGCCTTGCGCACCTGCTCGCCGGAGTTGTTCGCCCCCATGAAGGTGATGAACGCGGCGATCACCGCCCAGTAGAACCGCCGGCCCGACAACAGGTCGCCGAGCGCGATCGCCGCCGCGACCGCGACGCCCATCTGGATGGCCGCCCGAACGTGCGGTGCGAGCCGGATGCTGCCACCGGGACGCTCGCCCCGTTCCAGCGAGGCCACGGCGCTGGGCACCGCGGACCCCGGCAGCCAGCCGCCGAACAGCATCACCGACGGCTGGAACGCGGCCGCGCCGTCCTCGGCCTTCGCCGAGCCCAGGGCGAGCCACTGGACCATCGCCTCGGTCAGCGCGAGCACCGATCCGGCGAAGCGGTGCACGACGACGACCGCGGTGCGGTCCCGGCTGCCGGCGAGGGGATCGGGGTCGTGGTCGACCGCCCGCAGCAGCTCGATCAGCGCACGGGCGTGAGCGTTGGCCGCCTCGGCGTCGCGGTCGAGGATCCCGTTCAGGGCGCCGCGGACCTCGGCGAGCTGGTCGGCGGGCAGGCCGAGGCGGGCCATGGCCTGGGCGAACCGGGCGACGTTGGTCAGGGCCAGCTCGACGTCGAACAGGCGCTGGTGCAGCAGCTGGCCCGACGAGCCGTCCGCCACCGCGGCGGGATCGCCGAGCTGGGCGTCGATCATCAGGGCGGCCTCGTTGAGCCGGACGAGCTGACGCTGCAGGCGCTGCTCCTGGCGTTCGCCGTGCTCCGGGTCCTCGAACAGCTCCAGGGCCAGCTTCGCCACCTTGCGGGCGCGGGCGGCGTAGGAACGCTGGGTCCGCTGCAGGGCCTTCGCGGGATGCGGGTAGAACAGCACGAAGCGGACGATGATCGCCACCGCCAGCCCCACCCCGAGCTCGGCGCACAGCCAGCCGAGGTCACCCAGCGACACGCCTGCCCCGAGGAAGAACCCCAGGAAGACGCCCATGAACAGCAGCATGCCGCCGATGAAGCCGCGCAGGCCGAAACGCCGGCAGTAGGTGCCGACCGCCAGGCTGAGGGCGAGGACGATCAGCGAGATCGTCCGGTGATCGGCGAGGCTGATGCCGAGCACGAGCATCGGGACCAGGGGGACCGGCAGCAGGAGCATCGTCACGAGCTGGCCCCGCGCGGTCGCGTCCATCACCCCGAAGACCGAGATCAGCCCGATCAGCGCGCCCATCATCATGGCGATGACCTGGTACTGGTGGTTGGCCGCCGCCACCGCGGCCGCCTTCGCCGCCGGCAGGTGCGCGCCGTGGGTGTCGATCTGCAGCGCGTGGGTGGCCCGGACGAACAGCCACTCGACGAGCAGGATCGCGCCGATCGTGATGACGCAGTGCAGCGCCATCCGGAACCGGTTCAGGCCGGGGTCCGAGCCGAGGAAACGGTCGACCCAGCGGGTACGGAGCTGCTCGGCCGGTCGGGCCGGCGGGCTGGCGGTGGCGACGTCGAGCCGGACCTCACCGATGCTCAATACATCCCTCCAACGGGGGTCGCGATCCTGCCCTGGTCGAGGACCGGATCGGCTGGATGAGGGCGACGGGGGAACGCCCTCGCGCCTGACGCGGNGGTGCCCGGCGAACGGCAACGGTCATCCGGACCNGCGCCCGTGCGGGCGATGGACGCGGCCAGGCCGACGGCCCCGGCGGCGATCCGCACGATCGGAACCCTGATGTGCGGCCACCCGATGTGCGGCTATTGATAAGTTAGCAATATTTCAGCTTCCGGAGTGCATTCTCCGGATGTGGGAGATGTGACAGCGGGTGAGGGAATAGGGTGATCTCCCCCCGCGCCGTTCGGGCCGGTCCTGACGGGGCTCACCGCCCGCCCACCACCCACCACGGAACGTGCGACGATCCGCNCCCCGCTCGTGGCGCCCGCCGCGCCCGGGCGAGATCAGCCCACCCCCTGTCGGTCGCCGAGAGCGACGATGATCTCGCCGGTCGCCCGCGGCGACGGCCACCGCCGGCACCCACGGGACGATAACCGGGCGCCACCATTCCCGAACCTGATTATCCGTAGACGGACTTCCCTGGGAGCCCTGATGCGCCGATTCCCCGGATCGCCGTCAGTACCGACTGAAACCACCACCAGTACGCGTGTCACCGGTACTGGTTTCACCGGTGCGGGCATCCCCGGTGCNGGTCAACGGGGAAAAGCCGGCCGGCGGCGATGTCCAACCAGCGGCCGTCCGGTTTCTCGAAGATTCTGNGATTCTGCCGTTAGCTCGACTCGTCGGTTCCGGCCAGGCCCGTGAGGTCCGCGGCGGCGACGGGTAGCCCGGCGGAGACGGGGTCGGCGGAGGGGGCGGGGGCGGGACCGGCGCGGTCGCCGAGCAGGCGGGTGCCGTCGGGGAGGTTGCCGGTGGCGGAAGCGTGGCGCAGGTACTCCCACAGGGCGCGCTGGAGCTCGAGGGCGGCGCGGGTCGGCTCGACGTCGCGGCGCCGGGCCAACCCGATCGTGCGCTGCAGCCCGGGTGCCACGAAGGGGGTCACCCGCATGCCGAGCCGGCGGGCGACCATGCTCGGGATCACGGCACTGCCGAGCCCCGCCGCGACGAAGCCGAGTACCGCGTCCATCTCCCCGCCCTCGATCGCGAAGGTCGGCTCGAAGCCGACCTCCCGGCAGGCCGTCACGGTGGCCTCGCGCAGGTCGTAGCCGCGCCGGAACATGNCCAGCGGGTGGTTGCGCAGGTCGGCGACGGTCAGCGAGCGACCCGTGACAACCGGCGGCTCGTCCAGGGAGGAGACCAGGACCAGGCTCTCCCGGATGAGCGGGGAGGTGGCCAGCGCCGGGTCGGAACTCTGCAGCGGCAGGATGATCAGGGCGAGGTCGAGGTCGCCGCCCGCGAGGTCGCGGACCAGGTCACGGGAGCCGCCCTCCTCGACCAGCAGGCGGATGCCCGGGTAGCGCTGGTGGAACAGGCGCAGCACGTCGGGCAGGAAGCCGGTGCACAGACTCGGTGTCGCGCCGAGGCGGACCGTGCCGTGGCGCAGGTCGAGCAGCTCGTTGACGCGCTGGCGAGCCGTCTCCGTGTCCGCGAGGATGCGCCGCGCCAACGGCAGCAGCGTCTCCCCCGCCGCGGTCAGGCTGATGTTGCCCCGAGCGCGGTTGAACAGTGGTGTGCCCAACTCCTGTTCGAGCGCGCGAACCTGTTGGGACAGTGAGGGTTGCGCCACATGCATCCGCTGCGCGGCCCGGGTGAAATGGCGGGTCTCCGCGACGGNGACGAAATAGGCGAGCTGGTGGAACTGCACGCCCGCCAGCGTAGACCTCGATAGCAGCCGACTATGGAGTCCAGGTTTATCATGTCTTGGACCACTCGAGGCCCCGGTTCTAGGGTGCGGGCGTGGCTGTAACAACCCCGACGCGACCGGCGCCCGCTGGACGCCCCCCGCGCCCNGCGCGATCCTCCTTCGCCCCGTTGAACTTCTGGCGTTCGACGATCGGCAAGAAGACCGTGATGGCGGTCACCGGTCTGCTGATGCTGCTGTTCCTGATCGTCCATATGCTCGGGAACCTGAAGATCTTCTTCGGCCGAACCGACTTCGACCACTACGCCCACTGGCTGCGCACGATCGGGAACCCGGTCCTGCACGAAAGCTGGTATCTGTGGATCCAGCGGTTCGTCCTGGTAGTGGCCGTCGTGCTACACGCCGTCTCGGCCTACCAGCTCAGCCGACGGGACCTGAAGGCCCGGCCGACGAAATACTCCCACCACCAGCGGGCCAGGGCCGGCTACGCCACGCACATCATGCGTTACGGCGGCATCACCCTGGCGCTGTTCATCGTTTACCACATCCTCGACTTCACCACGCTCNCCCTGAACCGCCACGGAGTCNACGGCGCCGCCTACGACAACGTCGTGTCGAGCTTCAGCGTGTGGTGGGTCACGGCCATCTACATCGCCGCCATGATCTNCCTGGGCCTCCACATCCAGCACGGCTTCTGGAGTGCCGCCCAGNCCCTCGGGTACAACCGGCCGAGCCGCGACCGCGCCTTCAAGGGTGTGGCGACGGGTCTCGCCGTGCTTCTCACGGTGGGATTCCTGATCGTTCCGGTGTCGGTCCTCGCCGGCCTCGTCGACTGACGCACGAAAGAGGCTGNCATGTCCTTCTACAAGCTCGGCGACGACATCGCCGACACCACCGCGCCGGACGTGCCGATCGAGCAGCNCTGGGACAGGCGCCGCTTCGACGCCAAGCTGGTCAACCCGGCGAACCGGCGGCGACACAGCGTGATCGTCGTCGGGACGGGCCTGGCCGGCGGGGCCGCCGGAGCGACCCTCGCCGAGCAGGGCTACCACGTCATCCAGTTCTGCTACCAGGACTCGCCGCGCCGGGCGCACTCCATCGCCGCGCAGGGTGGCATCAACGCCGCGAAGAACTACCGCAACGACGGCGACTCGGTCTACCGGCTGTTCTACGACACGGTCAAGGGCGGCGACTTCCGGTCCCGGGAGTCCAACGTCTACCGGCTCGCGCAGACGTCGACCCAGATCATCGACCAGTGCGTGGCGCAGGGTGTGCCGTTCGCCCGCGAGTACGGCGGCCTGCTCGACACCCGGTCGTTCGGCGGCGTGCAGGTCGCGCGGACCTTCTACGCCCGCGGCCAGACGGGCCAGCAGCTGCTGATCGGCGCCTACCAGGCGTTGTCGCGCCAGATCGACGCCGGCAACGTCGAGATGCACGCGCGCACCGAGATGCNCGACCTGATCGTCATCGACGGCCGCGCCCGCGGCATCGTCGCCCGTGACCTGATCACCGGCCAGATCTCGACCTACATCGCCGACGCGGTCGTGCTGGCCACCGGCGGGTACGGCAACGTGTTCTACCTGTCGACGAACGCGAAGAACTCCAACGCGAGCGCGATCTGGCGGGCCCACCGGCGTGGGGCCTACTTCGCCAACCCGTGCTACACGCAGATCCACCCGACCTGCATCCCGCGTTCCGGCGACCACCAGTCCAAGCTCACCCTGATGAGCGAGTCGCTGCGCAACGACGGCCGGATCTGGGTGCCGAAGAACCCCGGCGACACCCGTTCGCCGGACCAGATCCCCGAGGCCGACCGCGACTACTACCTCGAGCGGATCTACCCGGGCTTCGGCAACCTGGTCCCCCGCGACATCGCCTCCCGCGCGGCGAAGAACCAGTGCGACCTGGGCCGCGGGGTCGGCCCCGGCGGCCTGGGCGTCTACCTCGACTTCGCCGACGCGATCAAGCGGATGGGCGAGGCCGCCGTCCGCGAGAAGTACGGCAACCTGTTCGAGATGTACGACCGGATCACCGGCGAGGACCCGTACAAGGTCCCGATGCGGATCTACCCGGCCATCCACTACACGATGGGTGGCCTGTGGGTGGACTACGACCTGCAGAGCACCATCCCGGGCTGCTTCGTCATCGGCGAGGCGAACTTCTCCGACCACGGCGCCAACCGGCTCGGCGCGAGCGCGCTGATGCAGGGCCTGGCCGACGGCTACTTCGTCCTGCCGCCGATGCTGGGCAACTACATCGCCTCGAACACGTTCGCCAAGGTCGACGCCAGCCACCCCGAGGTGGCCGCGACGGTCGCCGAGGCGNCGGGCCGGCTGGACCGGCTGCTGTCGATCGACGGCGAGCGCACCGTCGACTCGTTCCACCGCGAGCTCGGCGAGATCCTCTGGGACGAGTGCGGGATGGCGCGCAGCGAGGACGGCCTGCGCAAGGCGCTGGGTCGGCTGCCCGAGCTGCGCGAGGAGTTCTGGCGCTCGGTGAAGGTGCCCGGCAGTGGCGCCACCATCAACCAGAGCCTGGAGCGGGCCAACCGGGTGTCGGACTTCCTCGAGCTCGGCGAGCTGCTGTGCGTCGACGCGCTGCACCGCGAGGAGTCCTGCGGCGGTCACTTCCGGGTCGAGAGCCAGACCCCGGACGGGGAGGCCCGCCGCGACGACGACCGGTTCGCCTACGCCGCCGCCTGGGAGTTCGGCGGCACCGGCGGCACCCCGATCCTGCACCGGGAGCCACTCGAGTTCGACTACGTCCACCTCGCCCAGCGCAACTACGCGTGAGAGACGGGGTCGGACAGCCATGAACCACGCGACACGAACGATCGACGCGCACACCATGACCCGCGCGCTCCCGACGAACCACGACAGCGCAGACAGCGCAAGGAGCCGACCGTGAAGCTCACCCTGCGGATCTGGCGCCAGGCCGGCCCGGCCGAACCCGGCCGCATGGTGGCCTACGAGGTGCCCGACGCGAACCCGGACATGTCCTTCCTCGAACTGCTCGACGTGCTCAACGAGCGGCTCACCCTGGAGGGCGAGGACCCGGTCACCTTCGACCACGACTGTCGCGAGGGCATCTGCGGCTCCTGNGGCGTGGTCATCAACGGCCAGGCGCACGGTCCGCGCGCCCTGACCACCACGTGCCAGCTGCATGTGCGCTCGTTCTCCGACGGCGACGTGATCGACGTCGAGCCCTGGCGCTCGGTTGCGTTCGGCGTGCTCAAGGACCTGATGGTGGACCGGTCGGGCCTCGACCGGATCATCCAGGCCGGCGGGTACATCAGCGCGCCGACGGGGAGCGCCCCCGAGGCGCACTCCACGCCGGTACCGAAGCCGATCGCGGACACCGCGTTCGACAACGCCACCTGCATCGGCTGCGGAGCCTGCGTCGCCGCCTGCCCGAACGGTTCGGCGATGCTGTTCACCTCGGCGAAGGTGACGCACCTCAACAGCCTGCCGCAGGGGGCGCCGGAGCGGGCGAGCCGCGTGCTCAACCTGGTCGAGGCGATGGACGCCGAGGGCTTCGGCGGCTGCACGAACACCGGCGAGTGCACCAACGCCTGCCCGAAGGGCATCCCGCTGGACAGCATCGCGACCCTCAACCGCGAGTACCTGCGCGCCTCCCTCGGCCGCAAGTAGCCCGCAAGGAGAAGGCCGGTCCGCGCCCCGTCGACAGCACCCCGTCGGCGGGGCGCCGCCATGCCACCGCCGCGATGCCACGCACCCTGCCCGCGCACCACCGATGAGCGCCCGAAAAATGCGGCATAGGTCGCGAACGGGACGGAACGGCAGCGGCGCCCCGACGGTCGGCGGACCATGGTGACGGTGGACAGGCAGGCGCGGGACGTTCCTGATCGGGTGGCGGTGATCGGCGGCGGGATGGTCGGGCTGTGCGTGGCCTNGTTCCTGCAGGAACGCGGGGTGCGGGTGACGGTCTTCGACCGGGACCGGCTCACCACCGGGCCGAGCTGGGCCGGCGCCGGCTCGTCGTGGGGCAACGCGGGTTGGCTCACCCCCGGCCTCGCCACGCCGCTGCCGGAGCCGGCGGTGCTGCGCTACGGGCTGAAGGTGCTGCTGCGGTCGGACTCACCGGTGTACGTGCCGCCGGTTGCCGACGCCGGGCTCGCCCGCTTCGTCGCCGGGTTCGTCCGGCACAGCACGACGGGTCGCNGGCGGCGCGCCATGCGGGCACTCGCACCGCTGACCCGGGCGGCCCTCGGCGCGTTCGACGAGCTCGCCGCGGGCGGCGTGACCGCGCCGACCCGGGCCGCCGCGCCCTTCCTCGCCGGCTACCGGGACCGTGCCGACCTCGACGCGCTGCTCGTCGAGCTCGCCGAGGTGCGCGCCGCCGGCCAGCCGGTCGACGCCGAGGTGCTCGATCCCCTCGCCGCCCGCGATCTCGAGCCGCTGCTGTCCGAGCAGGTCCGATACGTCGCCTCCGTGCACGGGCAGCGGTTCTGCGACCCGGGGCGCTTCGTCGCGGCCCTCGCCGACAGCGTGCGGGCCCGCGATGGCGTGGTCCACGAGTCGACGGCCGTCGCGGGCCTGCGGGAGGCCGGCGACCGGGTCGAGGTGCTCGGCCCGCTCCCGGCGGCGGGCGCGTTCAACGCCGCGGTCCTCGCCACCGGCGCCTGGCTACCCAGGCTGGCCCGGCCCTTCGGGGTCCGCCTGCCCGTGCAGGCCGGTCGCGGCTACAGCTTCCACGTCACGACCGAGCAGCCACCGAGCGGGCCGATCTACTTCCCGGCCTCCCGGGTGGCCTGCACACCCATCGGCGACGGCCTGCGGGTCGCCGGGATGATGGAGTTCCGCCATCCGGACGCGCCGCCGGATCCGCGGCGCACCCGCGCGGTGGTCGAGNCTACGCGCGGCCTGCTGCGCGGGGTCGACCTCGAGGCCCGCACGCACGAGTGGGTCGGACCGCGTCCCTGCACGCCGGACGGGCTGCCGCTGATCGGCCCGACCGCATCGCCGCGGGTGTTCGTCGCGGGCGGTCACGGCATGTGGGGCATCACCCTGGGCCCGGTCACCGGCCGACTTCTCGCCGACGCCGTGGTCGCCGGCACCCCCGCGGCCGATCTGGCCCCCTTCGACCCGCTGCGCTGACCCGCGGATCCCCGCCACGCTGACTGAGTGCGGCCGGGGTGGGCAGATTTCGCCCTCACCCGGCCGCACCGCCTCCGTTACCGGGCTCGATCAGGCCCCGGTACGGGGGGTGGCGCCGGCGACCCGACGACGCCGGGCCGCGACCCGCAGCAGCGCACCGCCGCCGAGCAGGGCCACNGCGATCGAGGCCATGGCTCCGGTCTCGACACCGGTGAAGGGCAGCGCGCCGCCCGCGGGTGCCGCCGCACCGACACCCACGCCCGCGCCGACCACGCCTACCCCGACGCCGGCGCCGACGAAGCACGGGCCGCCGTCACGCCTGTCGCGGTCCTTGTCGTCCTTGTCGTCGAACCAGTCGTCCTTGTCGTCGCGGCCGTCCTTGCCGCCCCAGCCGTCCTTGCCGTCCCGACCGTCCTTGTTGTCCCAGCCGTCCCGGCCGTCCCGGCCGTCCTTGTTGTCCCAGCCGTCCCGGCCGTCCCGGCCGTCCTTGTTGTCCCGACCGTCCCGGCCGTCCTTGTTGTCCCGGCCGTTCTTGCCGTCCCAGCCGTCCCAGCCGTTCTTGCCGTCCCAGCCGTTCTGGCCGCCCCAGCCGTTCTGGNCGCCCAGCTCGTCGGCCCGCGCCACCTTGTCGTTGCTGATGTTCCTGTTGCCGAACCCGTCCCTACCGAACCCGTCCCTACCGAAGCCGTTGTTGCCGAAGCCGTCCTTGCCGTCGCGGCCGTCCTTGCCGAAGCCGTCCTTGCCGTCGCGGCCGTCCCTGCCGAACCCGTCCTTGTCGCCGAAGCAGTCGTCGCGGTCGTGCCGACGCCTGCCGTGGTGGTCGAACACCCAGTCGCCGATCCAGTTGGTGATCCAGCCCGGGTTGAACGGCAGGCCCTCGATGCCGTCTTCACCGAACCCGACCACCAGCACGGACGCGCTGACGACGCGCGTCGCCAGCGCCTGCTTCGCGGGCGTCAGCGGAGCCGCCAGCCCGATGTTGATCGGGGGCAGGATCGGCTTGTCCTTACCCGGCTCGTACCCGGGTGGGAGGCCCGGACCCCCAGGACCCCCAGGACCGCCGGGACCCCCCGGACCGCCCGGTGTCTCTGGGCCCCCAGGGACACCCGGCCCGGCGGCCAGTCCTGGGGCAGCCTGGATGTCCTGATCGTCGAGCGACCCCGGACCCTCGGACACCCCCGGCGGCACCGGGCCACCCGGCGGGGGCGTCACCAGGGGCGGGGGCGTCACCAGGGACGGTCGATCGGCGATGCCCTCGCCGACCGCGGTGATGGTGTGCTGGCCGGTCCTCGGAAGGTTGACCGGCACGCTGAACGAACCCGCGCTGCCCACGGCCTGGGCCTCGTACAGGTATTCCCCGTCGAGCTCGATCTCGATCTGGGTGCCGGGGAGAAATCCGCAGCCACCGAAGGTCACGGTCTCGCCCAAAGTAACAACGGAATCGCTAAGGGTACCCGCCCCGGTCGGACCGGCGCACACGGAACCCTCAGGACCCTCGGAACCCTCAGAACCCACAGAACCCACAGGACCCACGGAACCCTCAG
>NZ_LJFZ01000005.1:232872-241492 GCF_001420875.1 Frankia sp. AvcI1 | reverse complement strand
CGGAGTCGTCGCCGAAGATGGGCTTGTCAAAGGCCGCGGCTGGAGAAGCCGGCAGGGCGGCGAGCGCCACACTGCCGCCTGCCACCAGTGCGACTCCGAGGGGTCGGAACTTCATACAGGCACTCTCCCTGCGGATCATCAGGCCAAACAGTTGGACGATTGACTACACGGAGAGTATCGATGATTACTCTCCGTGTCCACAACCCTCCGTAGTCAATTCTTGACTCTGCGTGACCAGGGAGAAGTGATCGGCACCCCCTCGACGTCGAGGCGCTCGGGCACCGGCAGCGGCTGGGGACGGACCGCGAGCGCGGGGCCCGCCTGCGGCTCGAGCACCTTGAGTTCCAGGGTCCTGGTCTGGCCGCGGTCGACGGTCAGGTAGGTGGAGACGACGGGCAGGCCGTCCTCGGAACCGCTGGTCAGCCCGACCGGCTGGCCGTCGAGATGGGCACCGGCGAACAGGCTGTCCCGACCCGTGTACACCGACAGCCACAGGTTGTTCTGGGCCTGCGGGTTGGTCCCGCGTCCGCGGACATCCTGACGATCGCGGACGTACTCCGGCAGGCCGTCGGGGGCCACGTTGGTCAGTTGGACGGCGATCGTCACCGCACCGGCCCCGTTCGGTAGCCGCTGCACCCGATAGATGGTCCGGCGGCGAAGCCAGTAGTCGAGCTTGCTCGCCGTGGCGTTCTGCGTGACGACGGCGAGATAGGGCCCGGATCCCGTCGGCAACGCGCCACCCAGCGCGGTCGTCGAAAGAACGTCCTGCTCATCGGCGTGGTTACTTGACAGACTGAGTCGCCCCTCCCCCGCCGCCCTGGACAAGGCCGTGAGCAGCTTCGTCGTGTCCCCGCTGCCCGATTCCACCGCCGCATAGACGGCCTGGCCCACCTGCGCGAAGAAACGGTCCCGGGCAGGCACCGTCGGGATGCGGGCGTACACCCTGGACTCGACGAGGTCGACCAGGTTCGCCGCGGTGACGACCTGGCCGTCGGGCAGTACCGCGGGGCGGCTCGCCGCCAGCAGATAGGACAGCGTGGTCGGGTCGACGCTGATGGTGCCGTCCACGTCGATGCCGGTCCCGGACTGGTAGAGGTGGGAGTAGAGCTTGCCGACCGTGGGGTAGTCGGGCGTCAGGTTGGCGTTGGCCCACACCCGGTCCGGCCAGAACGACGCATAGCGCGCCGCGAACGGGCCCGGCAACATGGTGGCCGGGGTCTGCTGGGTGGGACCGCCGGGCAGCGACCCGTTGCCGGAGATGCCGTCGAGGGACAGGCGCCCCTGATCCGCGGTCAGCAGGCCGAAGCCGCCGATGATCCCGCCGGTCGCCCGGGACTCGGCGGGGTTCTGGACGATCAGCAGGTAGCGCCGCCGCTCGGTGGCGCCGAGCATGTCCGGCCCGATGCGGGCCGCCAGCGCCACGCTGTCCAACGCCCCGGACAGGGTCCGCCCGCGGTCGATCACCTCGGCGCGGGCGTCCTCGACGCCGCTGACCCGACCCGGCCAGCCGCAGGTCTCGGTTCTCTCGGCCGCCACCTGCAGCGCCGACAGCGCCGCTGCGGCCCGCTGCGCCGGCGCGCGGGCCGCCGCCAACGCCGAGACGTTGATCGTCATCTGGTGACGCAGCCGGTCCGGACTGAGGTCACCGCCGAGATCCGCGACGGCCGGCAGCCCGGCGCCGGCCATCGTGTCGACGGCCCGCACGAGCGCCGCCGCCGAGCGCAGCGGGCAGCCCGCCCACGGCAGGCGTCCGAAGGCCGACCACACCGGGTCGCCGGTGAGTGACCGGGCGGACCGGGCCCGTTCGGCGATCCCCGCCACCTGTGCCCGCAGCTCGCCGTCCGCCGGGATGTCCCCGGCCAGCACCTGCCGCTGCAACGTCGTGATGCGCGTGCGCGCCTCGTCGAGCTCGGAGCGGGCCATCAGACCGCGGACAGCCACCCAGCCGGTGAGGCCCACGATCACCGCGAACGCGACGGCGAGGCCTCCGACCAGCCAGCGGGCCCGTCCGCCGCGTCGGCTGGACGTCCCTGCGCCACCCACGGACCGCCCGCCGCCCGCGATCCCTTCCCCGACCACGCCCGGTTCCCCGGCCGGATCCGCCGCACCGCTCGCACCCGCCGCACCGCTCGCACCAGCCACGCTGGTCGCCTCGGACGCACCGATCCGGCCGGCGCCACCGATCTCATCGGCGGCAGGGCTGGCGGTTCCGGACGCGGGAGTCGCCGCACCCCGATCGGTCGGCCCGCCGGCCAGGGACGCCGAGCGCGCCCCGGCCCGGCTCGGCACGCCGTCCGGGGCGGAATCCACGCCGAGCTGGCGTGGAATGGCCTGCCCTGCGCCCGCGCGCCCGCCCGTGCCGCCGTTCTCCGTTCCCTCAGCCCCCGAAGTTCCCTCAGCCCCCGAATCCCCGGCCGTCACCGGTCAGACGGCGGTCGGGAGGAGTCGCGTCCGCCCGTCGCCACGGCGGAGCCGCCACCATCCGCGCCGTCACCATCCGCGCTGCCCGCGCCACGCGAGCTGCCGGCGCTCCGCGAGCCACCGATTCCGGGTGCCCCGCCGGTTCCGAGTGCCCCGCCGGTTCCGGGTGCCCCGCCGGTTCCGGGTGCCCCGCCGGTTCCGGGTGCCCCGCCGGTTCCGGGTGCCCCGCCGGGACCGGGAGAGCCTTCGGGCCGGCCGCCGGGTGCGCGGCGATCCGCGGGCGGCTTCGTCGCCGACCTGCCGACATCTCCCGGCCGAGTCTCACTCCGACGGGCACGGGCGCGCCCCGGGACGGCGTAGCCGCCGCGTAGCCCGGCACCGGCCAGGTCGGCGGGGTCGCCGGATTCCGCCGAGGCGGACGGGTCCGCGTCGATCGGTTCTCGCGCGGCCGGGACGGAGACTGCCCCAGGCCCGCCGTCCCCGGCCGAGCCTCGGATGCCGCCGGTACGACCGGCCGTGGCAGCAGACGACGACCTTCCCGACGACCTCCCCGCCGCCACGCCCGACGATGACGCGCCCGACGATGACGCGCCCGACGATGACGCGCCCGATGATGCTGTTCCCGACGACGACCCGGTCGGCATGGGGGCCCCGAGCGGCCGGGCGGGCCCGACGCCGGCGTCCGGTGCGGGGACTCTGGCCGCCCGCACCGCCGATGAGCGGGCGTGCCGGCCCCGCGGTGCGTAGTTGCCGTACTGGCCGAAGTAGTAGGCGTCCGGCCCCTTCGTCGGGACCATGTTCAGCACCGTGCCGACCATCCGGGCATCCACCGCGCGCAGCGCCTCGGCGGCGCGGCGAAGCTGCTCGCGGCGGGTCCGGCCGACCCGCGCCACCAGCAGCACCCCCTCGGCCCGGGTCGCCAGCACCGCCGCGTCGGTCACGGGCAGCAGGGGTGGGGCGTCGATCAGCACGATGTCGAATCGGGCCTGCAGCAGCTGGACGAGGTCGGCCATGCCCTTGGAGCCCAGCAGCTCGCTGGGGTTCGGGGGGACCGGTCCGGAGGCGAGCACCTCCACCCGGCCCTCCCCCACGCGCCCCTCGCCCCACGGCTGCAGCACGTCGTCGAGGTCGGCGGCGCCGATGAGGACGGAGGTCAGGCCCGCCGCGGACTCGACGCCGAGATAGTCGCCGAACGACGGCCGGCGCAGGTCGCCCTCGATCAGGCAGACCCGGGCACCGCCCTGCGCCAGACTGATGGCGAGGTTGCAGATCGTGGTGGTCTTGCCCTCGCCCGGCACGGAGCTGCTGACGAGGATCGACCGTGGGCCGGCGTCCACGTCGACGAACTGCAGGTTGGTGCGGAGCTGGCGGAAGGCCTCCGCTCGGGCGGAGTGCGGCCGGGCGTTGGTGATGAGCGGCCGGCGGACCGCGTCGGCGTCGAAGGCGATCACGGCCAGGTTGGGCAGGTCCGTCGACTCCCGCGCGTCCTCCTCCCCGGAGACGCTGGTGTCCAGGCGGAAGCGGGTGAACGCCACCGTCACCCCGGCCATCAGCCCCAGCAGCAGACCGAGGGCCAGGTTGCGGGTCGGTTGCGGGGAGACCGGCGAGACCGGCAGCTTGGCGCGTTCCCAGACGCTCACCCGGACCGACGGCGGTTCGTCGTCCGCGGGCGCCTCGATCTGGGCGACGGCGACGGAGAACGACTCGCCGACCGCGTCGGCGATCGACTGGGCCCGCCTGGGCACCCGGTCGCGGACGATGGCACGCAGCAGCACGGTGTCCGGAACGGCCTGCGCGGAGATCTGCCCCCGCAGCGCCTCCGGGGTGGTCTTCAGGTGGAGCCGGTCGATGACGGAGGCCGCCACCCGCTCGCTGGCCACGAGGTTCGCGTACGACTTCACCCGCTGTTGGGAGAGCAGCCCGCCCTGGTAGGCCGAGGCGGCGCCNTCGGCGTTGTCGGGCGAGNAGACGACCATGGTCACGGACGCGGCATACTCCTTCGTCGCCCGCCAGGTCGAGGCTGCGGCCAGCAGGCCGCCGANCACCACGCAGGCCACCATGACCATCCAGCTGCGGCGAAGGACGCGGACATAGTCACGCAGCTCCACTCGTCGACCACCCTCCGGAGTCTATGTACCGACCACTCACCGTCATCGAGGACCACCTCAACATACTCGATGAGTAGCGATTATTTTACTCTCAGTCACGCTTACTCTATGGCCTCATGTGGAGACGTAGAGTAGACGGCACGGCCGACCAGCGGCGGACAGCGCACCTCGCGCGGCGCGTCCTGAGGCTCAACCTCCGCCAACGAGTGGGACTGCAGATCGCCCTGGACAGCGCGGCGATGGTCATCGGCCTCACGTCGGCCCAGCTCGGACGGTTCGACTTCGCCCACGACGCCCTGGCCGACCTCGGCTTCTGGGTGATCTGCGCCCTGGCGGTCTGCCTGCTCCACTTCTTGGGCACGGCCCTGCACCTCTATCTGGGGCGCTACCGCTTCGGCGGCTTCGAGGAGGTGCTCGGGCTGCTCGTGGCGGTGCTGTTGACGAACGTCGGCGTGCTCGTCGTCATCGCCGCGTTCGGCTCGCCGCGCCCGATGCCGCTGAGCGTGCCGCCGCTCGGCGGCGCGGTGACCCTGGTCGTGATGTTCGGCGTGCGTTACCTGTGGCGACTGGTGGAGGAGCAGCTGCGCCGGCCGAACCGGGACAGCGCCGAGCCGGTGCTGATCTTCGGCGCCGGCGACGGAGCCGAAGGGGTCCTCACGGCGATGATGCGCACCCAGGACAGCCCCTATTACCCCGTCGCCCTGCTGGACGACGACCCGAACCTGCACAACCTGCGTCTGCTCGGGGTCCGGGTGCTCGGTGGACGGGAGTCGATCGGCCCGGTCGCGGCGGCCACCGGAGCGAGAACCCTGCTGGTGGCCATCCCGAGCGCGGACGCCGGACTGCTCCGGGACATCAGCAGAATCGCCGAGAGCGTCGGCCTCACCGTGAAGGTCCTTCCCAAGGTCGGCGACCTGATCGACGGACGGGTCGGCGTCGGCGACATCCGCGACCTGGACCTCGCCGACCTGCTCGGCCGCCGCCAGGTCCGCACCGACATGGCCNCCGCCGCCAGCTACCTGGTGGGGCGCCGGGTGCTGGTGACCGGTGCGGGCGGGTCGATCGGCTCCGAGCTGTGCCGGCAGATCGCCGGCTACCGCCCGGCCGAACTGATCATGCTGGACCGGGACGAGTCCGCGCTGCGGGCGGTGCAGCTGTCGCTCACCGGCCGCGCGATGCTCGACGACGACGCGATCGTGCTCGGCGACATCCGCGACCTCGACCTCGTCACCACGCTGTTCATGGAGCGCCGCCCGCAGGTCGTCTTCCACGCCGCGGCCCTCAAACACCTCCCGCTACTCGAACGCTTCCCCGGGGAGTCGGTGAAGACCAACGTCTGGGGCACGCTGGCGATCCTGCGCACGGCCGTGGCCTGCGGCGTCGAACGGTTGGTGAACATCTCGACGGACAAGGCCGCCAACCCGGTCAGCGCGCTGGGCTACTCGAAGCGGATCACCGAACGGCTCACCGCCCACCTGGCCCGGGAGGCCAGNGGGACGCTGGTCAGCGTGCGGTTCGGCAACGTGCTGGGCAGCAACGGCTCCGTGCTCACCGTCTTCGCCGGCCAGCTCGCCGCCGGTGGCCCGATCACGGTCACCCATCCCGACGTCACCCGATACTTCATGACCATCCCCGAGGCCGTGCAGCTCGTGCTGCAGGCCGGCGCGCTCGGCGCTCCCGGGGAGGCCCTCGTCCTCGACATGGGGGAGCCGGTGCGGATCGCGGACGTCGCCGCGCGGCTCGCGGCGCGCGAGAAGCGGCCGATCGAGATCGTCTACACCGGTCTGGGCCGCGGGGAGAAGCTGCACGAGGAGCTGTTCGGCGACGGCGAGACCGACCAGCGCCCGCACCATCCCCTGATCTCGCACGTCGACGTGCCCTCGCTGGACCCGACCCGGGCGCTCGCCCTCGACCCCTGGGCCCCGCCGGAGCGGGTGCTGGCCGAGCTCGCCGCCCTGGCCCGCGAGGCCGTCCTCGTCCCCGCCACCGCGACTGTCGAGGCCCCGACCGCCGCGACCGCTCCGACCGCCCCGACCGCCCCGGCGGCTCCTGTCCTTCCGGCAGACCCGGTCCTCCCGCCAGCCCCGGTCCTCCCGGCGGCCTCCGTCCTCCCGGCGGGCGGCCTGATTCCCCGCCAGCCGACCGCGGACCGTTCCGACGCGGCCCGGCCCGCCACGCCGTGACCCGGGCGGGCGGCGGCGGGACTCGGCGGGTGGTGGGTCAGAGCCGCTCGGCTGCCGGTGCGCCGGGCACCGCGCCGGTACCGGGGCCGGCGCCCGGTGTGGTGCCGGTGCGGTCGGCGTACCAGGCGACCGTCGCCTCCAACGAGGCGGCGAGATCCAGGCCGGTCGCGTCGGGGAACAGCCTCCNCATCGTCGTCGCGTCCGCCTGGGAGTCGCGGACGTCGCCGGTTCGGGGAGCGCTGTGGTGCACGCTGAGGCGGCGCCCGACGATGCGCTCCAGCTCGCCGATCACGGTGAGCAGATCCGTGCGGGTACCGAAGGCGATGTTGACCGGCCGCGGGTGGCTCACCCGGCGCACCGCCGCGTCGCACAGCATGCCGGCGACCCCCGCCACGTAGGTGAAGTCCCGGGTCTGGCGGCCGTCGCCGTGCAGCGTCAGCGGCCGTCCCGCGAGCGCGGCCTCGATGAAGGTGGGGACGACGGCGGCGTAGGCATGCCCCACCGACTGGTACGGGCCGAACACGTTGAACAGCCGGANGGCGAGCACGGGCAGGCCGAATCCGGCCTGGTAGGCCAGCGCGTATCCCTCCGCGGCGAGCTTCGAGGCCGCGTACGGGCTGCGCGGCAGGGTGGGCGCGTCCTCCGCGCGGGGCAGCGGCCCCGCCCCGCCGTAGACGGACGACGACGACGCGACGACGACGTGCGTCTCGGCCCGTTGGGCGACGTCGAGCACCGTCAGGGTGCCCGTCGCGTTGACCGTGTGGGTGGCCATGGGGTCCAGCAGTGAGCGCTCCACCGACGGCCGGGCGGCCAGGTGCACGATGCTGCCCGCCCCCGTGCATGCCTCCTCGACCAGGGAGCGGTCGGTGACGCTGCCGATCACCAGCTTCACGGGCAGGCCCGCGAGGTTCGACACCGCTCCCGTACTGAGATCATCGATCACCACCACCTCGGCCCCGGCGGCGNGCAGCGCTCTGGTCAGGTGGGCACCGATGAAGCCGGCACCGCCCGTCACGACTACCTTCACCGATTCATCACCCTTCGAGTTCAGAAGGATGCCGATAGTAGTAGAGCCGACCCGATCCACGGACCACCCCGCCCGGAGGGGCGGCAACACCGGCCGCATGGCTACGTTGAGTGTCAAGTTGAACTCATAGAGACACGGGTCTACGGTCACCGCGTGCCCGACCACTCGCGCTCGCTGGTCATCGTGGGCGCCGGCGGCCACGGTCGGGAGTTGCTCGACGTGGTCGAGGCGGTCAACGCGGCCGACGGCCGGACCCGCTACGCCTTCCTCGGTTTCCTCGACGACGGTTCGGCCGACCCCGACCTCGTCGCCCGCCGCGGCGCGCCCCTGCTCGGTGGGCTGGACATGCTCGGCCGCCTCGACGCCGACTACCTGATCGGCTTCGGCGACGCCGCCGCCCGCCTGCGCGTCGACCGGTACGCCAGCGTCCACGGCCGGCGTCCGGCGACTCTCGTGCACCCCCGCGCCAGCCTCGGCGGCGACGTCCGGCTCGGGCCCGGCACCGTGGTCTGCGCGCTGGCCAGCATCACCACGAACGTTCGCACCGGTCGGCACGTGGTGGTCAACGTCGGCGCCAGCGTGGCCCACGACTGCCGCCTCGGCGACTACGTGACGGTCGCGCCGGGAGCGCGGATCTCCGGCGGGGTCGCGGTCGGCGCCCAGGCGTGGATCGGCGCGCAGGCGAACATCGTCGCCCGCCGCAACGTCGGCGACCGTGCCGTCATCGGTGCCGGCTCGGTCGTCACCGACGACATCCGCGTCGCCCAGGTCGTCGCGGGCGTGCCCGCCCGGCCGATCAACGCCGTCCCCGACCGACCGCGCCCCCTCGACCGACCGTGGCCCCCCGACCGACCACAGCCCCTCGACCGACCACAGCCCCT